>JANMKK010000230.1:0-15644 GCA_031372005.1 Rubrivivax sp.
CCTGCGCGACCCGGCCGACGCCGCAGGCGAGCGCACGATCACCGAAGTCACGGAAGCCGCGTTGAGTTGGCGCGCCGAGAACTGGGGCTGGGCGGTGGGGCGGCAGAACCTGGTGTGGGGTCGCGCCGACATCGTCAACCCCACCGACGTGTGGACGCCGAGGCGATACGACCGTGCGAGCTTCCGCGACAGCGACCAGGCCATCGGCGCGGACACGCTGCGGGCCTGGGTCACGCCGGGTGACCTTGGCACGGCAACCGTGCTGCTGTCGCCGCGGCTGCGCCCTTCGCGCCGGGGCGCGGGCCTGCTGGCCGCGCTGCCTGCGGTGCCCTCGCATTCCAGCAGCGTCAGCGGCCGATCGCCGGCCGCCGCCGGGCGTTGGGAAGGACAGCACGGCGCGCTGGACTACGCGCTGACTGCGGCCACCGGCGCCACGCTGACGCCCTATTTCCGCCCCGGCGGCGCCACCGGCCTGGAGTCGCGGTATGCGCGGCAGCGCATGCTGGGCGGCGACTTCGCGCGCACCGTCGGTGCCTGGGTTCTTCGCGGGGAAGCCGCCATCGTGCGCCGCGAGGACGACGCCACAGGTGTGGCCCCGCGCCCCACGCGGAGCGCCGTGCTCGCGGCCGAACGCGAGATCGTCGCGGGTTGGACCGCCAACGTGCAGTGGCTGGTCGAGCAGCACGGCGCCCCGGCAGCGCGCGATCCGGGGCTGGAGCGGCTGGCGGCCTTGAACCGCACCCTCTTCCACCAGGGCCGACGCCGCGTCTCCGGCGCCTCCCTGTCGGTGGCCAACAACCCGCTGAGCGGAGACCCCCGGTTGACCTTCACCGTGCTGGCCTACGAAGGGCGCGAGTCGGTCTGGCGCTTGCGCTGGGAAAGCACGCTCGCGCCACGCCTGTCGCTGTGCCTGCTCGTCGAGCGCTTCCAGGGGCCGGCGGGCAGCACGTTCGACTTTCTCTCCCGCAACAACGTCGCGTGGGTGTTCCTGACGAGTTCGTTTGGGGGAAATTGAAATGCGCTATCGACCGGGATCAATGTTCAACCGCCTGCGCTTCGCCGCCGACCGCGCCATGCGCATGTCCAACGTGACCGAGCGGCTCGCGGCGGCCTACGGGGGCCGCACCGCGTTGATCGTCGACGCGCCACCGACGTGGCTGGGGCTGCAGGGCACGGCCATTGGCTTCGACGAGCTGCACCGCGCCGTCTCGCGCCTGGCCACGGTGCTGCGCCGGTCCGGGCTGCAGCGCTTCGGGCGCGTGGCGGTCTACAAAACCAACCACATCGACTACTACGTGATGTGCCTGGCAGTGATGCGCGCTGGCGGCATTGCGGTGCCGGTGCACGGCGATCTGCCCACGGCGTCCTTCGTCCAGTACGCCGCCTACACCGGCTGCGAGGCGGTCTACACGGACGACGAGCACTTCACCCGCATCGACCGCAGCCAGCTGCCCGGCGTGCACACCTGGCTGGTGCCCGTCGCAACTCCCGGCGTGGCCGGACGGCGCGTGGCGCTGGAACAGCAGCTATTGCAGCAGATGCCGGCGCAGACGCCGCTGGCCGAACCGGCGGCGCTGTGCCGGCACGACGACGCGCTGATCGTGCACACCTCGGGCACCACCGGCTTCCCCAAGGGCGTGCTGCACAGTTCGGAAAGCCTGATCCACTCGGTGCGCATCGCGCTGCTGCGCAACCCGCTGCCCAGCGACGACCGCGTGCTGATTGCCGGGCACCTGAACCACCACATCGCGTTCACGTCGCTGCTGGCGGCAAACATGTGCGGCACGCCGGCCAGCGTCGCCACCGACCTGGGCGCGGCGCACCTGCTCGACCGCATGGAACGCGAGAAGACGACCCTGTTCTTCGCCTTCCCGGACGTCTACCTGCGCCTGTACGCCGGCGGGCTGGTGCAGCGCGAACTGCCCAGCATGCGCTACTGGCTGACGGGCGGCGATGCGATGCACGAGGTGCACATCCGCGAATGCGTGCGCAAGGGCCGCAGCCTCAAGATCCTGGGCTGGTCGCTGCGCGGCTCGCTGTTCATCGAGCTGCTGGGCACCTCCGAGGTGGGTTCGGCGGCACTGACCAAGATCAGCAGCCTGCGCACGAAACGCTTCAGCCGCTACGTCGGCCGGCAGTCGTGGATCGGTCCGCGGGTCAAGGTCGCGGACGCCTCCGGGCGCCCGATGCCCGCCGGCGTGCCGGGCCGCCTGATGGTGCGCGGGCGGACCCTGTTCAAGGGCTACTGGAACTTGCATGAGCGCCTGCACGAGGTCATGGTCGACGGCTGGTGGTGGACGGGCGACATGGCGATGCAGGACCGCCGGGGTCGCATCTACCACCTGGACCGCGAGGCCGACATGGTGCACAGCGGCAGCGGACCCGTGTTCGGCCTTCCCATCGAGGAAAAGCTGCTGATGTGCAAGGACATCGGCGAGGCCGCCGTCATCGAGATCGAGCATCCGACCAGCGGCAAGGTGCCGGTCGCACTGGTGCACAGCCTGTCGGGGGCGCCGGTGGATGGTGCGCACACGCTGGAGACCGTCAACCGCACGCTGGAGCCCGGCCAGCGCCTGCAGACCGTGGTGGATGTGGGCTCGGCCGCACGCATGCCGCGCGGGCTGACCGGCAAGGTGCTCAAGCGCGAGTTGCGCGAGCGCTACCGCGGTCTGTTTCAGGCCGGCCAGGCACCCACCGCGTGACGGGCCCAACCTCACAACCGCCGCACCCACCATGCCGCTGCACCTGCTCTCCCCGCTGAACCAGGTCTACCGCAACCTGGCGATGCTCGTCAGCGCCAATTCGTGCGAATGGATCGTGCTGGACGGACCGCTGGACCTCGATCGCCTGCGGGCTGCCGCGGTGGCCACCGTGCAGCGCCATCCGGTGCTCAACAGCGTGCAGGTCCTGCGCTTTCCGTTCTACGGATGGAAGGAACTGGACACCCCGGTCGAAGTGGACATCCGGCACGAGCTGCTGGGCCCCGCGCCGGACGACGCGGCGCTGCACGCCAAGCTGGTGGCCAACATCCACGGCGAAGCGCTGCCGATCACGCGGTCCCGGCCCTGGCGCCTGCACGTCACCGAACACCCCGACGGGCGGACGTGGCTGCAGATCATCACGACACACGTCTTCACCGATGGCCGATCGGCCAATGTCGTCACGCGCGACCTGGGGGCGGCGTACAGCGCGCTGGCTTCAGGCCGGACGCTGCCCGCACCGCCCCCGGCCAGCGTGGAGCGCGATCCGTTCCGCCTGTTCACAGCCCGGCTGACGCTGGCGCAGCGCTGGCGGCTGGGCTGGCGCGGGCTTGCGGCGATCGTGCGCGACGCCACCGCACGCTGCACGGCGCTGGTGCTGCCCGACCGCCCCCGTGGCGACACGCGGGTGCGCCTGCACGACTACGGCGGCACGGCGTGGCACGCGCTGCACCAAGGCGCACGGGGCGCGGGGCTGTCGGTGCATCCGCTGATCATCGCGGCCGTGCTGCGGGTCATGCAGTCGCTCAACGCACGCGTGGGCCACGCGTCGCCGGTGATCCGCCTCATCGACAACTTCTCGTTGCGCCGCTTTGCCGAGCCCGCAGGGTCGGTGGCCGACCTGTACGACGTGTTCGCGGTGCCGTACACCATCGATTTCGAGATGGACGACGACACCCGCGCGCTGGTGTTGCAGGTGCGCCGCAAGCTCGACGACCTCAAGGCCGGCGGCATCCTGACCGAGCTGTACCGCAACTGGCACTACCGCAACGCCGCGCTGCTGTCGGACAAGAAGCTGGGCACCCGGCTGGTGCTGCGTCACGTGATGCGATCAAACGTCATCTGCACAAACATCGGCCCGGTGCCCGAAGAGTTCACCCACTTCGGTCCGCGCACGGTGCTCGACTACTACAGCTTCTCGCAGATGTTTCCGCCGGGTCGCCTGATGTTCCTGTTCTCCACGTGGCGGGGCCACCTGCGTCTGGTGCTGCTGCACGACGGCAACACCATCCCCGACGAGCTCGCCCGCGAGATCGGCGAAGTCCTGCTTCCGCAGGCGCTGGCGCAGGTCGTCGAGCGCCTTCGTGACCCACCGTCCGGCACCGCTTCGAAGGTGCCCGACGCCTTGACGCGACGCCACCACGAAGCCGCACCCACGGCCTAGCCGTATCCGGCTCAACCCACCGAGAGAGGTTTTAGCCATGCCAACCACCCAAGACATCGTGTCCATGATCCGCGACGTGCTGCAGAGCGAGCACGACATCGGGGACCGCGCGGTCACCATCGACACGCCAATCGCCGACCTGGGCATCGATTCGCTCAGCATGATCGAGCTCATCTTCCAACTTGAGGACAGGCTCGGCATCAACGTCAGCGAGGGCCTGCAGCGCGTACCGCCCAAGTGCATCGGCGAGGTCGTTGACCTGGTCATGCAGCACCTGCCGCAGACCTCGGGCACCGCGCCGGGATGAGTGCCCCTGCCTACCGCCGCGTCGCGGTCACGGGCCTGGGCCTGGGCCTGGTCTCGCCGCTGGGCAATGCGCCCGCAACCTTCTTCGACAACCTGCTCAATGGCGTGTCGGGCGTCCGTCCCCTGCCGCCCGGCCAGGAGCTGGACGGCCTGAACACGCGTATCGCGGCACAGTCCGACTACAACCCGGCCGACCACCTGCCGAAGGCACGCGCGTCGATGCTGGACCGCCACGCACAGATGGCGCTGATCAGTGCCAACAACGCCTTGCAGTCGACCGCCTTCGCCACGGCAGGCTACGACCCGGCGCGCGTGGGCGTGTACTGGGGCACCGGCATGGGCGGCGCGCAGGCCATCGCGGCGGCTACCCGCGCCGTCTACCAGCAAGGGGCGCAGCGCCTGCACCCGTTCACGGTCATCCGCGTGATGAGCAACGCCGCAGCGTCGGCCATCGCGCAGGACCACGGCCTGCGCGGACCTTGCCTGACGTATTCGGTGGCCTGCGCGTCCTCGGCCATCTCCATCGGCGAAGCCTTCCAGGCCGTGCGCGCGGGCGGCGTCGACGCGGCGGTGGCCGGGGGCTCCGAGGCGCTGATCACGCGGCTCGTCGTCCAGGCCTGGGAAGCACTGCAGACCCTGGCCATGCACGGCGATGCCGACGGCGCGCAGGCCTGCCGTCCGTTCAGCGCCGGGCGCAGCGGCTTCGTGCTGGGCGAGGGCGCGGCCTGCGTCGTGCTGGAAGACTACGCGCGGGCCACTCGGCGCGGCGCGGCCATCCATGCCGAACTCGTCGGCTACGGCGCCAGCTGCGACGCGACGCACGTGACCAAGCCCGACGAGGCTGGTCAGACCGCCGCGATGCGGGCGGCCCTGGCACAGGCAGGGATCCCGCCCGAGGCCGTGCAGTACATCAACGCGCACGGCACCGCCACCCAGGTTGGAGACGTCATCGAGACCAACGCCATCAAGCACGTCTTTGGCGCGCACGCGAAGCGGCTGGCGGTGAGTTCGACGAAGTCGATGCACGGACACATGATGGGTGCCACCGGCGCGATGGAGTTCCTGGCCACGGTGATGGCCCTGGCACAGGGCGCCATACCGCCAACCGCCCATTGGTTGGGTCCCGACCCGCTGTGCGACCTTGACTGGGTGCCGAACGAGGGGCGCCGCCACCCGAACCTGGCTTACGCGATGAGCAACTCCTTCGCTTTCGGTGGCAGCAATGCCGCCTTGCTGGTGCGTCGTGCGGGCGCCGCCACGGGGCCGGCACCGTGACGTTGCTGGCCGTCAGAAGCCCGGACCTGAAGCTGACGGACGGCTTTGCACGCTACTGGCACGGCGGTGATCCGTTCCGCACGATGCTCTTCGACTCGCTGTCGATGATGTTCCCCGCTGGCGAGCAGTTTTTCGTCGACTGCGTCCGGGCCAGCCTGCCGGCCTGCGTCGACCGGCCCGAACTGTTGCGCGCGGCGGAGGGCTTCGTCGCGCAAGAGGCGAGCCACCGTTTCATGCATCAGCGGGTCAACGCCGTGCTTGATGCGCAGGGATACACCAACCTGGTCGACCGCTGGATCCGACGCCGTGTCTATTTGTCCAGCGGCTGGGACCGCCGCAGCCTGATGGCGCTGGTGATCGCTTACGAGCACTTCACCGCCGTGCTTGGCGACATCGGGCTGCGCCACCCGGCGGTCCTGGCCGGCGTGGAAGACGACCTGGTCCGGCTGTGGCTGTGGCACGCTGCCGAGGAGAGCGAGCACAAGGCCGTCGCCTACGACATTTACACGGCCCTGTCGGGCGGCTACGTGCGCCGCGCCGCCGCCTACCTCTTCGTCAGCCTGCGCTTCGCGCTCGACATGCTGCTGCAGACCGGCCACAGCCTGCGGCGCGACGGCCAGCTCTGGAAAGCCAGGACGTGGTCCAGTGCTGCACGCTACCTGTTTGGCAAACCCGGCCTGATCTGGCTGCTGCTGCCGTCCTGGTTGCGCTACCTGCGTCCGGGCTTCCATCCCCGCCAGCACGACAACGAAGCGCTGGTGCGCAGCTGGCTGAAGGCCAACGAAGCCCACCTGCGTGTCATTTCCCGACGATGAAGGAGCGTTCCCCGCCATGCAAGTCCAAGTCCATCCAAGCAGTGCATCCGCCGAGTCTTTTCCACTCTGCGCATCGGCACCCCGTGCGGCCCCAGGCCCAGCGCTGGCCCGCGCGATCGAGGCCATGGCCTTGCAGATCGCCCGCCACCCGTTCCTCGCGCGCTGCCGCGCCGGCAACGCCCGACGGCAGCAACTCGACATGTTCCTGGTCCAGCAATACAAGTACAGCGTGCACTTCACGCGCATGCTGTGCGCGCTGATGTCGAACCTGAAGTCGGGCGACGACTTCCTGCTGCTGGCCGAGAACCTGTGCGAGGAACTCGGCCTGGCCGATGCCGCTGCCGAGCCGCACGCGCGGCTCTACGCCGGCATGCTTGCCGACTTCGGACTGGACCCCGCGCGCCACGAGACGCTGCCTGAGACGCAGTGTTTCATCGACACGCTGTACATGCTGTGCCGCAACCCCGACCCGGCCGTTGGCTTGGGGGCCCTGTGCCTGGGCGCCGAAGCCATCGTGCCCCGCCTGTACCAGGACATCGTCGCCGGTTTCCTGGCCCACGACGTGGCGCCGGAACGGCTGCGCTTCTTCACGCTGCACATCGACTGTGACGACGCACATTCCGAGACCATGCTGGCGCAGATGCAGTCCCTGGTGGATGCCGACAGCGGCGCGCTGGTGAAGCTGACTGCGGCGGGTGACATCGCACTGCGGGCCCGTATGCGCATGTTCGACCGGCTGGAAGCCGCCGCGACCCCAGAGGCCGCCGCTGCGCCGGCGGTGTGCTGACATGAGCGTAAACCGCCCTTACGCGTCAGGCGACTTCGCCGCGGTGCCCGCAGTGCTCCAGGCCGACATCCCCGACCGGCTGGTGCACCGCAATGTGCTGGGCACCGGCACTGCGGCCGACGCCGACTTCAGCCGCCAGCGCAGCCACCTGGTGAAGACCGTGGACCTGCCCAGCCGGGTGCTGAGCATGACGTTGGGCGGCCTGTCGCCAGGCCAGTCCACCCGGCGGCACCGGCACAACTACGAAACGCTCATCTACGTGCTGCAAGGCCAGGGCCAGTCCACCCTGGGCGACCGCACGGTGGACTGGCAGGCAGGTGACGCGTTCTACGTCCCGGTGTGGGCTTGGCACGGGCACACCAACACCGGTGCGAGCGAGGTCGTCTATGTGGCCTGCGAAAACGCGCCACACCTGCAAAACCTGGGTGTGGCGCTGCGCGAGGAGTACTGACCTTGCCCCTGGAATGCGTGCCCAAACGCGGAGCTGCGAATGGGCCTGCCTGGCCTGAGCCGCAAGCCAGTCTTGCTCGAACCGCGCATGGCTGACGCAGGCCAGCGGCGCGTGCACTCGGGCTGGGTTGACTCATCAAGGGGTGCGTTTTTCGGGGGCCAGGTCAGTTTGCATTAGGGACCTGGCTACCAACATTCGCAGTTGACCGTGCGGGTCGCCATTTGTAGGATCGCCCTGCATTTTGGTGTTAGCAAAGCGGCGGAGCCTGCCCATTTCACCGGTGCCGGGATTGCTGTCCAGGCTTCCTCATCGCCCGGGCCTGTCGCTTCCAATGGTCGCCACCGGCACTTGCCATTGCTCTGGACATCGACCTCCAGGCACCGCCTACTCGCCTGCCGGCGGCATGTTTGAGATGGGCACCAAAGTGCAGTTGATGAAGCTGTTCTTCAAGTGGATCAAGCAGCAGCTTCGGATCAAGCACCTACTGGGCAACAGCGAGAACGCGGTGCAGCCGCATGTGTGGTGCGCGTTGACCAACAACGTGCTCATCGGCCTCGTGCGAAAGGAGCTTCAAGTCAGGGCCTTGATGTCCGCATGTCTACCGATTCTGTCGGTGTACGTTTTCGAGAAAACCGAGCGTTGATGCGCCTTTCCAGGCGATGAGTCCACAGCAGCGTCGTCAGACACCGCTAAGCAGCTCATTGAGCTTGAATTTTCAACCAGACAGCAGTGACGAACGATGGGGAAGTCTTGATGGCTACAGCCGGCATTGAAGCGATGAACGTATTTGGGGGAACTGCCTGCCTGGACGTCATGAAGCTGGTGGCACACCGCAACCTCGACGTGACCCGTTTCGAGAACTTGCTCATGAAAGGCAAGGCCGTTGCGTTGCCCTATGAAGATCCGGTGACCTTTGGCGCCAACGCGGCAAAGCCGATCATCGATGCGATGAGCCCGCAAGACCGCGCCCGGATCGAATTGCTGATCACCTGCACCGAATCCGGCATCGACTTCGGGAAGTCGATGAGCACCTATCTTCATGACTACCTGGGGCTCAGCCGCAACTGCCGCCTGTTCGAGATCAAGCAGGCCTGCTACGCAACAACGGCTGGCTTTCAGACCGCAGTGAGTTTCATCCTGTCTCAGGTATCGCCTGGCGCGAAGGCGTTGGTCGTGGGCACGGACATCTCGCGTTTCATGGTCGCGGACGCCGGCGAGGCCCTGTCTGCCGACTGGTCCTATGCCGAGCCGAGCAGCGGCGCTGGCGCGGTGGCGCTGCTGGTCAGCGATGCGCCCCACATCTTCCAAATCGATGTCGGCGCCAGTGGGTATTACGGTTACGAGGTGATGGATACCTGCCGGCCCGAGGTCGACAGCGAAGCCGGCGATGCCGATCTGTCGCTGTTGTCCTATCTGGAATGCTGCGAGCAGACTTTCCTTGAGTACCAGCGACGCGTCGAGGGTGTCGACTACCGCGATTCGTTTCAGTACCTGAGTTTTCACACGCCATTCGGCGGCATGGTCAAGGGCGCGCACCGCAACATGATGCGCAAGATCGCCAAGGCCAAGCTGCCGGAAATCGAGGAAGACTTTCGGCAGCGCGTGCTTCCAGGGCTGGACTACTGCCAGCAGATCGGCAACGTGATGGGCGGCACTTTGTTCGTGGCGCTGGCCAGCACCATCTGCAATGGGCAATTCGAGGCCCCCAAGCGCATCGGTTGTTTTTCCTACGGTTCGGGTTGCTGCTCAGAGTTCTTCAGCGGCGTCGTCAACAGCGACGGCGCCCGCCGCTTGGCCGAGATGAACATTGCCGCACATCTGGACAGGCGCCACGCGATGACCATCGCCGAGTACGAGGAGGTGCTGCGCCTGAGCGCTTGTGTGCGCTTCGGCACCCGCAACGTGCGCCTGGACCCCGACATGGTGCCCGGCCTTGCAGCGACCCAGCGCCGCAGCAAGCAGCTGGTGCTCAGGGAGATCAAGGAATTCCACCGAGTCTACGAGTGGCTATGACGCACTTCCAGACACTGCGGACCAGCAGGCAGGGGCCGGTCTACACGCTCCAGCTGCACCGGCCGGACGCGAACAACACCATCAACGGTGAATTGATTGCCGAGATGCACCAGGCGCTGGATGAAGCCGCGCGCCTTGAACATTCGATCGTCGTCATCGAGGGCCTGCCGGAGGTGTTTTGTTTCGGCGCCGACTTCAGCGCCGTCAACGAGCGCGACCCGCGCACTTACCAGGACCCCGAGCCCTTGTACGAACTTTGGCACAAGCTCGCTGCCGGACCCTACATCACGGTGGCGCACGTCCGCGGCAAGGTCAATGCAGGTGGCGTCGGCTTCGTTGCCGCTTGCGACATCGCTCTGGCCGACGGCAGCGCGAGGTTCAGCCTGTCGGAACTGCTGTTCGGGTTGATGCCGGCGTGCGTGATGCCCTTTCTGGTCCGCCGGGTGGGCTATCAGAAGGCGCACTACCTGACGACGATGACGCAGCCGATCTCGGCGGTGCAAGCGCTCGCGATTGGACTTGTGGATGCTTATGAGGAGCGAAGCGACGGCCTGCTGCGGCGACATTTGCTGCCCTTGAGGCGCCTGTCGCGAAAGACCATCATCAACTACAAGGCGTTCATGAGTGAGGTCCAGCCGCTGACCCAGGCGGCCAGGAACCTGGCGCTGACGACAAACCGGCAGATGTTCAGCGATCCGCAGAACATCGCCGCCATCGAGCGCTATGTCAGGGACGGCATCTTCCCTTGGGACGCAAAGGTCTCGGATGTCGAATGACGCGGTCGTGCTGGAAGAGGTGGAACCGGGCATCGCGAAGATCACGATGCAGGATCGTGCCCACAAGAACAGCTTCTCCAGCGGCCTCATCGCCGGTTTGGCCGACGCGTTCGACCAGGTTGGCCGGAACGATCACCTCAAGGTCGTTGTTCTGACGGGTTACGACTCCTACTTTGCATCGGGGGGCACCCAGGAAACGCTGCTGGCACTTCAGGATGGCCACGGACAGTTCACCGACAAGCCGCTGTACGACCTGCCGCTGCACTGCCCGATTCCGGTGATTTCGGCGATGCAAGGTCACGGCATCGGGGGCGGTTTCGTCATGGGCTTGTTCGCGGACTTCGTGGTCCTCAGCCGCGAGAGCATCTGGGGCCTGCAGCGACTGATTGCCGCCGCGATCGCCGCCGGAAGGCTCTGACTTTCGTTGGCAGCGCACCCTGCTCATCCCGGTCGGCCCGGTCAGCCCGTGAGATAAAGAGTCAATGCAACGCACTGCATCGGCAGCAGCCTGTGACGACACAGATCTCGTCACAAACCTCTTCACAAAACAAAACGCCGACCTCGCGGCCGGCGTTTCCAATTTATCAGTTATTGTTTGAGAATTTTGGTTGCGGGGGCGCGATCAGATCGTCTGTTACCTACGGTACGGCGGATCAAGCTGGTTCACCAACGGGGTGATCAGAGATGAGCCAACGAGTCCAGCTTGAGGCCTCACGGGGTACCGCTGAGGCCGTCGGCCCGTCGGCAACGCAACTTCACGCCACTCGACCCGCGGATTCTCATCCGAGGGCCCCGGCATGGCACGCTCGAGCTGGAACCTTCCGAGCAACCTGAAGAGCTCTCGGAGCGCATCGCTGAGCGAGAAGCCGCGCTGCCCGCCAAAAATGTGTGAGCGAGGCCAGAAGCTCAAGCCTTCCAGTGTCGGCGCAGCGGCACCATGAGGTCCTCGGCGAGCCTCACGGCATCGAACTTCAAAGCCGCTCGCGGCCGATCCAGCACGGACGGGCGGCCTGGAGCCCCTCCCATTCACACCGTGCCCGAATTGGGGCTGGCGTCCTGCTCTGCTTGTGTGCGCCATCCAAGGTGGTCGGACGCTTCGATCTTCGCCGCCATCGCGACATGGGTGATTCTTTGCGTGGCGTCCGCGTGATCCAGGAGCCATGCAGTGAAAGCGATCGCGTTGGCGAGCTCCCGCATCACGGACTCCTCGATGATCGAGAGAATCAGCCCGCCGTTGCCGCGGCTTCGTCTGGAGCGTCTTTCAAGAGGCAGCCTCAGCTCGATGTGGCCACTCTCTTTGAGCGAGATCCGTGCGCTGGCCCTCGCTCGAGGACGAGGGCATCACCATCGATCCTGCGCTGGGCTCCAGCCTCGCGCTCGAACGGGCGTGGCGAATCGAACATCGCGCGCTGCTGGATGGCGCGTCGGCAAGCGTTTCGTTTTCAAGCTACGCAGCGCGCAGAAGCTGACGCGCGCGGGACCTCCGGCGATGGCGAATCGAAGTGTCGGCCCGTCGTGTCCCCCGTCGCGATGGAGCTGGCCCAACATCGCCTCCGCGTCTCGTGCCAGCGCTCGGGTGTCGAGCGGAGCGGAGGCATGCGAGAGCTCGTAGCTGTGGATCGCGCGGGTGATCAGCGCGCGAAGCTGTTCGGCGCTCCCGAAGCCCTCGCGGAACATGCCGCTGTGGCGTCCCATACCGATCCACCAAGATCAAGACGACCATCTCGGCCGAACGCAAGCCTTGCAGGCAAGCGACTTGGGGCGAATGGGCCTGAGCGCGAAAGTCCTCTGCCATGACCGGGTAGTGCCCTAGAGAAGTGATCGCATCGCGTGCGGCCTGCCGCAGCGGCTCGTAGCCGCCGATGAGGGAGCTGACGAAGACTTTCATATGATTATTTTCCTGGCCGGGCCTCGCGATTACTTAGATCGCAGCGGCGAGGCGGGTTTTAGAGAACCCAGCAAGATCTTGGTCGTCAGAGAAGCCACCAAAGGCATGTTAGAAAATCCCCCGTGCGCCACCTGAGGCCGCCTGGACGGGGCCACTAGACCCAGGTTCGATGCCCGAAGACCAACATCTCCAGTGCGGCCACGGTGAACGACTCAAGGGCCACGCTTGAAAGCAGAGTTGTTTGCTTGCCGCGGTCCAGTTCAAATCTCGGGTAGGTCGAGCGACTGGTTGCGCGAATTTTTGACGATCTCGAACCAGGCAAGGGTCGAATCCACTTGTGTTCTGACCCGCGATTCCTCATCGCGGTTCAGAAAGGTCGTCGAAGCGAGCCGGTGCTTGATCTTCGGCAGCGAGATGAGACCGCAGAGGATGCCGGCTCGAATCCAGCGCAAGTCATTTGGCTGACTTCTGGCGTACTTCGACATGGCAGCGTCGTCTGGATCTAGGAACCACAAGTTCACGTTGCCACGACTCATGCTGGTCATCCGGTTTTGCCAGCCATCGGGAAGCGTGGGAAGATTCGGCGAGACAGGATCCAGGTAGTAACCGTTTTCCTTGTGAAACTCTGAGCCCTCACCAAGGGCTGCGCTGACGTCGTTGATTCGACCCGGATCTGCTTTGGTGTAAGAGTCGATGTCGTTTGACATCGACATCTCTGCCGGCAACCCATCTTCGTCTTCAGTTCCAAGAATCGAGAGGCTGCCAACCACCACATAGTCTTTGTGCCCGGTGATTCGATGCGCCTCGTAGAACAGCTTGAATAGATGATCGCGCTTCATGAGGTCGTCAATTCCATCACATGCCAAGGCGAGTTTTGCCGCAGTGCGGCGCCCCATTCAAATGTCTCTGAGCACATGGTTTGGGCCAGATCACCAATCGAGCGGCCAAGAAGGTCATCCCACCAATCCGCATAGTCCGTGCTGCAAAGTCGATCTCGGCGCCACTTCAGCACTTCTGCGCGCGCCAGTGCAATCAATTCGTGACGCTTGATTTCGGGCATCAGCAGCAGATCGATGGCCAGTTTCTGATGCTTGATCAGGCGATTCTTTTCGACCAGTTGTTGAGCGGCCCGGGCGGCACGACGGTCTTCCAAGGCCTGCTCTGGCGACGAATGGCCCTCCACTGCCGCGCGGAACGTCTCTGGCGAGCAGACGATCGCCTTGATCGACTTGTGACGCTCAATGGCAACAGGTCCCTTCGCAACAGCTTCAAGTAGCTCGCCAAAATTTTGCTTTGCCCAACTGGCTGTCATTTTTTCCATGGTGCAAGTCTATGACTTTTGTCTATTTTGGACAAATCTGAAACTGGCATCTCGATGAGATCGATTGAAATATCGCGGGCCGGGGAGATGCTGGGACCGGCCTCGGGCTGCACGTACCGGCACGTCACCGAGATATGGGCAA
Organism: Rubrivivax sp.; assembly: GCA_031372005.1. Lineage (GTDB taxonomy): Bacteria > Pseudomonadota > Gammaproteobacteria > Burkholderiales > Burkholderiaceae_C > Rubrivivax. The sequence continues at coordinate 13,918 of JANMKK010000230.1, forward strand.
GCCGGGACCAAGCAGGTGCTGCCGTCACCATGGAACTGTCGTCACGGGCTCTGCCGAGGTGAAAAGCACCTCAGACGCCGACGATGTGATCCCGACCCAACAGGCCTGCCGGGAAATGTTCGGGCGAAAGTGGCGTTCCAGGCCGACATGCAGCCTCGGAAGCGCGACTTGGACCCCGAAATTTAGCCGGCCAAATTTCCGTTGGTTTTGACGCCCGGAGACCAAAAAATCCAGTAACAACAGGGACTTGCGTTGTTGGTTGCTCTAACAACGTCGCTTCTTGTTGGGTTCGCTAGCAATCCCGCCGGGCCTGTTCTCAGGAACGCGGGATGGTCCAGCCGGCCGCCAGCTCGTAGGCCCGACGCATCATGTTCCGCAGCAGCCAAGAGTCCTGCGAGTCGCCGAGGTCGAAGAGATCAGGATCCGGCCACGCACCGAAGTGCGCCGGCCCGTTGGAGAAGACCCGCACCGCGTAGACCTCCTGCGGATCCCTCCGAAAGGCGGTTGGCGCACGGAAAAACACGATGCGGGCCATCAACTCCGCATCCACCCTGGCGACACTGCTGCGGATTGCACTCCGCTGAAATGCACTGTCTGTACCTCTGTTCGGACTTGCACAGCGCTCGCGGTGAGTCGGTGGTTCTCTTACCCCGCTCGATTGCTCAAAATAGGCACTGTTGAGAGTATGACCGCAGAGACCAGCGTCACTGCCGCGATCGCTGCACTCTCAACAATCAATCGTTTTGACCCAAAAATGACAAACGCCGGACAGGCCGGCGTTTGTTAATTAAAGTTGGTTGCGGGGGCAAGATTTGAACTTGCGACCTTTGGGTTATGAGCCCAACGAGCTACCAGGCTGCTCCACCCCGCGACTGAGTTTTAAAGTATAGCTGCTGTCAGGCCACCCGGCGCGGCCGGCGGCGACACTCTTCTCGCCGCTGGGTCTGGGACACTGCGCCCAGCACCGGATCGGCGTGGCCTGGTTGTCGATCCGCGATTCGCGGCTGACGACGCGCGGGTCGGCGAAGGATTCGGGCCGCTTGATCGCCACCGCCAGCCCCTCCCGTTGAGTCCTTCGATGCCTTTTCGACGCCTTCGATGCCTTCGATGCCTTCGATGCCTTCGACCCACTTTCCACCAACGCACCCAGCACCTCCAGTGTGGCGTTGAGGCCGGTCACCGCATCGGTCATTGCGGGCCCCACCACGCGCGAGTTAGCGGGGTTAATGAGCAGGCGCAGAAAGCCGCTGGCCGCTTGCGCCAAGGTGCCGCAGCTGGGCCGCGCGGCATAGGGGCCGCCGGCGCTGAAGCCGTTGATGGGACAGTAAATGGGCGAGTCGTTGAGCTCGCGCAGCCACGCTTCGCTGGCGTCGATCTGCCCGGCGAAACCGGGGCGGAAGTTCAGGATGTAGACATCGGCCTCGCCCACCAGGCGCTCAAAGGCCAGATCAGCCCTGCGGTGCGCGCCATGAGCGACGCGTCGCGCAGCGCTCCCACCGGGAATCCGACGCCCCGCAGCACGGCAGGGATGGCCGCCGACACGTTGAGCCGCAGGTCGCGCCGGGTGATGGCCGGCAGCACCGCTTCCATCGGGTGTTGATGGCGGCTGCGACTGCCAGGCCTGCGGACGCGTGCTGCGCGAGATCGGCCAGGACGTCAGTGAAGTTCTGGACTACGAACCCGGCAGCTTCCACGTCGTGCGCCATGTGCGCCCCCGGCTGGCCTGT
>JANMKK010000262.1:0-11212 GCA_031372005.1 Rubrivivax sp.
CCAGCCGGTCGTACGGCGTGTTGAAGACGTAGTGCAGCGCCACGGTGAGTTCCACCGTGCCCAGGTTGCTGCCCAGGTGGCCGCCGGTCTGGCTGACCGTTTGAAGGACAAAGGCGCGCAGTTCGCTGGCCACCTGCGCCATGTCGTGGCGGGGCATGTGGCGCAGGTCGGCCGGGCTGTCTATTCTGTTCAGCATCGCACTCATCTTCAGCTTTCGCGCTCCACCACCTTGTCAGCCAACACCGCAAGCAGCCCAGCGGCGACGCCCAGTCCGCTGCGCTGCAGGGCTGCATGCGCTTGTTGAAGCAGTCCCCGGGCATGCTGGCGTGCGGCCTGCAAACCCAGAACCGTGACGAAGGTGGGCTTGTTGTGGTGCAGGTCCTTGCCAGCCGTCTTGCCCAGCGTGGCGGCCGACTGCGTCACGTCCAGGATGTCGTCCACCACCTGGAAGGCCAGGCCGATGGCCGCGCCGTAGTCGGACAGGGCGGCACGTGTGGTTGCGGACGTGTGCCCGCATGCGGCACCCATCATCACGCTGGCCTGCAGCAAGGCGCCGGTCTTGCGGCGGTGCATGTCGCGCAGAGCCGCTTCATCCCGGCTGTGGCCGATGCTGGCCAGGTCAATCGCCTGGCCGCCGGCCATGCCGGCATGGCCGGCAGACCGCGCCAACAACGCCGTCAGGCGGGCCTGCAATTCGGCGCTCATGCCTTCGTCGGGGGTCAGCACTTCAAAGGCCAGCGCCTGCATGGCGTCGCCAGCCAGCATGGCCTGCGCTTCGCCGTGCTTCACGTGCACGGTGGGCTTGCCCCGGCGCAGCACGTCGTTGTCCATGCAGGGCATGTCGTCGTGAACGAGTGAGTAGGCGTGGATCAGCTCCACCGCCACGGCGGCGCGCAGGGCGGCGTTGCGGTCGCCGGCCACGGCCTGGCAACTGGCCAGCACCAGCAGCGGGCGCAGCCGCTTGCCGCCGTCCAGCACGCCGTAGCGCATGGCCTGGCCCAGGCCGGCCGGCGCGTCTTGCGGCACCCAGGCTTCGAGAGCGGCTTCCACGGCGGCCAGTTCCTGGTGCGCCCACATATCGGCGTCGATGGGGATCGGGATGGGGATGGCAGCCTGCGCCTGCGTCATGCCGGGGTCCAGGGCTTCAGCACGCCGTCATCCAGCAGCTTGACCTGGTCTTCCACCGCCTGCAGCCGGGTGCGGCAAAACGCCAGCAGTTCGGCGCCGCGGCGGTAGCCGTCCAGCAACTGGTCCAGCGGCAACTGCCCGCCTTCCATTTGTTGAACAAGGCGGTCGAGCTCGGCCAGGGCTTGTTCGTAGCTGGCGGGTTCTTTGGAAGGTTTGGGCTCTTTGGGCACTTGGGGTGGCACCATGGCGCAAGGCGTCATTTCGGTGCGTGAAATCTGTTGGGCATTCTAGACAAACGATCTTGCAGCCCGCCTCGCTCTGGGGCGGAAGCCACCTCGGGGCAGCCCCGACCAGCAGCGGCGCCCCCCGCTAGAATCGCGGGTCGTTGCCAGTGCAAGCCGGATCAAGCGCAGTTGCAGCCCACGCCCATCACACCCCCATCTTCTGGCGCTACACCGCCAGCCCGGCCCGCGCCTCGGCCTGCCAATTTCACACAAGGGGATCCGGTCGGATCATGTCGGACCTGAGCATCAGCCTCGAATCCCTGGAGCGCAGCCGCCTCCAACTGTCAGTCACCAGCTACTTCGACGAGGCCCTGTTCCGCCGCGAACAGGACCTCATCTTTCAGCATTCGCCCCGCTATCTGGGGCATGAGCTTGCCGTGCCGCAGGTGGGCGACTACCTGGCATTGGCGCAGGAGGGTGAAGGCCGGGCTTTGGTGCGTACCAAGGACGGCGTGGAATTGGTGTCGAATGTGTGCCGGCACCGGCAGGCCATCATGCTGAAGGGCCGCGGCCAGACGGCGCAGAACATCGTCTGCCCGCTGCACCGCTGGACGTACGACCTGCACGGCCGCCTGCTGGGCGCGCCGCACTTTGCGCAGGACCCGTGCCTCAACCTTCGCAACTACCCGTTGCAGAACTGGCATGGCTTGTTGTTCGAGCACAACGGGCGCGACGTGAAAGCAGATTTGGCAAAGCTCGGCCCCGCCGCGCAACTCGACTTCAGCGGCTACGTCTTCGACCGCGCCGTGTTGCACGAGTGCGATTACAACTGGAAGACCTTCATCGAGGTCTATCTGGAGGACTACCACGTCGGCCCGTTCCACCCTGGCCTGGGGCAGTTTGTGAGCTGCGAAGACCTCGCCTGGGAATTCGGCCGCCACCATTCGGTGCAAACCGTGGGCGTCAACAAGGCGCTGGCCAAGGCGGGCTCAGCCGTTTATCAGCGGCTGCACCGCGAAGTGCTGCGGCTGGGCGGCGGCCAGGCGCCGAAACACGGCGCCATCTGGCTGACCTACCACCCCACGGTGATGGTGGAGTGGTACCCGCACGTGCTGGTGGTGTCCACGCTCTTCCCGCGCGGGCCGCGCAAGACGCTGAACCTGGTGGAGTTTTTCTACCCCGAAGAAGTGGCGGCCTTCGAGCGCGGCTTCGTCGACGCGCAGCAGGCGGCCTACATGGAAACCTGTTCAGAGGACGACGAAATCGCGCTGCGCATGGACGCCGGCCGCCAGGCCCTGATGGAGCGCGGCGACGACGACGCCGGCCCCTACCAGAGCCCGATGGAAGACGGCATGCAGCAGTTCCACGAGTGGTACCGGCGCGAGATGGGGCTGCTCGGCGCCGACCGCTGATGGAGTCACGGCACGGCGGCGGGGTAGCGGCGGGGTAGCGGCATGACTGCGCCGTGGCTGATGATCGTCGCAAGCTTTCTCTTTGCCCTCATGGGCGTGTGCGTGAAGCTGGCGTCCGAACAGTACAGCGCTGGTGAGATCGTGCTTTACCGCTCGCTCGTCGGCCTGGTGCTGATGACCGCTGTGCTGCGCTGGCGCGGCACCCCCTGGCGCACCCGCGTGCCCGCCATGCACTTCTGGCGCAGCCTGTCCGGCGCCACGGCGTTGTGCATGTGGTTCTATGCCATCGGCGGCCTGCCGCTGGCCACGGCGATGACGCTGAACTACATGTCGTCGGTGTGGATCGCGCTGTTCCTCATCGGCGGCGCGGTGCTGCTGGCGCCCGAGCGCGGCGGCGGCGCTGTCATCGACCACCGCCTGGTGGCCGCCGTGATGGCCGGTTTTGCCGGCGTGGCCCTGGTGCTGCGGCCCACCATCGACCAGGCGCAGCTATGGCACGGCGTGGTCGGCCTGGGGTCGGGACTGATCGCGGCCATGGCCTATCTGCAAGTGACGGCGCTGGGGCGCATGGGTGAGCCCGGCGAACGCGTGGTGCTGTACTTCTCGATCACCGGCATCGTCTTCGGCGGTGTCATTGCCCTGTTCAGCGGCGGCCTGCATGCGCACACCGCGAGAGGCGCTGCACTGCTGCTGGCGACCGGCGTGCTGGCGACCGCTGCGCAGTGGATGATGACGCGCGCCTACGGCACCGGCGCCACGCTCGGGATTGCGGCGTTGCAGTACCTGGGCATCGCCTACTCTTTTGGCCTGGGCATGCTGATCTTTGATGAAAGGCCGACCTGGGTGTCGGCCGTCGGCATCGCGCTCATCATTGCCGCAGGCGTGGCCGCCACGCTGCTGCGCCAGCGCCCGCGCGCCGACTTGTCTGCACCCACTGAAAGCTGAACTGCAATGAGCCCATCAAACTATCAAACCTTGATCGCCGTGCACGAATTGCAGGCCTTGCAATCTGCAGGCACCGCGTGCGTGCTGCTGGACTGCGGCTTTGACCTGGCAGACCCTGCGGCCGGGGAACGCACCCATGCGGCGGGCCACCTGCCAGGCGCGCACTGCGTGCATCTGGACCGCGACCTGGCCGGCGCCAAGACGGGCGCAGACGGCAGCAGCACCGGCAGCAGCAGCGGCAGCGGCGGCCGCGGCCGCCACCCCCTGCCCGACTTCAGCGACTTCGCCGCCCGCGCAGGGGGCTGGGGCATTGGGCCTGGCACACAGGTCGTCTGCCACGACGACCAGGGCGGCATCTATGCCGCGCGCGCCTGGTGGCTGCTGCGCTGGCTGGGACATGCCGAGGTGGCGGTGCTGGACGGCGGTCGCGCAGCCTGGCTCCACGCTGGCGGCACCCTGCAATCCAGCGCGCCCACAGGAGCCGCCAAGCCACCCTATCCCGCCAGCCAGCCCGCCATGCCGACAGTGGACGCCGCCGCGCTGCAGCGGCTGCTGGGCCGGGCGCTGTTGCTGGACGCCCGCGCGCCAGAACGCTTCCGCGGCGAGGTCGAGCCGCTCGACCCGGTGGCCGGGCACATCCCCGGCGCCAGCAACCGCTTCTTCAAGTTGAACCTGGCAGCCGACGGCCGCTTCAAGCCGGCCGCGCAGCTGCGGGAAGAGTTTCAGCAGCTGGGCAGCGCTGCGGACGTGGTGCACCAGTGCGGATCGGGCGTCTCCGCCGGCCACAACCTGCTGGCGATGGCCCACGCCGGCCTGCAGCCAGGCGCGCTGTACCCGGGGTCATGGAGCGAGTGGTGCAGCGATCCGGCGCGGCCGGTTGCGCGCGGTTGATTTCACGCGCCCAGCTGCCTCACCCTTGATCGCCGTCAAGGCGCGCCCGCAGCACCACGGAACACTAACCCCAGGGCCGGGTCATACCCTCCCGAACCCATCCACCCTGAGGAGCTTCCATGTACAAGCGCATCCTGTTTCCCACTGACGGCTCTGACATCACTGCCAAGGCGCTGCAGGCGGCCCTGGGCCTGGCCAAATTGTGCAGTGCCGACATCCACACGCTGGCCGTGATGGAGCCCTTCCCCTACAGCGCCATTTCCGAAATGCAGCCGGTGCCGCCGCAAGAGTTCTACGACGCCCAGAAGCGCGTGGCGCTGGCGCGGGTAAAGGTGGTCACCGACGCTGCAGCCGCAGCCGGCATCACCTGCCAGGCCCACACGGTGGAAGGGCTGCACGCCTGGGAAGCCATCCTCGACCACGCCAAGGCGCAGGCCTGCGACCTCGTCGTGATGGCGTCCCACGGTCGCCGTGGCATGAGCGCGCTGCTGCTGGGCAGCGAAACGCAGAAGGTGCTGACGCACAGCACATTGCCCGTGCTGGTGGTGCGTTAGGCAGCCCCAGGAACCCCGTCACCCACTGCGGCCAAGGCACTCAGTGCGCGTGCGCGCCTTCCAGCAACACCCGCGCCACCATCACCAGGCCCAGGCCGGCCGCCAGCCACAGCACTTGCGACAGCGTCTCGCGCCAGGCCAGGCGTTGCTGCAATTGCGGCAACAAGTCGGCCACGGCGATGTAGATGAAACTGCTGGCGGCCACCACCAGCAGGTACGGCAGCAGTGCGGACCATGGGCCCACCAGGTGGTAGCCGGCGATGCCGCCCGCCACCGCGGCCAAGCCTGAGATGACGTTGTAGAGCAGGGCCTTGCGGCGCGAGAAGCCGGCGTTGAGCAGCACGATGAAGTCACCGGACTCCTGCGGGATGGCGTGCGCCACGATGGCCGCCGCCGTCACCCAGCCCAGCAGCGGGTCGGCCAGGAATGCCGCAGCGATGATGACGCCGTCGCAAAAATTGTGGATGCCATTGCCGACGAGCACCGACAACCCACCACGGCCGGCCTGCTGCGCGTCGAAGTGGTGGTGATGGTCGTGCCCGTCGCCTTCGTGGTGGTGGGCGTGCCGGTAAAGCTCGGCCTTTTCCAGCAGCCAGAAGAACAGCAGCCCGCCGAGCAACGCGGCGAAGAGCGACTGCGGGTCGGTCTTGCTTTCAAAGGCTTCGGGCAGCACGTTGAGCAGGGCGGTACCCAGCAGCACGCCGGCCGACAGGCTGACAAGGTTCTTCACCAGCCGCCCGAGCATGTGCACTGTCAGGAAAGCAGCCAGCAGGACGGAGAGAACGCCACCGAGCAGCGTGGCGACAACAATGGAAATCAGGATCATCATGAAAAGGGGCTGGCAAAGAGCCAACCCGCTTCAAGTGATCGTACCGAAGCTGTCAAGCCCGGGTCTTGTGCAGCCCGGCGTCCTCAGCCTCAACCCACTCAAGCCGCTCAAGCCACGCCAGCCACTCAAGCCACGCCAGCCACGCCGTTGGCTTTGAACCAGGCCACGCAGCGCTTCCAGCCGTCGTCGGCCGCGTCCTTGCGGTAGCTGGGACGGTAGTCGGCGTGGAAGGCGTGCGGTGCGTCGGGATAGACCACGAATTCGCTCCTCTTTGCTGCGGCGCTGCCGCTGCCGAGAGCCGCCTTCATGGTTTCGACCGTGGTTTGCGGAATCCCGCCGTCCTGCCCGCCGTACAGGCCCAGCACCGGGCCATGGAGCGTGGCCACCACGTCCACCGGGTTCTTCGGCATCAGCATGTTTGGCGTACCCACAAGCCGGCCGTACCAGGCCACGCCGGCCTTGATTTGCGGGTTGTGCGCGGCGTACAGCCAGGTGATGCGGCCGCCCCAGCAGAAGCCCGTGATGCCGCTGCGCGAAGTGTCGGCGCCTTCTGCCTTGGCCCAGGCCAACGTGGCGTCCAGGTCCCCCATCACTTGGGCGTCAGGCACCTTGTTGATGACCTCGGCCAGGAGCTTGCCAATCTCGCCATAAGACCCGGCATCGCCTTGGCGAACGAAGAGTTCGGGCGCCACCGCGAAGTAGCCCGCCTTGGCAAAGCGCCGCGTGACGTCGGCGATGTGTTCGTGCACGCCAAAGACCTCGCTGATGACCAGCACCACCGGCAACCCCGCCCTGCCAGCCGGCGCCGCCCGGTAGGCAGGCATCTGGAAGCCACCCACGTTGATGGTGACTTCGCCCACCCGCAGTCCTGCGCTGTCGGTCTTGATCACGGTCTGCGCCATCACGGGCAGCACAGCAGCGGCAAAGCCGGTGCCCACCGCAGAGCGCACGAAGGCGCGGCGGTTGAAGTCGCCCTGGGCAGGCACGAGGGTGTTGAACTCTTCCTGGATCATTTGGGGTCCTGGGGGTAGGCGGCCGCAGATTCTAGAAAAGAGCGCCGGGTACGATCACCGCATGGACACTCGCGCAAGCTCGGCAAGCCTGGCAAACCCGTCGGGCCCGGTGGCCGCCATCGACATGGGCTCCAACAGCTTCAGGCTTGAAATCGGCCAGCTGCCGCAAAGCCGCTATCGCCGCATCGATTACCTCAAGGAAACCGTGCGCCTGGGCGCCGGCCTGGACGCCGACGGCATGCTGACCGAAGAAGCCGCGCAACGCGGCCTGGCCTGCCTGCGCCGTTTCTCCTTGCGGCTGGCGGGCTTTGAAGCCGGCCAGGTGCGCGCGGTGGCCACGCAGACCTTGCGTGAAGCGCGCAACCGCAACGCCTTCCTGCTGCGCGCGCAAGAGGCGCTGGGCTACCCGATCGAAGTCATCTCGGGCCGTGAAGAAGCGCGCCTCATCTACGCTGGCGTCAACCACATGCAGCCGGCCTCAGCCGCCGACGGGCCACGGTTGGTGATCGACATCGGGGGCCGGTCGACCGAACTCATCCTGGGCCAGGGCCGCACCCCGCAGGTGGTGGAATCCTTCGCTGTCGGCTGCGTCAGCCTGTCGCTGCGCTATTTTCCAGGCGGTCAGCTCACGCGCGAAGGCTTCCGCGCCGCGCAGGTGGCGGCCGGCGCCGAACTGGAAGAAGCGCTGCAGACCTTTGGGCGAGAACACTGGACGCGGGCGTTAGGTTCGTCGGGCACGGCCGGCGCCGTGTCACAGGTGCTGCAGGCGGCGGGCGTCACCGATGGCCGCATCACACCGCAGGGCCTGCGCTGGTGCATGGAACGCTGCCTGGACGCTGGCCATATCGACCGCATCGACCTGCCAAGCCTGAAGCCCGAACGCCGTGCCGTGTTGCCCGGTGGCCTGGCGATCCTGTACACGCTGGCAACGCACTTCGACATCACCGCGCTCTTCCCTGCCAAGGGTGCGTTGCGGCAGGGCGTGATCATCGACCTGCATGAACGGCTGCTGGCCTTGAGCCAGGCCAGACCCGGCGACATGCGCGATGCGTCGGTGGCTGAATTGCAAGCGCGCTTTGCGGTGGACACGGCGCAGGCGCAGCGCGTCGGCGCCGTGGCGTTGGCGCTTTTTGACGCCGCCGTACCCGACGCCGAAGTCGACACGCGGCGTGAACTGGCGTGGGCCTGCGCGCTGCACGAGATGGGCCTGATGGTGTCGCACCACGACCACCACCGCCACAGCGCCTACCTGCTGACGCATGTCGATGCACCGGGCTTTTCACAAAGCCAGCAGCGCCGCGTGGCCGAACTGGTGCTGGGCCAGCGCGGCGGGCTGCGCAAGGTCGAACCGCAACTGGCCAGCGAGACATTCGCCTGGCAGGTGCTGTGCCTGCGACTGGCCGTCGTGAAGTGCCACGCGCGGGGTGAGGTCAACCCGCTGGCGCTGACGCTGCGCACGCGGCAGCGTGAAGCACTGCTGGGCTATGCCAGCGGCTGGGTGGACAGCCATCCGCGCACGCTCTTCTTGCTGCAGGAAGAAGCGGCCGTGTGGGCCCGCAGCGGGCCGTTGCGGCTGGTGCTGCCGGGTTGAAAAGAGTGGGCAGCAGCTACACCAGTTCTGGCGACACCACCGCGTGCAGCACGATCTGCCATTCGCCTTCCCGCTCACGCCCACGCAGCCACCACACCGCACCCTTGCGCACCGCCCAGTTCTGCGGTTGGCCCGACAACAGGTAGGCAGCCACCAAGCCCAGCGTGGGCTGGTGGCCCACCACCACCACGGGTTCGCGCGCATCGGGCCAGCGCACCGCATGCAGCAGGCCTTCCACGGTGCCGTCGGGCGCGACGGCCGGCAGCGTCTTGAACTTGCGGTCAAGCGCGTCTGCGGTCTGCCGGCATCGGCGCGCCGGGCTGACGATCACGCGGGCGCTGGCTGGCAGTTGCCGGTTGAGCCAGGTCGCCACACGCTGCGCTTGGCGTTCGCCCTTGGAGGTGAGGGCGCGGTCGAGGTCGTCGTCCACTTCGCGCATCTCCAGCGCTTCAGCATGGCGCCACAGGATCAGGTCCATCGGTGGTGGGCGATTCAATAGCGCTGCATCAGTAAGGTTGCATCAATAGCGTTGCATCAATGCCTGCTGCGCGCTCTTGCCGCAAGCCGCCACGCGCCGGTACCGGCCTTCGCTGTCCAGCATCCATGCATCCTGCTGGTCATGCAGGTAGGGCACCAGGCATTCGTCAATGACACGCTGGCGCAGCGCTGCGTCACGCACGGGCCACGCCACTTCAATGCGGCGAAACATGTTGCGGCTCATCCAGTCGGCGCTGCTGAGATAAAGCACTTCGTCGCTGGACGACGCGCCCCAGCTGAAGTACAGGATGCGCGAATGCTCGAGAAAGCGGCCGACGATCGAACGCACGCGGATGTTCTGCGTCTGCCCCGGCACACCGGGCCGCAGCATGCAGGCTCCGCGCACGACAAGGTCGATGTTTGCACCGGCCTGGCCGGCAGCCACCAATGCGGAGATCAAGCCGGGGTCGGTCAGCGCGTTGATCTTGGCGACGATGCGCGCGGGCTTGCCGGCCCGCGCGGAAGTGGCCACTTGTTCAATGTGGCGCAGCATGCGCTTGTGCAGCACGAAGGGCGCTGTCAGCAGCTGCTGCAACGCACGCGCCTTGGTCTGGCTGGCCAGTTGCAGGAAGACCGAATCGGCGTCCGCCGTCAGCGCTGCATCGGCCGTGAGGTAACCGATGTCGGTGTACAGGCGCGAGGTGCGCGGGTTGTAATTGCCGGTGCTCAGGTGGGCATAACGCTTCAAGCGTGTGCCTTCACGGCGCGTCACCAGCAGCAGCTTGGCATGGGTCTTCATGCCCACCACGCCATAAACGACCTGTGCACCCACGGCTTCCAGCCTTTCGGCCCAGTTGATGTTGGCTTCTTCGTCGAAGCGCGCCTTCAACTCCACCACCGCCAGCACTTCCTTGCCGCGCCGCACGGCTTCAATCAACAAGTCCATCAGCACGCTTTGGGTGCCAGTGCGGTAGACGGTTTGCTTGATGGCCAACACGTCGGGGTCCTGCACGGCTTCGCGCAGAAACTGCACCACCGGCTCGAAGCTCTCAAACGGGTGGTGCAGCAGCACGTCGCCCTGGCGCAGCCGGGCAAAGATCGACTGGCCACGCGGCAGGCGCTCTTCAGGCCAGCGCGGCTCAAAGGGCGGAAAGCGCAGCGCAGCGCCGTCGGCCTGGTCGATGAGCTGGTTCAACCGCACCAGGTTCACGGGGCCATTGACCCTGTATAGCGCGACGTCTGGCAGCGAAAACTGCTCGAGCAAGAAGCCATACAGATCGGCCGGGCAGGTGCTCACCACCTCCAGCCGGATGGCCTGGCCAAAGTGGCGCGTCGTCAGGCCCGTGCGCATGGCCTGGCGCAGGTTGGTGAGGTCGTCTTCGTCCACTTCCAGGTCGGAGTCGCGCGTCACGCGGAACTGCGAAAACGAAGTCACCGTGCGGCCTGGAAAAAGTTCCGCCAGGTGGGCGCGGATCACGCTCGTCAACAGCACAAAACCCTGCTGGCCCGCACACAGGCTGTCGGGCAGCCGGATCACGCGCGGCAACACACGCGGCACCTTGACGATGGCAATCTGCTTGTCCTGGCCGAAGGCGTCGCGCCCCGTCAGCCGGGCAATGAAGTTGAGCGACTTGTTGGCCACCAGCGGGAAGGGGTGGCTCGGGTCCAGGCTCACCGGAACCAGCAGCGGGCGCACCTGTTGCTCAAAGAACTTTTCAACCCATTTGCGCTGCGCCTTGTTGCGCTCGGCATGGTTCAGCACCACGATGCCCTGGCGCTGCAGCGCCGGCATCAGCACGTCGTTGAAGAGCGTGTACTGCTCGTCGATGATCTCGTGCGCCGCAAGCGCCACCGAAGCCAGGTCACTGCGCGTCACGCCGGATCCCGGTAAGCGCGTGGCTTCGATGATGTCGGCCACGCGCACTTCAAAAAATTCGTCGAGGTTGGAGCTGACGATGGTGACGTAGCGCAGGCGCTCCAGCAGCGGCACGTCTTCCCGCCGGGCCTGTTCCAGCACGCGGCGGTTGAACTGCAGAATCGATCGCTCGCGGTTCAGCAATGGCAGCGGCTGGGTGGCAGCAATGCCATGCGCCAAGTCAGGCGCAGTGGCTCTGGAATCTTCGTTCATCCACGCAGTTTATGAAGTTC
>JANMKK010000263.1:0-10713 GCA_031372005.1 Rubrivivax sp.
GATCGTCAGCACGCTCGGGCCGTTCTGGATCACCGGGCTGGGCGCAAACGATTTGGCAATCGTCGGCGGCGTCATCACCAGCAGCGTGGCGGTGTTGCTGGCCGCGCCGGCGGCGGCACCGGTTTGCGTGGTGACCACGCCGCTGGCGGTGTTGGCGTAGCTGCCCGAGGTTGGCGCGGTGATGTCGACGCGCACGGTGCAGGTGCCACCGGCCGCGATGCTGCCAGCCGAAAACGCAAGGCTGGTTGCGCCTGCGGCGGGTGCGAAGGTGGGCGTGCCGCAGCCGCTGGTGCTGATGTTGGGCACCGCGGCCACCACCATCGCGCCGGGCGTGGTGGGCAGGGTGTCGGTGAAGCTGACGCCGGTGAAGGCGCTGGCGGTCGGGTTGGTCAGCGTCAGCACCAGCGTGCTGGTGCCGCCCTTGGGCATCGGGTTGGTCAGAAAAGTCTTGGCGATGGTCGCCGCGCCGATGCCGACCGACACCGTGGTAGTGTTGTTCGACGTGACGGAATCGAAGGTGGTGTCGGCCACGGTGAAGGTGGTGGCCACGCTGTTGGTGCCAGCGGCCACGCTGGTCGTCACCGGCACGCTCAGCGTCGGCAAACTGGCACCCACCACCAGGCTCGATGTGGTGTTGGTGCAGGTCACAGCCGGGCCGCCAGCGCAGCTCCAGCCCGTGCCGAAAGGGCCGGCTCCGACCAGGGTCAGGCCGGCGGGCAGGGTGAAGGTGACGGTGAAATTGCCACTGGCGCTTTGCGGCCCGTTGTTGACCACGGCCACCGCATACGACGCGCTGCCGGTGCGCGCAAAGTTGCTGCTCGACGGCGTGACGCTGATCGCGATGTCGGCCCACTTGGGCATCGCGCCGAGGTCGGAATAGCCGTTGGCGCCGCGCGCGTTGGTGAAGCCGCCGTTCAGCCCCAGGTCGACGATGCCGGTGGAGGGCGAACCCAGCGCCACGCCGTTGTCGATGAAGGTCAGGCCGGTCGGGCTGCCGGTGGTGCCGGTGGCCGCCGACGTGGTGCTGATCGCCGGCACGGCGCCGCTCGGCGGCACCATGATGGGGTTGGCCAGGACCCGGTAGATGGTCGAATTGGTGACGATGTACAGGTCGCCATTCGGTGCGAACGCCATGTCGCCACCGCCGTTGAGTGCCGGGCCGCTGACGGTGGCAACAATGGTCGGGTTGCCGGTGTTGCGGTCGATCACATAGATGTTGTTCGTGCTCGGGTTCATCGAGAACATCTGACCGTCGGCGCGAAAGCCCATCCGGTTGGTGACGAAGCCCAGTGAAGTCGGCAAGATCGTGTTGGTGGCGGTCGTCGGGTCCCAGTACGCAACGCGGCCCGGCAATGCGGATTCCGCGTAGTACACACGCCCGGTGATCGGGTCGCGGCCAAAGCCGTTGGTGCTGAAAGACAGCGTGCCGACGACGGTGGCCGCGCCGGTGCTGGGCGTGACCGTGTACAGCGTGGTGCCGACGTTGCCGTAGACGGTGTTGTCGGGCGGCACCGGCAAGGCCAGCGCGCTGCCTGCGGCCCCGCCGAGCACGGCGATCACCACCCACTGCGCCAGGCACAACGCGACCGACCGACGGGCCGCATCGCGCGCCAATCGCTTCAAGCTTGCAAGGCCGTTGCTCAGGGTGGACACAGCGCTCAAAACAAGGCCTCGTCGAATTTGAAACGCAGGCGCAAGTAGACGCCTCGTTGGATGTTGTCTTGCGCCGTCAGGTCGCGGTCGATGAAGCCGAAGAGGTTCCAGCCCAGGCTGAGCCACAGGTTTTCGCGCAACAGGTAACCTGCCTCGGTACCCAGGCCGAGCTGGCGTGCGCGGCCTGCGGCACCGATCAGGGCGCTGGCTTGAAGGCCGACATCCCAGCGCGGCGCAATGTCGTAGGTGGCGCGCGCTGCCAGCAGCCCGCTCTGGTAGCGGCTGAACAAACCCAGCGACTGGTCGCGCGCCCATTTGGCCGCGACCCGGCCCGACAGCGCCAGCCGCGCGTTCACCTGCTGGTTCATGTGGGCCGAGATGATCGCCACCCGCCGGCCACTGTTGCCGCTGTTCGCATCGTTGATGTCTTCGGTGCGGTATTCGGCGCGCAGCAGGGCGTTGCGCCGGCTCGCGCCGCCTTCGCGCAGGCCGCCGTCGGGTCCCGCATCAGGCCCACGTTCACGGTAGGCGATGCCGAACTGCAGCCAGTCTTCGGTCTTGCTGGAGGCGTTGTGTTGGCGCGTGTTCGTCACCAGGTTGCGGCCCAGCGCGGTCCATTCGTCGTCGAGCTTGAAGGCCACGCCCACGGTGCTGAGCACGGTGTCGCTGGTGCTGCTGTCGCGCAGTTCCAGCCGCGCTGCGCCCTTCCAGTCAGAGGCACCGGTGTATTCGATGCCGCCGGTGATGGACGTGGCCTCTGCACTGCCGACGTTGGTGGCGTTTCCGTTCAGGCTGCGCACGCGTTCGTAGCCTGTCGCGAGCGACCAGCCGCCGCCCAGCTTCCAGCGGTTGCGCAGGCCGATGGCGGCCTCGGCCTGGCGGCCGCCCAGCGCGTCGCGCAAGCGGTATTCGCTGAACAGGTTGGCGTCGGCCATGTATTCGGTCTGCACGCCGAAGACGGTGGCATTGCGCTGCTGCGCCTCGTTGAGGCCGTAGCGGCTGCCCAGGCTGCTGATGAATTCGTAGCGACCGTACAGGCGCGTCGTGCTGTTGAGCCGGTATTCGCCGCCCACCGCCGCGACGCGACGGTTCGAGTCTTCGACATTCTGCTCGGCCTCGGCAAACACGCTGGCGTTCGGCACGTCGGGCAACTGGGCCGTCAGCTTGACGAGCACGGTGGTCGTTGCGGTGTCGGTGGCGCCGCCAATCGGTGGCACGTTGCTGGCTGCACCCAGGTCGGCGCCGCTGCTGTGCCGCACGGCCAGTTCTCCGCGCAAGGTGTCGGTCAAGGTCTGCTCGACCGAGACCTGCCCGCCGCTGCGGCGCGCCGACGACACCAGGTCTTCGCCGAGCAGCACTTCGGCCTTCAAGGTGGTGCTGTCGCCGGCCTTGTAGCTGGCCTTGGCGGTGACTTCCTGGCGGCCCCGGGTGACGGCCGCCGACGGATTGTCGAAGCCTGCCGAGGCGATCACGGCTTGCGCCTGCACTTGCAGCGGCCCGGCATCCACGCGCAGCTCGACGCGCGCTGCCTTGCCGCGGGTCTCAATGCCAGCTGGGGTGACAACCGGCGTTTGTGTGCGCGCCACTTCGGTGGCCATGGACACGCCTGGCGCGAGGCGCACGCTGGCCCCCGCGCTTTGCAAGCTCAGCGGGTGCTGCGGGTCGCTGTCGCGCACCACGCCGGCACTGAGCACGATTTGCTCGGTCGCGTCGAAGCGGGCGGCCACGCCGCCGACCCAGCTCTTGATGCCGCCCTGATCGACTTCATAGGTCACCCGCAGTGAGTGGGGGTTGAAGCCGACGTCCAGGCTCGGCAACGGTGCTTTCAACAAGATGCCGCCGCTGAGTGTTTCGACTTCGTAGTCCACGAAGCGGGTGAGCGGCACGCTGCGCAACACGATTGAACTCTGGCTGCGGTCGCGCGTCAGCAGTTCGACTTTTTCGCTGTTCTCGACCAGGGGGGCGCGGCTCAGTCTGTAAGGCCCCGAGGTGCCCAGCGCTGGCAGCTCGTCGATGACCTGGCGGCTGCTGGTTTGCGCAGCAAAGGCGGTCAGGCTGCGGCTGCCGTCGTCGCTCTCGAGGTGCGCGCGGGCACCGTTCAGGCTGCGGCTGTACTGGCCCAGGCGGCGCTCGTCCAATGGCGGGGTGCCCGTGGCCAGCCTGGCCTCGGTCTGGGTGTTGAAGTCGCCGTACAGCACATACGACCGGCCGCGGTCCAGGCGCAGGTACAGGCGGCCGGTGGACTGGGCGTCGAAGCCCTTCACCGACTCGTCGCCATACACAGGGTAGAACTCGCCCGGCTGAATGTCGCGGAACAGCCGCTCGCGGGTGCTTTTGTCGGAGTCGTAGGCCAGCGTCAGCAGCGTGTCGCCCAGCACCTTGCCTTTGAGGAACAGGGCGGCGCGCGCACCCGCGTCGGTGCGGCCGTTGTCGAAGCGGGTGGCGACGCGTTGCAGCGCTTGCTCGAAACCGTCATGGGCCTGCGCCGGCTGAATCGCGCCCTGGCCCAGACGGCGCAGATTGAGCACGCCTTCGACCACGCCGGCAGCGATCAGCGGCCGCAGCTCGGCGTCAAAACCGAGCTTGATCTGTGCCCGCGCATGGCCCGATGCGGCCTGCACCAGCACGTCGCCGGGCTCGGCCGGCGATTCCAGTTCAGCCACCAGCACCCCGCCTTCGACGAACACCTGCACACCGGGCTCGTCGGGGTCGAGGTCGCGCAGGTGCCAGCGGCCACGGCTGGTGTTCAGCGTCACCGGCGTCGGCGAAGTCACGCTCACGCCGGCGGCGTCGAGCGGCTCGATCGTCACCCGCACCAGCGTGCGGCCGTCGGCCGCCAAGGCCTGGGTCGGCGCGCTCAGGCGCAACGCCGCCAGCGCGCCGGGCGCCGTGACGGTGATGCGGTGGCGGCCTGCCGGCACCTCGGGCACGCCGGACGAGGCCGCTTGCGACACTTCCAGCGTATTCAGGCCGGGCTTCAAATCGACGCCGACATAGTCGGCGACTTGCAGGGCTTGCGACTCCAGGCTGCGCAGGCGGCCGATGCGGGACGCCGGCAGCAGGGCGCCGTTGACGCGCAGCGTGAGTTCAGCACCCAGCGCGCCCTTGATGGTCACCGTGGTCTGCGCAAAACCCAGCACCTGTGCAGTGCTCGGGCTGAGGATGGCGGGGCTGTTGTCGAGCGTGGCCAACGTCTCGTCGCTCAGCGCCGGTGCAGCCAGCTGCGCCAACGCTGCGGGCGATGGGATCTCGGCAGGCTGTTTGTCGCTGCGCTGCGACGCCTTGGCCGCCGTTGTGGACGTTGACGATGGCAGATTGCCGGCACCGACCAGACCACTGGCCGGCAGGGCTTTCGGGTCGGTGGCTGGCGGCAGGCGCGGGTCGGTGGCCAGGCGCGCGTCGCGCACCGTTTCAAGGTTTTGGTCGGCAAGGGCCACCGTCTCGGCACGCGCGGCGATGGCGAGCCGAACCGCGTCGCTGCAGCCGACCACGGCAAAGTCGGCGCGTTGCAGTTCGCCATTTTTCATGTCGACGAAGCGGCTGCCCGCGTCGCCCGCATGGCGGTTGGCCAACAGCGCCAGCTGGGCTGCGCCGCGCGGGCCCACGCTGAACGGCAAGGTGGTGCGGTCGAGCTTGAGCACATGGGTTTGCGGCTTCAAACCGTACAAGCTGAAGCGGCCCAGGCGGTCGGTGGTGACGTGGGTGCCGTCTTCAAGAAACAGCCGCACCCCCGCAATGCCGGGTTCGCCGTCATCGCGCTCGCGGTTGTTGTTGCAGTCGGCATAGACGTTGCCGACCAGAAAGCCGCGGTCGCCGAACACGCCGGGCAGCACCTGCACCGTGGCGCGGCTTTCATTGCTGAGCTTGGGCAGCGGGCCGGCGCTGGTGGCCTGTGCGCGGTTGATGCCGTCGCCCTGCAGCGCAGCCGGACCCACGCGCACGCGGTAGCTGAGCACGCGCACCGAAGCGTCGTCGATGGAGCCGAGGTTGAATACCAGCGCCGGGCCGACGCCCCCTTCAGGCTCGGGCAGTGCAGAGCCGTCAAGGCGGGCGCTGCCACTGTCCAGCCGCGCGCTGCCGCGCAGATAGGCGAAACCGGCCGGCAGCAGGTCGGTGACGCGGATGCGGCCCAGCAACTGGCCGCTGACGTTCTTGATCTTGATCTGGTAGTCGACGAATTCGCCCAGTTCGACGGTCTTGCGTGAGGCGGTTTTTTCGATGAAGAAGCCGGCGCGCGGGTCGGCGTCGAGCGGAATGTCCAGGTGCACCGGCTCGCTCAGCGCGGTGATGGTGAAGGTGCCGCCATACGAGCCGGCCGCTTCGACCACCCGTTCGGGCGGCAACAGGCTGGCGGCCAGGGTCGACGGGAAGGTGTAGGGCGACGGCGGCACGACCTGCAGCCGGTACACACTGGGCGCGACCAGCGGGAACTGGTAGTGGCCGTCGGCGCCGGTGCTCAGCACGCTTGGCGCTGGTGTCAGGCCGTCGGGCAGGAACACGCGGGCCGGCGCGCCGGGGCGCCCGCCGTTGCCGGCACCGCTCACGTCGATCAGCGTCACCACCGCACCAGCCAGCGGCACATTGGTCTTGCTGTCAAACACCACACCGAACGGGTCGACCAGCACGCTGGCCTGCATCTGCACCGCGCCGCAGCCGGTGACCGACACCGTCAGCACATCGTTCGGCCGCACGCTCAGGCGCCCGTCGCCACGCGCCAGCGGCGTGCGCAGGGCGTCCACGGTGGGCACTTGCGGCTCGATCCGGAATTCGCCGGTGTTCGGTCCGCTCTCGGTGGCCAGAAAGGACTCGATATCGCCAGCCAGGGTCGACGACACGGTGATCTGCTGCGTCTCGGCGCGCAGCGGGTCGAGGTTGCAGCGCGAGGCGTTGAACGCCACGTAGAACGGCTGACCGGCGGTCAGCACCGTGATCGGTCGCGTGTACTGCGCGTCGCCGAACAGACGCAGCGACGGCGGCTGGTCCGGCACCAGCATGCGCACCGGATTGGAATCGACGCCAACCGGCTGCGGCCGCACGCCGTCCATGAACAGCAGCCGCCCGATATGGGTCACCGGCCCCGACGCATTGCGGTTGATCTGCACATCGAGGCTGCGCGTCAGCGACTGACCCGGCGCGATGTCGGCTGTGAAACCGAAGGCCACTGCATCGACCTGCCGCAGATCAGCCGGCGCCGTGCGGGTGTAGCTGTGTTCTGGCTGACCCAGCAGATGGTAGAGCGCCAGCGCGCCACCCGGCGGGCCAAGCGCAGCCAAGGTGGTGTTGGCGGGGATCACGTCGCGCAGCAGCACCAGGGCCAGCGTCACGCCGTCGACGCTGACGGGCAGGCCACTGGCGGCCCGGTTGCCGGTGTTGCTGGCGGTCAGGCTGAGGGTGACGGTCTCCGACGCGCGCGGCGCCAGGTTGGAGGCTGAAGCGCCGAGTTGCAGCAGTGCGCCGTCGGCCACTGTCACGCTGTCGATGTTGGCTGCGGACACGCCCTGCGCAACGCTGCGGGCGCCGAGATCGACCCGCGCCACGCGGCCCACGGCGACGCCGTCAGCCACGCTGCCCACCAGCACGAAGTCGGCGAACTCACCGGCCGCCAGCGGCCCGAAGCTGGCGCCGTTGGCGATCTGCGGCTCGCCCGCGTCGGCGACACCGTTGCCGTTGCGGTCCCACACCAGGCGCAGGCCCAGCAGGTCGTGGTCGTCGTCGCTGCGGTTGGCGTAGCGCAAGACGTACTGGCTGGTCGCGTTGCCGGTGTTGGTGAGCCGGTGCGGCAGGGTGGCGATGCCGCTGGCGGCGCGTTGCAGCGTGTTGTCGCTGGTCAGCGTTAGCGCCTCAAGCGCCTGCACTGTGACGCTGACGGTGTTGGATTGCAGGGTCGCGTTGAAGCCGCGGTCGGTGTCGAAGTAGGTGGCCCTCGCGGTGTTCTCGAGCAGGCTGCCGGCCAGCGGCGCCGCCCCTGCAACACCGCTGCCGGCGGCCAGCCAGACCAGCCCCCAGGCGCTTGCAGCCCGGGCGCGTCGCGCCAGCCGGGCCCAACCGCCCAGACTCTTCATGCTCGCGTCCCGGGCTTGGATTACGGGTTGATGCGGACGCCGAAGCTCATGACCGCCGACGCACCTGCGGCCAGCGTGCCCACGTTGGCGCTCACGGTGCCGGTGCTGCCCGCGGTCGGCGCCGTGATGGCACCCTGGCTGACGGCTGCAGCAACCGCCGCGTGGTAGGTCGTGTTGGCGGGTGTGGCGTCGCTGACCACCACGCTCAACACGCTGGAGGTGCCGATGTTGGTGATCGTTATGCGGTAGCGCACGCAGGCCCCGGGTGCCGCGCCGGCCGAGATATTGGCGTTGCTGAACGCACCGTCCGCAATGCCGTCGCAGTTGGCATCGAGCGCCTGCTCCTTGAGCAACACGAGGTTGCCGGCGATCACCGTGGTGGTGTCGGTGCTCGACACCACGGCAGGTGCGGCTGCACCGTTGATGCTGCCGGCGGTGGTGACCGTCAGCGTCGTCGTGTCGGTGATGCCTGCCGCCGCGCCGGCCGTTGCGCTGACGCGCACCAGAAGGCGCACGCTGGCACCGGCCGCAATCGGGCCCAGGTCGGCGGGTGCGTTGATCACCGGGTCGCTCGGGTCGATCACGCCGTTGTTGTTGGCGTCGAGGTAGACGATGGAACTGAAGGTGGCTTGCGTGTCGGCCAGGGCCAGCGCGATGGTGCTGGAGCCGCCGTTCTCGGTCACGTTGCCGGCGTTGGTCAGCGTGTGGGCGTAGACGATCGAGCTGCCCGCGAACACCTGGCCGGTATTGCTCGGCGCGATCTGCACGTTGCGCACGGTGCTGACAACCACCGCGTCGGTCTTGCGGTCGATGGCGCCGGACGTCGGCGACAGCACGCGGAAGTAGACCAGTTGGCCGGGTGCCGGAATGGCCGCCTGGTTGGCCGGAACATTCACGTCGGCGAACACCTGCCGGCTGCTGCCAGCGTTGACGACACCGGTGTTGGTGATGACGGCGTTGGCCGCGTCGCGGAACACCACCGTCCAGCCCGTCGGCAACACCAGCGTGGCGAAGCTTGAGTTGGTGCTGGCAGTGAGGTCGTAGGTGTCGGCCACGCCGCTGGTGTTGTTGACAAACAGCGTGAAGCGCGTGGTGGTGCCGGGGTTGGTGGTGTTGGTGGTCTGCGCCGTGGCTTCCGGGCCTGCACCGACACCGGTGACACCGCCGCCACCGATGGCCGCGTTGTTGGTCAGGTCGACCGAGTTGGCGACGATCACGGTCAGCGTGTCGCTGACGGTCGCGGTCTTGCTCGGGTCGAGCTTTGAAGTCGCTGTCTTGCTGACCGAGTACGGGCCGCCGGTCGAGTTGGTGGGCAGGGTGGCGCGCAGCACCACGCTGTAGGTGGCACCGCTGGCAAGGGTGCCGGTGTCGGGCACGCCGTTGCCATTGGTGTCGAGCAACGGCGTCACGCCGTCGGCCTGGTAGAGCTGAAAGCTGGTGCCCGCCGGGAAGCTGCTGGTGGGCAGCGTGATGTCGAAGCTGTCGGGCGTGTTGCCGTTGTTCCTGACCACGTTGGTGAAGCTCACCGTGCTGCCCTGGGTGGCGCTGGCGACGGTCTGCCCCGTCATCGTGACGGCAAGCACCGGGGACACCGTGAAGGCGAAGGTGTTGCTGTTCACGGGACCGACGTTGGCCGCGCCGTCGTTGTAGCTGTAGTTGGCCGTGTTGTTTATCGCACCGGCGAGCTGACCCGTGGCGGTGGCGGTGGAGTAGCTGTTGATCGACACCTGGAACGTCAGCGTGCCCGACTGGCCCGGTGCGACGCTGTTGATGACGCCGGTCGCCTGGTTGGCGGCGGTGACGCCGAAGTCGTAGGTGATGGTCGGGCCGCTGCCTTGCGCGTCTGAGTTGCTGGCATCGGTCAGCACCGTGGCGCCAGTGGCGCTCCAGCGTGCGGAGCCGGCCACGTAGGTCATGCCGGTGGGCAGCAGATCGCGGATCTGCACGGCGCTGGCGGTGGTGTTGCCGTTGTTGTTGTAGGTCAGGGTGATGGTGTGCGGGCCGCTGCCCGGCAGACCCGAACCTGAACTCATGGCCTTGGTCACGCTCACCACCGCGTTCGAGGTCACGGTGGTGCTCTCGGTCACGCTGCTGGAGACGCCGGTGTTGAAGCCGCTGGTGGCGGTGACGACGAGGCTGTTGGTGTTGCCCGAGGCGGCCGTCGTCGGCACTGTGCCGACCGCCACGAAGCGGAACACCTCGCCCATCGCAAGCGCGGTCGTCGCGGTGATCGGGGTGGTGTTGTCGGCCACGCCGTCACCATTCACGTCGGCGTAGAACACCACCGACGTGAAAGCGAAGGATCCCGACTGCGTGAAGGCCAGACTGAAGGTGTCGGACCCATTGCCGCTGTTGGTCAACGTGAGCGGGTAGCTGACCTGGCTGCCGACGCTGACGGTGCGGCTGGTGCTTTGGGTCAGTGTCAGGCTGGCCACCTGCTGCACGATCGCGGTCACCACATTGGAAGTGACGGTGCGCGGCGTGTTCGACGCATCGGTGTAGCTGGCCGAGGCCTGGTTGCCGATCGCCGTGCCGGCGGCCGGCGCAGCGAAGGCCGCCGTGGAGGCGGTGGCGGCGACGCCAGCCAGCAACAGCGCGCCGATGGCTCGCGAAAGGTGGCGCTTGAGGTTGAACCAACTGGAAATCATGTCTGCTGCTCCTGGCGATTGATCGCAAACGTACTTATCGGCAGCACGTCTTGCTAACTGAAGTGCGTTGGGCTGGCCTGTCAGCGGGATGCCGACACCGCCGCGGGTGTCGTGGTCGGGTTGGACGTGGCCGACGCCGACGCCGACACGACGCGCACGCGCGCGCTGGTGGTGAACGAGGCGCCTGCGGCGACCTGCTGTTCGGGCCAGCGCAGGTGTCGGTATTCGGCCAGCGGCACCGGCACGTCGACCACCTGTCCGTCGGCGCGGCGGGCCTTGCGCATCAGCGGCACCGCTGCGTAGACCTTGCCATCAACGCTGGCCTGCACCTCGCGCGGTACGGCGCTTGC
>JANMKK010000264.1:0-1839 GCA_031372005.1 Rubrivivax sp.
AACGCATCCGGTCGTCATCGTCTGCGGTGAAACCGGCTCGGGCAAGACGACGCAGCTGCCGAAGATCTTGCTGGAACTGGGGCGCGGCTGGGGCGCCGGTGGCAAGGGGTTGATCGGCCACACGCAGCCGCGCCGCATTGCTGCCAGCAGCGTCGCCAAGCGCATCGCGCAAGAGCTGAATTCGCCGCTGGGCGACGTCGTGGGTTTCAAGGTGCGTTTCCAGGACCGGCTGCAACCGGGCGCCAGCGTCAAGTTGATGACCGACGGCATCCTGCTGGCCGAGACCGAACGCGACCCGCTGCTTAGCGCCTACGACACGATCATCATCGACGAGGCGCACGAGCGCAGCCTGAACATCGACTTTCTGCTGGGCTACCTGCGGCAACTGTTGCCACGGCGGCCGGACCTGAAGGTGATCGTCACGTCGGCGACGATTGACGCGGATCGCTTTGCCACCCACTTTGCGTCGGCGCGCGGGCCGGCGCCGGTGATCACGGTGTCAGGGCGGCTCTTCCCGGTCGAGCAGCGTTGGCGCCCCTTTGAAGAAAAGCGCGACTTCGACCTGTCTGACGCCATTGCCGACGGCGTTGATGAACTGTGGCGCGAGGGCTCGGGCGACATCCTCGTCTTCCTGCCCGGTGAACGCGAGATTCGCGAGACGGCAGACCACTTGCGGCGCCATCTTCTGCAACAAGCCCAGAAGCGCTTGTCCGGCGGCCCGCCGCCAGAAATCCTGCCGCTCTTTGCGCGCCTGAGCCAGCAGGAGCAGGACCGCGTTTTCGAATCTGGCAACGGACGCCGGATCGTGCTCGCCACCAACGTGGCGGAGACGTCATTGACGGTGCCCGGCATCCGCTACGTCATCGACGCTGGCCTGGCCCGCGTCAAACGCTATAGCTGGCGCAACAAGGTCGAACAGTTGCAGATTGAGCCCATCAGCCAGGCCGCAGCGCAACAGCGCGCCGGGCGCTGCGGGCGGGTGGCCAATGGCATTTGCATCCGGCTCTACGGCGAAGACGATTTCAACGGCCGGCCGCGCTTCACCGACCCCGAAATCCTGCGCTGTTCACTGGCCGGCGTGATCCTGCGCATGAAGGCGCTGCATCTGGGCGTGGTGGACGATTTCCCCTTCGTCGAACCGCCGCCGCGCAAGGCCATCGCTGACGGCTACGACCTGCTGTCGGAACTGGGCGCGGTGGATGACGCGAATGAGCTCACACCCATCGGCCAGGAACTCGCGCGGCTGCCGCTGGACCCGCGCGTGGGCCGCATGATCCTGGAAGCACGGAGCCGCGAATGCCTGACGGAAGTGCTCATCATCGCGGCCGCACTCAGCGGCCAGGACGTGCGCGACAGGCCGCTGGAACACGCACAAACCGCCGACCAGCGGCACAAGCCCTTCGACGACGAGAAGTCGGAATTCATGGGCACGATCAAGCTCTGGCACTGGGTGGAAGCGGGCCGTGGCGTGCATGGCCACGCGGGGCAGAAGGAAGCCCATGTCGATAGCCACAAACTCACCAACCGCCAGCAGGAACAGCGCCTGCGCGACAGCTTCATCAGCCCGCGCCGCGTGCGTGAATGGCGCGACATCCATTCGCAACTTCACACCGTGGTGGCTGAACAGGGCTGGCGTTTGAACACCAGCCCTGCGACCTATGAGCAGGTGCACCTGTCGTTGCTGTCCGGCCTGCTGGGCAACATCGGCTGCAAGAGCGACGACGAAGACTGGTACCTGGGTGCGCGCGGCATCAAGTTCTGGCGCCACCCGGGCACGCACTTGAGCAAGAAGCCGGGGCGCTGGTTGATCGCGGCAGAGCTGGTGGACACGGCACGCCT
>JANMKK010000415.1:0-2024 GCA_031372005.1 Rubrivivax sp.
CGAAGAACGGCAGGTGCAGGTCGATGGCGCCCAGCAGCCCGCCCATCACCGGCCCGAGGATGAACCCCAGGCCGAACATCGCCCCCAGCATGCCGAAGCGCCTGGCGCGATCCTCGGGCGGCGTGATGTCGGCGACATAGGCGTTGGCCACCGCCGCGTTGGCCTGCATCGCGCCGCCCACCAGGCGTGAAGCCACCAGCATCCAGCCGGTGGTGGCCAGCGCGGTGCTGAAGAAGTTCAAGGCCAGGCCGCAAAACCCCAGCAGCAAGATCGGCCGACGGCCATAACGATCCGACAGTGCGCCCAGAATCGGCGCGCCGAAGAAGCTGGCGATGGCGTACGAAAACGCGATCAATCCGTACCAGTAAGTCTGCTCCGACGGGCTGCTGGTGAACTTGCCCACCAGCGGCGGCAACACCGGCACGATCAGGCCGACGGCCAGCATGTCGATCAGCACCACGAGCATGATGAAACGCATGGCCGCAGGCCGGCCCGCAACTGCAATATCAGGAGTCATCAGTCGCTCAGGTCGCCGTCATTCCATGCGGTAGTTCGGCGCCTCTTTCGTGATTTGCACGTCATGCACGTGGCTCTCACGGATGCCGGCGGTGGTGATCTCGACGAACTCGGCGCGCGCCTGCATGTCGGCAATGCTGGCGCAACCGCAGTAGTGCATCGACGCGCGCAGTCCGCCCGCCATCTGGAAGATGATTTGCACGACCGAGCCCTTGTACGGCACCTGGCCTTCGATGCCTTCGGGCACCAGCTTGGCGGTGCTCGGGTTGTTGCCGCTTCCTTCGCTGACTTCCTGAAAGTAGCGGTCGGCGCTGCCCTGCTGCATGGCACCCATGCTGCCCATGCCCCGGTAGCTTTTGTAGGTGCGGCCCTGGTAGAGGATGGTCTCGCCTGGCGCTTCTTCGGTGCCGGCGAACATGCTGCCCATCATCACGCTGCTGGCGCCTGCCGCCACCGCCTTGGCGATGTCGCCCGAGTACCGGATGCCGCCGTCAGCAATCAGCGGCACGCCGCTGCCGCGCAGCGCTTCAGCCACATTGGCAATGGCCATGATCTGCGGCACGCCCACGCCGGCGACGATGCGCGTGGTGCAGATCGACCCCGGGCCGATGCCCACTTTCACGGCATCAGCGCCAGCTTCGGCCAGCGCCAGGGCAGCGGCTGCGGTGGCGATGTTGCCGCCGATCACATCCACATGAGGATAGTGGCGCTTGACCCAGCGCACGCGGTCGATGACGCCAGCGCTGTGGCCGTGTGCCGTGTCTACCACCAGCACATCGACGCCGGCCTTCACCAGCAGTTCGACACGCTCTTCGGTGCCTTCGGCCACGCCGACAGCGGCGCCCACGCGCAGCTTGCCGTGGGCGTCGCGCGCGGCGTTCGGAAAATCGGTCTGCTTGGTGATGTCCTTCACCGTCATCAGGCCGCGCAGCTCAAAGCTGTCGCTGACCACCAGCACCCGCTCCAGCCGGTGCTGGTGCATCAGCGCCTTGCCTTCTTCGGGCGAGGCACCTTCGCGCACCCACACCAGGCGTTCACGCGGGGTCATGATGTCGCGCACCGGCAGGTCCAGGCGGGTCTCAAAACGCAGATCGCGGTTGGTGACGATGCCGACAACTGTCTTGCCATCGACGACCGGGAAACCCGACACACCATGCTGGCGCGACAGTGTCATCACGTCGCGCACGCTGGCCGTGGGTGGCACAGTGATGGGGTCGCGCAGCAGGCCGGATTCATAACGCTTGACACGTGCGACCTCGGCCGCTTGCTGCCGGGGCGTGAGGTTCTTGTGCACGATGCCGATGCCACCCTCTTGCGCGATGGCGATGGCCAGTCGGGCTTCAGTCACCGTGTCCATCGCCGCCGACACCAGCGGCAGGTTCAGGCGGATGTTGCGGGTGAGCGGGGTTGCAAGGCTGGTGTCGCGGGGCAACACCTGGGAGAAGGCCGGCACCAACAACACATCGTCGAAGGTGAGCGCTTTGCCGAGTAGGCGCATGAAAAAGACT
>JANMKK010000441.1:0-18632 GCA_031372005.1 Rubrivivax sp.
GGCCAGATGGGGGACGTCTTCAAGCTCGTGCAGTACTTCAAGAACCTGGACCACTTTCCGCATTACAGCCGGGTGCGCAAACTCTTCTTCACGGGCGAGCCGCCGGCGTCCACCGTGGTCGAGGTCAGCGCCATGCTGCCCACCGCTGACATCCTGGTCGAGGTGGAAGCCACGGCCTGCATCCCTTGCAAATTCGCCCTCAAAGGTTGAACCATGCTGCATGGCTATTGCCCGCCCGAACGCTACCTGCCGTACTTGAGCTGGACGCAGATTGCGGCCCTGCCCGACAAGCCCAACACCGTCATCGTGCTGCCCGCCGGCAGCACCGAACAGCACGGCCCGCACCTGCCCTGCGCGGTGGACACGATCATCGCCGCCGGTGTCATCGGCCACGCGCTGGCGCGGCTGCCGCTTGACATTCCGGCCTATGCGCTGTCGCCCATCTGCTACGGCAAGAGCGACGAACACCTGCACTTCCCCGGCACCGTCACGATCGAAGGCACGACGCTGCTGGACACGGTGACGCAGATCGGTGAGTCGGTGTACCGAATGGGGTTCAGGAAGCTCTTGATCGTCAACGCCCACGGCGGCCAGCCGCAGGTGATGGAGATGGCAGCGCGTGAACTGCGGCTGCGCCATGGCGACTACGTCGTGCTGCCGCACTTCACCTGGCGGGTGCCGAATGCCGCAGGCAAGTACCTGAGCGAGAAGGAAAAGCGCCTGTCCATGCACGCAGGCCATGCCGAAACGGCGATCCTGATGGCGCTGGCGCCGCACACCGTGCGCATGGAACACGCCGTCGTCAACTACGCACCAGAATTCCCCAGCAAGGTGCTCTCCACCGACGGCCGCCCCGCCTGCGCCTGGACGGCGCGCGACTTCGGCCCCAGCGGCATCATTGGCGACCCCTTGTCGGCCACGCCGGAGCAGGGCGCGGACATCCTGGATTCGCTGGCCAGCAGCTGGGCTCAGGGCATCACCGACTTGCACCACCTGCACTGGATCGAGCGTAATGAGCAGTCGTGGGGCAGGTTGCACCACACCGGGGATATCGCAGGCCCCTGAGCCGTACCCCGCCGTACCCCGCGGTGCCCTGCCGCACCGCACCGGTGGCACAACCTTTGCACCTTGTTTTAATTTCGTCATCGAGGAGTCTTCATGTTCGTCACCCCCCGCTCAGCGGCCCTGGCCGTGCTGGCCCTGGCTTGCACCTTTGGCGCACAGGCGCAGGAAAAGATCAGCTTCACCACCAACTGGTACGCGCAGGCCGAACACGGCGGCTTCTACCAGGCACTGGCCACGGGCCTGTACCAGAAGGCGGGGTTGGACGTCAGCATCAAGATGGGCGGGCCGCAGGTCAACATCATGCAGCTGATGGCGGCCGGCCAGACCGACTGCGTGATGGGCTACGACATGCAGACCATCAAGGGCTGGGAACAAGGCATCCACGCCGTCACGGTGGCGGCCGCGTTCCAGAAAGACCCGCAGGTCCTGATCGGCCACCCCGGCGTGCTCAACAAGATGGAAGACCTGAAAGGCAAGACCATCCTCATCAGCAGCGCCGCCAACACCACCTACTGGCCCTGGCTGATGGCCACCTACAAGCTCGACGCGTCGCAGGCGCGGCCCTACACCTTCAACATCCAGCCCTTCATCGCCGACAAGAACGTCGTGCAGCAGGGTTACCTGTCCAGCGAACCCTACGCCATCGAGAGAGAAGCCAAGTTCAAGCCCAGCGTCTTCCTGCTGTCGGACCACGGCTGGCCGCCTTATTCCACCACTATCGTCTGCATGGAAAAGACGGTGAAGGAACGGCCCGTTGCAGTGGCCGCATTCGTCAAGGCCAGCATGGAAGGCTGGAAGAGTTTCCTCAAAGGCGACGCGGCGCCCGGCAGTGCACTGATCAGACGCGACAACCCCAACATGGGTGACGACCGCATTGCCGTCGGCATCAAGCTGCTCAACGACAGCGGCATGGTCTTTGGCGGCGACGCCGCCAAGATGGGGGTCGGCATCGTCACCGACGAACGCATGAAGAAGACCTTTGACATGATGGTGGCGATGAAGCTTGTCGATCCGAGCAAGGTGGACTTGAAGAAGACCTACACGACGCAATTCGTCAAGGACTTGAAGGTCCTGCCGTGACGGGCTGACGGGCTGATGGAACTGCCGCTGACAGACCAAGGCGTGGCCGCATGAACGAAGCACCCGCCGTCGAAGTCTTGTCCGTCGAGAAGACCTACCCCAACGGCACCCAGGCGCTGCTGCCCGTGAACCTGACGGTGCAGAGCGGCGAGTTCATCACGCTGCTGGGCCCCAGCGGCTGCGGCAAGAGCACGCTGCTGAAGATGGTGGCCGGCCTGCTGCCAGCCAGCGACGGCCGCCTGCTGTTGTGGCGCAAGCCCGTCGACCAAGTGCAGGCGACGGGCCAGGGCCTGAGCTTCGTCTTCCAGGAAGCCACGCTGATGCCCTGGGCGCGCGTGATGGCCAATGTGCGGCTGCCGCTGGACCTGGCTGGCGTGCCCCAGGCACAGGCCGAAGCGCGGGTGCGAAGCGCGCTGAAAGGGGTCGGGCTGGAGAGGTTTGAAAACAACCTGCCGCGTGAATTGAGCGGTGGCATGCAGATGCGCGTCAGCATCGCGCGCGGCCTGGTGACGGAGCCCAAGCTGCTGCTGATGGACGAACCCTTCGGCGCACTCGACGAGATCACGCGCAACCGGCTGGACAGCGACCTGCTGGCGCTGTGGGCGCAGCAGAAGCTCACCGTCATCTTCGTCACCCATTCGATCTTCGAGGCCGTCTATCTGTCGCAACGCGTGGTGGTGATGGCGGCGCGGCCGGGGCGCATCGTCGATGAAGTGTCGATCAACGAACCCTACCCGCGCGGGCCCGACTTCCGCGTCTCCACCCGTTTCAGCCAGCATGCCAAGCGGCTGCAGGACAGCCTGCTGGCGGCCAGTGGCGCGGGTGCGGACGAGGCGCTGGCATGACCACCCGAGCACAGCAGGTTTTGTGGCCGGCGATGGTGGCTGTGGTGCTGCTGGCCGCGTGGCAGGGGCTCGTGGTGGGCTTGAACATTCCGCCCTTCCTGGTGCCCAGCCCGCTGCGTGTGGCGGAGGTGCTGGTGACCGACGCCGGGCTGCTCTTCGGAGCGCTGTACACCACGCTGAAGATCACGCTCTTCGCCTTCATCAGCGCTACCGTGCTGGGCGTGCTGATTGCCTTCGCCTTTGTGCAGAGCCGGGTGATTGAAACGGCGCTGTTCCCTTACGCCGTGCTGTTGCAGGTGACGCCCATCGTCGCCATCGCGCCGCTCATCATCATCTGGGTCAAGAGCCCCACCGCGTCGCTGGTGATCTGCGCCACGCTGGTGGCCTTGTTTCCCATCATCGCCAACACCACGCTGGGTCTGCGCAGCGTGAACCCGGGGTTGATGAGCTACTTCAAGTTGAACCGCGCCACAAGGCTGCAGACGCTCTGGCGGCTGCGCATTCCTTCAGCGCTGCCCTACTTTTTTGGCGGCCTGCGCATCAGCAGCGGCTTGGCGCTGATCGGGGCGGTGGTGGCGGAATTCGTCGCCGGCACGGGCGGCACCGGCACGGGGTTGGCCTACCAGATCCTGCAAGCCGGCTACCAGCTCAACATCCCGCGCATGTTTGCCGCGCTGGTGCTCATCACGTTGACGGGTGTGCTGCTGTTTGCACTGATGTCGGTGCTGTCGAAGTGGGCCTTGGGCAGTTGGCACGAGAGTGAGGCGCTTCATGACTGATGTGTTGGTCCGGGGCGCAAGCCATTTGATGACGGGTCTTGCGGGTCCGGCCATGCGCAGCGCAGGTGCTGACGTGCGCGTGCGCAGTGGCGTCATCAATGCCATCGGCACGCTGTCGCCACAACCTGGCGAGCGCGTCATCGACGCCCACGGCTGTGTCATCTACCCCGGCTGGATCAACACCCACCACCACCTGTTCCAGAGCCTTTTGAAGGGCATCCCCGCTGGCATCAACCTGGCGCTGGTGCCCTGGCTGGCGGCCGTCCCTGTGGCCTACCGCCGGCACTTCGACCACGAAGCCGCGCTGCGCCTGGCCGCCCGTGTGGGCCTGGTTGAACTGATGCTGTCGGGCTGCACGACCGTGGCCGACCATCAGTACCACTACTACCCGGGCATGCCATTCGACGCATCGGCGGCGGTCTTCGACGAAGCCGACAGACTCGGCCTGCGCTTCGTGCTGTGCCGCGGCGGCCAGACGCAGGCGCGCGCGATGACCGACAGCGCCGCGCCGCCGCAGGTTGCGCCCGAGACGCTGGACGCTTTTCTGGCCAGCGTCGAACGCGACGTGCAGCGCTTCCACGACCCCGGCCCGATGGCCATGCGCCGCATCGCCAGCGCCATCACCACGCCCAACTGGAGCTGCGCAGTGGACCACCTGAAGCCGCTGGCACGCGAAGCCCGGCGTCTGGGCATCCGCCTCCACAGCCACCTGAGCGAGACGCACGACTACGTGCGTTGGGCGCGCGAGGTGCACGGCTGCACGCCGATGCAGTTTGTGGCCGACCACGAATGGGTGGGTGACGACGTCTGGTATGCGCACATGGTGCACCTCAATGACGATGAGCTGAAGCTCTGCGCCAGCACCCAGACCGGCATCGCCCATTGCCCGCAGAGCAACGGCCGCCTGGGCAGCGGCATCGCGCGCATCCCCGAAGCCCTGGCGCTGGGCGTGCCGGTGGGCCTGGCGGTGGACGGCGCGGCCAGCAACGAAGCCGCCGACATGGCCAGTGAAGCGCATGCCGCGTGGCTGATGCACCGCGCCGACCCGCGCGCCGGTGCGCGGACGGCGCAACCCGGCGGCCATGCCGGCGCCATGAGCGTGGAGGACGTGGTCCACATCGGCACGGCCGGCGGCGCGCGTGTGCTGGGCCTGCCCGGCGTCGGAACCTTGCAAGTCGGCATGGCGGCCGACATCGCCGTCTATGACCTGGACCAGCCGCGCCACTTTGGCCTGCACGACCCCGCAATCGGCCCCGTGGCCAGTGGCGGCCGACCCACGCTGCGTGCGCTGCTGGTGCAGGGCCGCGTGGTGGTGGAAAACGACTTGATTCCGGGCCTGGACATGGCGCAACTGCGCGCTGAAGCCCAGGCCTTCGTGAAGACCATGCTGCCATGACACAGACCTTTGACCCCGTCCAGACCCAGGCGCGTTCGGTCGCCCTAGCCGCTGAGTTGAGCGGCATCGAATGGATCACCGACAGCCGTGTCGAGCGCCTGAGCCAGGACTTCTACTGGTTCAGCCCGGTGCTGAAACGCCAACTGAGTGCGCTGCGCGCCGACGCCGTGGCGCGGCCCAAGACCGAGGACGAAATTCGCGCCGTCGTGGCCGGTTGCGCGCAGCAAGGCCTGCCCATCACGGTGCGCGGCAGCGGCACCGGCAACTACGGCCAGTGCATGCCGCTGCACGGCGGCGTGATCCTCGACCTGTCGGCGTACAACAAGCTGCTGTGGTGCAAGCCCGGTGCGGCGCGCGCGCAGGCGGGCATCCGCATGATGGAGATGGACAGGCAGACACAACAGTCCCAGGAAGTCCCTGGCAGCAGCCAGGGAGTGGGCTGGGAACTGCGCTGCGTCCCCAGCACCTTCCGCAGCGCCACGCTCGGCGGCTTGTACGGTGGCGGTTTCGGTGGCGTGGGCAGCATCAACTTCGGGCCGCTGGCCAGCACCGGCAATGTGCTGGGCGTGCGCGCCATGAGCATCGAGCCCGATCCGAAGGTGGTCGAACTGCGCGCACCCGAAGCGCTGCTGCTGCACCACGTTTACGGCACCAACGGCCTGGTGCTGGAACTGGAAGTGGGCCTGGCGCCGGCGCATCCGTGGCTGGAAGCGATCATCTGTTTCGACAGCTTTGACGCCGCCATCGAATTTGGCGACGCACTGGCCCGGGCGCCCGGCATCGTGAAGAAGAGCGTCACGCTGCTGGCCACGCCAATCCCCGACTTGCTGCTGGCCGCCACGCCGCTGCTGAAGGGCACGATGCGCAGTGGCAGCCACGCCGTGCTGGTGCTGGTGGCCGAATTCAGCGAGTCCGGCTTCCAGCAGCTGGTGTCCGAGTTCAGCGGTACCGTCAGCCACCGCAAGACGGCTGCAGAGGTGAAGACCAGCAACCGCACGATCGTCGAATACACCTGGAACCACACCACGCTGCATGCGATGAAGGTGGACAAGGGCCTGACCTACATCCAGAGCGGTTTCGCCGCCGGCCAGCATGTGCGGCAGGCCAAAGAATTGCGCACCTTGCTGGGTGACGAGGTGCTGACGCACCTGGAATTCATCCGCACCAAGGAAGGTGCGATGAATTGCTCAGGCCTGCAGCTGGTGCGGTACACCACCGACGAACGTCTGAACCAGATCATGCAGACGCACCGCGACCACGGCGTCTACATCGCCAACCCGCACGTCTACATCGTCGAAGACGGCAAGCAGGGCCAGGTCAACCCCGACGTGGTCGCCACGAAGATGCGTTTCGACCCGGGCGGCTTGCTCAACCCCGGCAAGCTGCGCGGCTGGGACGACCGCGAGCAGATCATGGCCGACGTGGCGGCGGGCACTGTGTCGCTGGCGTCGCTGCCACGGTTTTAAGCCGCAGACCTGTTGCTGCATCACCCGAACTCGAAGTCGCCCCAGGCCTGCGCCGCCACCGCGCGCACGTACTCGCCCGTGAAGCCGGGCCAGATGGCGATGTTGCGGCCGTTGTCGGCGCGGTACCAGCTGCGGCATTGGCTCCACACCGATCCCTTCAGCCGCGTTTGCAGCGCATCGTTGAAGGACCGCATCACGGCGGGTTTGAGGTCGATGAAGCGTGCGCTGCGCTGCTGCACTTGCTGCATCGCCTGCAGCGCCCAGCGCACGCCGGGTTCGATGAACAGCAGCGTGGACGTGTGCCCCGTGGCGGTGTTGGGGCCCAGCATCAGGAAGAGGTTGGGGAAGCCCGCCACGGTCAGGCCCAGCCGCGCTTCGGGGCCATCGGCCCAGGCCTCCGTCAAGGTTTGCTGACCACGGCCGGTGATGGTGACGCCAGAGAGCGCGTGCTGCACGTCAAAGCCGGTGGCGCACACCAGGACGTCGATCGGGTGGTGCCGGCCGTCGGCCGTGAAGACACCGTCGGCCACGATGCGCTGGATGTCTGCAGTCACCAGCGACACGTGCGGCTGCTGCAGCGCCGGGTAGTAGTCGTTGGCATAGATGATGCGTTTGCAGCCTAACGCGTAAGTGGGGCGCAAGCGCTGGCGCAGGGCTTCGTCGGGCACCTGTCGCTGCAGGTGCGCATTCGCCGTGCGCTGCAGGGCGCGGCGGGCCAGCGTGCCGTCGTCAAAACCGCGTCGGCCCCATTCCAGCAGGTGATACCAGAAAGCACGCACGGCTGCGGTGTAAGGCGGCAGATGCGCCAGTGCGCGGTCCCCTGCGCCGTAAGGACGGTCGATGCGCGGCAGCACCCAGTTGGCGGTGCGCTGGAAGAGCGTCACGGCCGCCGCGCGCTGCGTCAGCGGTGCCAGCATTTGCGCAGCGGTGGACCCGGTGCCGATCAGGGCCACGCGCTGCCCCTTCAGGTCCACGCGGCCGTCCCAGGCGGCCGAGTGCAGTCTGGGGCCGCTGAAGCTCTTGATGCCGGCAATGTCGGGCCAGCGCGGCACGCTCAGCGGCCCGGTGCTGCAGACGAAGAAGCGTGTCTCAAAAATGTCTCCTTGCGCGGTCTGGATGCGCCACAGGCCGCTGGCCCCGTCGAATCGCGCGTCGAGCACGGTCTGGCCCAGACGCAGGTGCGCGTTGACGCCAAAACGCGCCGCAACGTCCCGCATGTAGGACTGGATTTCCGCTGCGGCGGCAAAGCGACGCGTCCACTTGGGGTTGGGCGCGAATGAAAAGCTGTACAGCGGCGAAGGCACGTCGACGTGCGCGCCGGGGTAGCGGTTGTCCCACCAGGTGCCGCCCAGGCCTTCGCTTTTTTCAAGGACGACAAAGTCGTGCTGCCCCGCGCGTTTGAGCTGCACGGCCATGCACAGGCCGGACATGCCGGCGCCCAGGATCACGACCTGGTGGCGGGTGGATGCTGGAAACGATGAAGGTGGCACGCATCGATTCTGCGGCCTGCCCGGCTGCGAATTCGGCCCTGCGTCCACCACGGGCCGCTGCAGCGCGGCGCGGGCCAGGCCCTGGCGCCGGACTGCATTGCCCCCTTGTTTGGCACAACCCCTGCTAGCCTAGGCGCCATGCTCGTCACCCAACAACCCGTCTTCCGCAAGTTCTGGCATGCCGTGATGCCGCTGTCGCAACTGGCCAGTGGCCAGCCGCAGCCCTTCACGCTGCTGGGCGAACACATCGTGCTGTTCCTGGACGCGCAAGGCCAGCCCGCCGCGCTCAAGGACCGCTGTTGCCACCGCACCGCCAAGCTCAGCAAGGGCCGCTGTGTCGATGGCGCGCTGCAATGCGGCTACCACGGCTGGACCTACAACGCTGCCGGCCGTGTCATCCGCATCCCGCAGTACGACGAAGCGCGCGCCATTCCCCCCGACTACCGAACGCCCGCGTTCCGCTGCGTGGCGAAGTACGGCTATGCCTGGGTGGCGTTGGTGGGGCTTGATGAAACGCCGCTGGCCGACATCCCCGAGATGCCCGAATTCAACGCACCCGGCTGGCGCACCATCTTCCAGTTCTATGAAACCTGGGCCACCAGCCCCGTGCGCGCGCTGGAAAACAGCTTCGACAACAGCCACTTCAGCTTCGTGCACCGCGCCACTTTTGGCGTGGCCGACCAGCCCAAGCCCAGCCGCTATGAACTGGTGGAAACGGCAGCAGGAAACGGCGGCTTTTACGCCGAAACCGTCATCGCTGCGGCCAACCCGCCGGCTTACCACCGCGTCAGCGGCAGCACCGAGCCCATCACGCAGCGCCACATGCGCAACGCCTACTACCTGCCGTTTTCGCGCCGGCTGGACATCGAATATCCGCCCGCGCCGCCTGCACCATCCGCGAACGGCAAGCCCGGCGTCCGCCACATCATCATCAACTGCTTCACGCCCATCGACGACGGCCACTTGCAACTGGTGCAGTGGCTGTTTCGCAATGACACTGAAGCCGATTGCCCCGAACAAATGCTGGTGGAGTTTGACCACGTCATCACACGCGAAGACAAGGACATCCTCGAATCCACCGACCCCGATGCGCTGGTGGACACGCGCCGACGCGGCATTGAATATTCGATGGATTCCGACAGGCCCGGCATGCTGATCCGCAAGCAGTTGATGGAACTGCTGAGCCGCCATGGTGAAGCCGAAGTTCATTCTTGAAAACCCGCGTTGAAAGCCCGTGCTCAGAGCCCGTGCTGAGAGCCCGCATGCAGCGCGCGGCTGCGCTTGATCGCGGACAATTGCACCCATGCTGAGCCAACGCACCATCAAAGTCCTGACCCGAGCGGTCGGCGTGGGCGTGCACAGCGGCCAGCGCGTTGAACTCACACTGCGCCCCGCCCCGCCCGACACCGGCATCGTCTTCCGCCGCGTGGATCTGAACCCCCCGGTGGACATCCCGGTTTCTGCGCTGGTCGTCAGCGACACGCGCATGGCCAGCACCATCAGCGCCGGTGGCGACCCGGCAGGTGCCAAGGTGCAGACCATCGAACACCTGATGTCCGCCTGCGCCGGGTTGGGATTGGACAACCTCTGCGTGGACATCACGGCCGAGGAGGTGCCGATCCTCGACGGCAGCGCCGCAAGCTTTGTCTTCCTGCTGCAAAGCGCCGGCATCGCCATGCAGGACGCGCCCAAGCGCTTCTTGCGCGTCATGAAGGCCGTGGAAGTGCGCGAAGGCGAAGGCGCCACGCTGAAGTGGGCGCGGCTGGAGCCTTTCCACGGCTACAAGCTCAGCTTCGAGATCGACTTCAACCACCCCGCCGTGGACGCCACCGGCCGCCGCGTGGTCTTCGATTTTTCAACTGGCGTCTACAAGCGCGACATTGCCCGTGCCCGCACCTTCGGCTTCACGAAGGATGTGGAAATGATGCGCGCTCGCGGGCTTGGGCTGGGCGGCAACATGGACAACGTCATCGTCATCGACGACTACCGTGTGCTCAACAGCGAAGGCTTGCGCTACGACGACGAGTTCGTCAAACACAAGATTCTCGATGCGATTGGCGACCTGCACATTGCCGGCAAGCCACTGTTGGCCAGCTACGTGGCCTACAAGAGTGGGCATGCGCTGAACAACAAGCTGCTGCGCAAGTTGCTGGCGGATGAGTCGGCGTTTGAAGTGGTGAGCTTCGCCCACGATGCCGATGCGCCAGCGGGCTTTGCCGAATTGGCGCCGGCCTGGTGATGTTGATTTTTCGGCTTGTCTTCGGGCTGCTGCTGGTGTGTGGGTTGCTGAGCTTTGCGCTCTACGTCGGCACGGGGCAGGTGGTGTGGCGGCAGCGAGGGATCGTGATCGTGAAGTGGACGATCATTGCCGCGTTCGGGTTTTTTGCGGTGCTGATCTTGGAGCGTCTTGCGCTGATGCTGTGAGCATTCGCGCGTCCCGTCGCGTCGGGCGGTGCCCGGCAGCGGCCCACACTATGGCGGTCTTCGCTGCGCTACGACTCCGCTGTGCTGCTCAGCCTTGAGTCGTACCGCCCAACTCACTTCGCTCACTTCGCTCGCTGCGCTCTCTTCGTTCAAACAGTCGGCGGTAAATCAGATGTGGATGCGCGCTGTGCGCGCCGACTCAAGGCCTGCGCTGCTCGCCGCCACAGAGTGGGCCCCTGCCGGGCACCGCCCGCCGCTCACTCACCAGCGGGGTCTGTTCTTCTACAACCACCACCGCTGTTGCAGCAAAGGCGGGCCCGGGCAGGATTGGGCACGCCTCTGTGGCGCTGAGGAGCGGAGGTTTCTTGGCCGCGCGAAGCGCATCAACATCTGACTTGGCGCGGCTGTTTGAGCGCAGTGAGCGAAGCGAACGCAGCGAGTTCCGCGCCTGGGCCAAGAAACTGATGCAGTGCGCCCGGACACAAAACAGTCCCTGCGGACTGTTTTGTGCCTGGCGCACGCCCGGGCGCTTGCGAGCCCCAGGGCCGCGCAAGGGAGCCGTAGCGCAGCGAAGGCCGCCACAGCGAAGCGCTCCCGCCTGCCCGGGCACGCCTTTGCCGCCACAGCACTCAACCCGCAAAGCGCAGCAAACACCAACCTCAGCGCCCATTCCCAGCCTGCTTCGGCCGCTCGCCCACCGCAATCTTCACATCCAGCGCCTGCGCCCCACGCAACACGCCAATCACCGCCGTGCTCTCGGGCGGCAGCGAAGCAACGGCAGAGAACAACTCGCCCGTGTTGAGCACCGCCTTGCCGCCAACTTTCACCACTACATCGCCCGGCCTCAAACCGCCACGCGCCGTGGGGCCGTCTTGCAGCACGCCGGTGATGAGCACGCCGGTCTTCACCGGCAGCGCAAGGCTGTCGGCCAGTTCTGCGCTCAGGTCGCGGGGCTCCACGCCAATCCAGCCGCGGCGCACGCTGCCGCCACGGATCAACGCTTCCATCACCTGGCGCGCGGTGTCCACCGGCACGGCAAAGCCGATGCCCAGGCTGCCGCCCGTGCGCGAAAAGATGGCGGTGTTGATGCCGACGAGGTTGCCGGACGCGTCCACCAGCGCGCCGCCGGAATTGCCGGGGTTGATGGCGGCGTCGGTCTGGATGAAGTTCTGGAACTGCGACGCGCCGGCCTGCGTGCGGTCCAGCGCACTGATGATGCCGGCGGTGACGGTCTGGCCGACGTTGAAGGGGTTGCCGATGGCCAGCACCGCGTCGCCCACCTGCAGCGCGCGCACGTCGCCGAGTGTCACCACGGGCAGGTTCTGCAGGTCGATCTTCAGCACCGCGATGTCGGTCTCGGGGTCGCTGCCGACGACTGTCCCACGGGTGTTGCGGCCGTCGGCCAGCTGCACTTCAATGTCGGTGGCGTCTTCCACCACGTGGTGGTTGGTCAGCAAGTAGCCTTCGGGCGAGACGATCACGCCCGAGCCCAGGCCCACTTGCGCCTGGCCTTGCGGCTGGTCGCCGAAGAAGAACTTGAAGCGCGGGTCGTCGGTGTGCGGGTTGCGGCGCGCAAGTCTTGTGGCGGTGATGCTCACCACGGCCGGCGCGGCGCGGCGTGCTGCCAGTGCGAAGCCGCTGGCGCCGCCAGAGGCCGCCGCAGCCGCGTAAGCCGGGCTGGCCGCCTGGATCAGCGTTGGCGCCGGCAGCACCGACAATACCCGCCCACCCGGCAGCCATTCGGGCTTGAAAGTCAGCACCACAAACAGACATGCCACGCCGATGGTGACGGCCTGCGAAAAGACGAGCCAGGTTCGACGCATCACGGGCTTCAGGGTAAGGAGCCGGGGGCAGAATCAAGCCATGGCCCACCGACAAGAATTGGATTCATGCCTGCAGATGCTGCTGCAGCCAGAGCTTTTCAAGGATTATGGGCCGAACGGCTTGCAGGTTGAGGGCGTGCCCGAGGTGCGCCGCATCGTGTCCGGCGTTACCGCCAGCCTGGCTTTCATCGACGCTGCCATCGCCGCGGGTGCCGACACGCTGCTGGTGCACCACGGTCTTTTCTGGCGCGGCATGGACGGGCGTTTGACCGGCTGGCTGGCGGCCCGCGTGCGCCGCTTGATGGGCGCGGGCGTGAACCTCTATGCCTACCACCTGCCGCTGGACGCGCATGCAGAACTGGGCAACAACGCGCAGCTGGGTTTGCGCCTCCACCTGCGTGCCGATGCGCGCTTTGGCGAACAGAAGCTGGGCTTCATCGGCCCGGCGGGGGCCAACGCGTCGCTCGATGCGCTGGTGGCTGCAGCCAGCGGGGCGCTGGACAAATCCATCACGGTGGTGCCCGGAGACGGCCGTGCCCTGCGGCGCGTGGCCTGGTGCACGGGCGGCGCGCAGGGTTACTTTGAGCCGGCCATCGCGGCCGGGGCCGATGCCTTCATCACGGGTGAGATTTCCGAGCCGCAAGCGCACCTGGCGCGCGAGACCGGCGTTGCTTTCCTGGCTTGCGGGCACCACGCCACGGAGCGTTTCGGCGCCGCGGCCGTTGCGGCCCACGTGGCGGCGCAGTTGGGTGTCGAGCACCAGCACATCGAGATCGACAACCCGGCATGAACACCGGCATGAAGCCCTTGCTCGTGACCATGGGCGACGCCGCCGGCATCGGCCCGGAGATCATCGTGCGCGCCTTCGAGCGCGGTGCGTTGGCGGGCTGCGTGGTTGTTGGCGACGTTGCGGTGTTGCGGCGCGTGGTCGGGGATGAGGGTGCGGTGACGGGTGCTTCGATGACCGCAGTGATCGACACGCCTGCCGACCTTGCCGACGTGCCACCGGGCTGCTTGCCGGTGCTGGTGCCGCCCGGCCTGCCCCCCGGCTTGGCCACGCTGCCGCAGGGTGTGATCGACGGCCGCAACGGCGCGGCTGCCGCGCGCTGTATCGAAGCTGCGGTGCGCTGGGTGCAGAGTGGCGAGGCAGCGGCCATCGTTACCGCGCCGATCCACAAGGAAGCGCTGTCTGCGGCCGGTGTGCATTACCCAGGCCACACCGAAATGCTGCAGGCGCTGGCCGCAAACCCCGGCGCTGAACCGCCAGCCGTGCGCATGATGCTGGCCAACGAAGAGCTGCGCGTGGTGCTGGTGACGATCCACCTGTCGCTGCGCAAGGCCATCGACGCCGTCACTTTTGACGCCGTGCTGCAGACCCTGCACATTGCCCACCATGCGGCTGCTGCGTGGGGCCGGCAGCGGCCACGCATCGCGGTGGCGGGCCTCACCCCGCATGCCGGCGAGGGTGGGCTCTTCGGCGACGAAGAGCTGAAGATCATCGGCCCGGCGGTGCAGGCCGCGCGTGCCGCTGGCCTTGATGTGCAGGGCCCCTTTGCGCCCGACACCGTGTTCATGCGGGCGCGGCGCGGTGAGTTTGATTTGGTGGTGGCGATGACACACGACCACGGCCTGATCCCCGTCAAGTACCTGGGCGTGGAGCAGGGCGTGAACGTGACGCTGGGCCTGCCCTTCGTGCGCACGAGCCCCGACCATGGCACCGCCTTCGACATTGCCGGCCACGGCGTGGCCAACCCGGCCAGTTTGATTGCGGCGCTGCAGATGGCGCGCCGGCTGGTGGACGCCGGCGCGGCAGCAAGCTCTACCGACAGGCCAGGCGTCTAAGCCCGCGTCCCGCGCGGCGCGGCAGGCAGCGCCAGCGTTGCCAACAGCCGGCGCGCACGTTCAGTGGCACGTTCAATCAGCGTCGCATTCTCGAAGGCGCGCAGGCGCCCGGTTTCGCACAGCCGCAGCACCATGCGCTGCGTCAGCGACACCGTCTTCTTGTGACGCCCGCCGTGGGTGAAGATGAAAAAGCTGCGGCCCGGGCTGACGTGCGACAGGCGCACTTACTGCCAACTGTCCTGCAGGTGCATCTGGTAGGCGAAGCCGACCTGGATGTGGTCGGCCAGTTCGCGGCCCCGTGTCGCTTCAGGCGCGTCGATGATCGCGGGCAGGCCGGGGGCGGCGGGTTTGGGGTGTGCGGGTGGGGTGTCGGCCTCGGCACCGAGGT
The DNA here is from genome assembly GCA_031372005.1 of Rubrivivax sp. GTDB lineage: Bacteria > Pseudomonadota > Gammaproteobacteria > Burkholderiales > Burkholderiaceae_C > Rubrivivax. The sequence goes on from JANMKK010000441.1 coordinate 14,599, forward strand.
CGATGTCCACCGTCCCGTTCCAGTCGACGGCCGACTCTTCCACCAGGCCCACGCGCAGCACTTCTTCGCGGCTCAGGCTGGGGGCCGACCATTCGTCGGTCAGCACTGGCAACGCGGCCACGGCGCGCAGTTCGTCGCGCGAAGGCACTGGCCGCTGCAGTGCGCCTTCCACTTGGCGGGCCATCAGGTTCAGGTCCAGCTGACGGCCTGCGGGGCTCTTCAACGCTTCGGCGTGCGCCGGCATCAGCTGGCCGAAGAAGGTGCGGCGCTGCACATCCGGCCAGCCGATGAGGTTCATGCCCTCGGTCAGGACCTGCATCAGCTTGGGCAATTCGGCCAGGAAGGCCTTGCGGTGCGTGGGCGTGGGCTTGGGCTGCACGCTCAACATCAGTTCGCGGCCGGCACGGCGCAGGCGCAGGGCGGCTTCACCGTCGGGCCCACCCTTGGCGTCGGCGCGCAGCAGCACTTGGCTCCAGACGCGGCTGACGAAGTCGCGCACGAAGGCGGGCACCGTTACGTCCTTCAGGTCGCCAGCAAGACGTTGCGCGTAGAGCTGGCGCAGCCGCATTTCGTCTTCTTTTTCGGCCAGCAAGGCCGCCGCGTCACCCTCGGCCTGCCCCTCCTGCAGCGCCTGGTCGGCGACAAAGGTCTCCAGCGCTGCGAGCTTCTGCTCATAAACCTCGGTCTGGTCGAAGTCGCCTTCCACCACCTCGTTGATCAGCGAGCGCACCTTGGTCAGAAAATGCTTGGCGCTGTCGTCGCCAAAGTCTTCAAAGGCAGCGCCCAGCGACGCGATGCGGTTGACGAAGCGGCGCACCGGGTGGCGGCGCGACGAGAAAAAGGTGGCGTCGCCCAGAGCCGTGCGCAACACCGGCAGCTGCAGCCGGGCGATCTGGCGTGCCATCTGCGGCGGCACTTTGGGGTCGGCCAGGATCTGGTCGAAGAGGAAGCCGATGACGTCGATCACCATGTGGTCGAGCGTGCCGCTCGACGCCTGGCGCAATTCTTCGCGGTGGGCACGGATCAGGTTGGGCAGTGGCGCCGGGTGGCCGCTGTCCAGCATGTCGGCATCACCCACGCCGGGGCCGGTGACGGGGGGTGAATTGGTGAAAGCCAGGCGCCGCATCAGCGACATCAGAGCCGGGTCCACCTGCCCCAGCAGCGTACCCTCGCGTATGCCACTGCGGGTGCCACTGCGGGTGCTGCTGTAGCCGTGGCGGGTGGACGGCGCAAAGTTCGAATGGCTGGGCTGGCCAGACCGGCGACCGCCGTGGCGGCCTTCGTCGGCACGGCCGGGCTGGCGGTGCTGGCCTTGCTGGGTGTCGGCCCCTTCGCCCCTGTCGCCCACAGCGCCAGCCCCGCGCGCTGCGCTCAGGCGCTGACGCACCGTCAAGCCCACCGGCTGCACGCCCGCATGGCGGAAGTCGCCGATGATGGTGCCGTAGGTGCCGCGCAGCAGGCCTGCCAGCGAACGGCTGAGTTCAGACGACAGCACCTTGCGCACGTCGGCGCGGTCGGACACGGCGTCAATGCCGCGGATCATGGCGTGGCCGACGATGTCGGGGCGCAGCGGGTTGCGCTCGCGTTCGCCGCCCGCGTCAGCCAGCACGGTGGCTACATAGGCGTCCAGCTCGCGCAGTTCCCATTCGCAGGCGTGTGCGATCTCAAGCCCGAAGCGCTCAGCCGAAATCTGCGCTTCAACTTCGCGGTCTTCCACCAGGCTCAACGCGTCCCAGTTGGTGGGCGCAGGGCCCTGGGACTGAGGCGCGCCGATGCCCGTGGCGCCAGGTGTGGCGCCCGGCGCAACACGCGGCCCGAGTTCTCGCACGACGCGTTCGTCAAAGGCGTCGTTGAAGGTGAGGATGAAGACGGCGGACTTGCGGTTGAGTTCAAACTGCGCGCCCAACAGGCCGTCGCGCTGGAAGGCGTGGGTGGCCGCCAGTGCGGCCAGACCCAGGCTTTCGATGGTGCGCTCGGCCGCTTCGCGCGCTGCCAGCTTCAGGCGCTGGACGGCCGCCTCCAGCGTGGCAGGCAGGCGGTGAATGGGGTTGGGCTTCATGGATGCAGTGGTGCCCTGCGGGGCAGCCACCGAGTATGCGACATGGCATCCATCGCAACCTTGCACACCGGGGCGCGGTGCGCGCGGCCGGTGGGCTGCAATCAAACGCTTATTTCTTCAGGCTGTCGCGAATTTCACGCAGCAGAACCACGTCTTCCGGCGTCGCTGCCGGCGGCGCGGCGGGTGCTTCGCGCTTCATGCGGTTCATCTGCTTGACCATCAAGAAGATGATGCAGGCCAGGATGATGAAATTGATGGCGACGGTGATGAAACTGCCGTAGGCAAACACGGCGCCGGTCTTCTTGGCTTCGACCAGCGTGGCGGCGGTCTGGCCGGCCAACGGCACGAAGTAGTTGTTGAAGTCCAGGCCGCCGAAAATCTTGCCGACGATGGGCATGATCAAGTCGCCAACGATGGAATCGACAATCTTGCCGAAGGCGCCGCCGATGATCACGCCGACCGCCAGATCCATGACGTTGCCCTTGAGGGCGAATTCCTTGAATTCAGATGCAAAGCTCATTGCTCACTCCAGTTTTGTTTGTCCGACAAGCCACTGCCCGCCGTGGCCGCATCAACGCGGCGGGCCGGACCATAGACGAGGCCCCCAGGGAGCGTCAACTGTCTTCAGGATGGGTGCCGTCCCCGGGTTGGCGCTTTGGGCTCGGCTAGAATTCGGGGTTGACCCGACTCCGTTTTGCCACTTTCAGACCGACCACCCGGGCGACCACCCAAGCGACTACTCAAGGACACGCATGAGCGTCACGACCGTCAACAACAGCAACCCACCCGGAATCGACAAAGGCCGGCGCACGTGGATCGCCATCACCTGCGGCGCCACGGCTGTCGGCGGTGCCGCGGTGGCGGTGCCTTTCGTCAGCAGCTTCGCGCCGTCCGAGCGTGCCCGTGCGGCGGGTGCCCCGGTGCAGGTGGACATCAGCGCCATCAAGCCTGGTGAGAAGCTCACGGTGGAGTGGCGTGGCAAGCCGGTGTGGATCGTGCGCCGCACGCCCGAACAGCTTGCTGCGCTGCAGAAGCTGGATGCACAGCTGGCCGACCCCAAGTCCGACCGCAACCAGTACCCGACACCGGCCTACGCGAAGAACGAATACCGATCGATCAAGCCGGAATTCTTCGTTGCCGTCGGCATCTGTTCGCACCTGGGCTGTTCGCCCAGCGAGAAATTCACGCCCGGCGCGCAGCCTTCCTTGCCGGACGACTGGGTGGGCGGTTTCCTGTGCCCGTGCCATGGCTCCACCTTCGACATCGCCGGCCGCGTGTTCAAGAACAAGCCCGCGCCCGACAACCTGGAAGTGCCGCCGCACATGTACCTGTCCGACACCACGCTCGTGATCGGCGAAGACAAGAAGGCCTGAACGCCGAAAACGTTTGCCGCAAGATCCGCAGTCGCCCATCCTGGCGCCGATAGAACACACACTCGATTCCCGAGGACACGATGGCTGAATTCAAGGAAGCGCCTGCCGGTGCATCCACCGGCGCCAAGCTCACGGTCTGGGCCCAGAACCGGTTCCCCACCGCGTTTGACGCTTACCGCGTGCACATGTCGGAGTACTACGCGCCGAAGAACTTCAACTTCTGGTACTTCTTCGGTGCGCTGTCGATGTTGGTGCTGGTGATCCAGATCGTCACCGGCATCTTCCTGGTCATGCATTACAAGCCCGACGCGGCCAAGGCCTTCGAGTCGGTGGAATACATCATGCGGGACGTGCCCTGGGGCTGGCTGGTGCGCTACATGCACAGCACCGGCGCCAGTGCGTTCTTCGTCGTCCTCTATCTGCACATGTTCCGCGGCATGATTTACGGCAGCTACAAGAGCCCGCGTGAACTGGTGTGGATCTTCGGCTGCGCCATCTTCCTGTGCCTGATGGCCGAAGCCTTCATGGGCTACCTGCTGCCCTGGGGTCAGATGTCCTACTGGGGCGCCCAGGTCATCATCAACCTGTTCGCCGCCATTCCC
>JANMKK010000298.1:0-7096 GCA_031372005.1 Rubrivivax sp.
GGGCGGGCGCTGGGGCTGGGCACGGTGTTCCTGATTGGCGTGGCGGCGGCGGCGGCGCAGGCGCTGTGGCACTTCACGCTCATTCGCAACCGGCAGCGCGACGGCTGCTTCAAGGCCTTCAGGCTGAACCATTGGCTGGGCTTCACCGTGTTTGCAGGCGTGGCGGCAGACCTGGCACTGCGTTAAGGTCGCGGTTTTTCGTTGGAGCCTTTCATGAAAATCATCCGCGTCCTCACCTTGGCAAGTGCAATCGCGCTGTCTGCCACCGGCGCGCATGCGCAGCAGTTCTTCCGCATCGGCACCGGCGGCACGGCCGGCACCTACTACCCCGTGGGCGGCATGATCGCCAACGCGGTCAGCCAGCCGGGCAAGATCGTCGTCACCGCGCAGGCCAGCAACGGCAGCGTGGCCAACGTCAACGGCATTGCCGGCGGCGCCATGGAGAGCGGTTTTTCGCAGTCTGACGTCGCCACCTGGGCGCAAAAGGGCACGGGCCTGTACGAAGGCAAACCCAATGTGCCGGGCCTGCGCCTGATCGCCAACCTGTACCCCGAAAGTGTGCATGTGGTGGTGAAGAAGGGCAGCGGCATCAAGAGCGTCGCTGACCTGAAGGGCAAGCGCGTGGCGCTGGACGAACCGGGCTCGGGCACGCTGGTCAACGCGCGCGCCATCCTGGCCGCGTATGGCCTCAAGGAATCGGACATCAAGCCCGAATACATCAAGCCCAACCAGGCTGGCGACAAGATGAAGGACGGCTCGCTCGACGCCTTCTTCTTCACCGGCGGCGCGCCTGCCGGCGCCATTGCCGAACTGGCCAGCGCCGGCGGCGGGATTGAACTCTTGCCCATCGATGGCGCACAGGCCGACGCGCTGCGCAAGAGCAGCCCCTTCTTCAGCCCCGACAGCATCGCCGCCGAGACCTACAAGGGCGTGGGTGCCGTGCAGACGCTGGCCGTGGGCGCGCAGTGGGTCACCAGCGACAAGGCCGATATGACCACGGTCTATGAAATCACCAAGACGCTGTTCGGCGCCGCCGCACAGCAGCAGTTGGCCGCCGGCCACGCCAAGGGCAAGTTCATCACCAAGGAAAACGCGGTCAAGAGCGCGGGCATCCCCTTCCACCCGGGGGCTGAGAAGTTCTACAGGGAAGCCGGCTTGATGAAGTAAAACGGCGCAGGCCTGATGTGCTCGGGGCGGCCGCATCGGCTGCCCCATTTCATTGCTGACTCACACCGCCCAAACCACCCCAGCCGCTGCCCATGACCACTGTGCTCCCCGACGACAAGACCCTGCTCGCCCTGGAGCAGAAGTTCGACCCCGAGATGCGCTTCCGCCCACTGACCGCAGGCGCAGCCACGGTGGTGGGCGGGCTGCTGATCGTGCTGTCGCTCTTCCATTACTACACCGCCGGCTTCGGCCTCTTGCAGGAAGTGACGCACCGCGGCGTGCACCTGGCCTTCGTGCTGGGCCTGATCTTCCTGGTCTTCCCGCACCGCCACGCGCTGCTGGAAAAAGCCGCTGAACATTCGTTTTTTCGCCCCGGCAACGTGCCCTGGTTCGACTGGTTGCTGGCCGCCGCCGTGGCCGTGTCGGTGCTCTACATCCCCATCATCTTCGACGACCTGACCTTCCGCGTCGGCAACCCGCTGACCCTTGATGTGGTGATGGGCAGCATCCTCATCATCGCGCTGCTCGAGGCCACGCGCCGCAGCATGGGCTGGCCGCTGCCGATCATTGCCATCGGCTTCATGGTCTACGCGCTCACCGGGCCGCTGTTCCCGGGCTTGCTGAAGCACGCGGGTGCCAGCTGGAGCCAGCTCATCAACCACCAGTACCTCACGAGCCAGGGTGTGTACGGGGTGGCGGTGGGCGTGGTGGCCACCTACGTCTTCCACTTCGTGCTCTTCGGCGTGCTGGCCACGCGCATCGGCTTGGGGCAGCTGTTCCTGGATGTCGCCAGCAGCATTGCGGGGCGTTATGCCGGCGGGCCGGCCAAGGTGAGTGTGTTCGGCTCGGCGATGTTCGGCATGCTGTCCGGTTCAAGCGTGGCCAATGCGGTGACGGTGGGGTCGCTCACCATCCCCGCGATGATCCGCGTCGGCTACAAGCGCGAATTTGCGGCGGCCGTGGAAGCAGCCTCCAGCACGGGCGGGCAGATCACGCCGCCGGTGCTGGGCGCGGCGGCTTTCCTGATGATCGAATTCCTGGCGGTGCCCTACCAGACCATCATCATCGCCGCCGCTGTGCCGGCCTTCATGCACTTCTTCGGCGTCTTCATGCAGGTGCACTTCGAAGCCAAGCGCTTCGGCCTGCGCGGGCTGACCGAAGAAGAGATGCCCAAGCTGCGCCAGAGTTTTGCCGAGCGCTGGCCGACGCTGATTCCGCTTTTCCTGCTGATCGCCGTGCTCAGCACCGGCCGAACACCTTACCTGGCCGCCTTCACGGGCATCAGCTCTTGCGCCATCGTGGGCTTGTGCACGCGCCCGCGGGACAACACGGCCGCACACTGGGCCTTGCTGGCGGTGCTGCACGCGGCGCTGCTGGTGATCGTGTTTGGTGGCATCGAGAACACGCAAGTCAAGGTGGCCATCTTCGGTGTCGCATTCGTCGCGACACCGCTGCTGCTGAAAGCGTTGAAGCTGCAAGGCCGCATCGGCACGCCGGCCCTGATTGAAGCCTTCAGCACCGGTGCCAAGTACGCGCTGGCGGTGGGCGCGGCGGCCGCGACGGTGGGCCTGGTGATCGGCGTCGTCACGCTCACGGGCGTCGGCTTCAAGCTCAGCAGCATCATCACCGGCGCGGCGCAGGCGGTGTCGGGCGGCGTGGGCACGCTGCTGCCGGCCGAGTGGGTCAACATCCAGTCGCTGACGCTGCTGGTGGCGCTGGTCATGACCGGCCTGGTGTGCATCCTGCTGGGGTGCGGCATCCCCACCACGGCCAACTACATCATCATGGTCACGGTGGCGGCGCCCACACTCGTGGGCCTGGGCGTGGAGCCGTTGGTGGCGCACTTCTTCGTCTTCTATTACGGCGTGCTGGCCGACATCACACCGCCCGTGGCGCTGGCCGCCTATGCCGCAGCGGGCATGGCCGGCAGTGACCCTTTCAAGACCGCCAACATGGCGTTCCGCCTTGGCATGGCGAAGGTGCTGGTGCCCTTTGTCTTTGTCTTTTCACCCTCGCTGTTGATCGTGGCCAAGGGCTTCACGGGTTATGACTTTGCGGTCACCTTCATCGGCTGCGTCCTGGGCATCACCTTGCTGGCAGCCACGCTGAGCAAGTACTTCCTGGTGGAGATGACGCGGGCCGAACAGGCGCTGTGCCTGCTGGCCGCGCTGCTGATGATCGCGCCAGGCCTGGCGCCCACGCTCATCGGCGTGGCGCTGGCGGTGCCGATGGTGCTGCGGCATGTGGTGGCGCACCGGCAGCTCAAGGCCATCACGGCATGAAGAGACTGTCACTGCTCCTCGGTGCCTTCCTGGTCGGATTCACGATGACTGCTCAATCCCAAATCCAATCTCATTCGCAAACCCTGCACGCCCTCTTTGCCAGCGAATGGGAACGCGGCCTGAAAGACAGCCCCGAAAGCGCCAGCTACCAGGGCGACACGCGCTACAACGACCGCTGGACCGACATGAGCCTTGGGGCCATAGCCGCGCGCGAAGCCGCCGACCGCGTCGCGCTGCAGCGCTTGCGTGCCATCCCCCGCGCGCAGCTGTCCGCCGCCGACCAGTTGCACCACGACACCTTCGAGTGGAACCTGCGGTTGGCCGTGCAGCGCCAGCCCTTCAAGGAATACCTGCAACCCATCGGCCACCAGGGCGGTGTGCAGACGGCCGACGGCATCACGCAGACCATGCCCTTTGCCACCGCCGCGCACTACCGCCAGTACCTGGCCCGCCTGGCCGCGCTGCCGGCGCTGGTGGACCAGAACATCGTGCTCCTGCAAGAGGGCCTGAAGGCGGGCCGCATGCCGCCGCGCGTGCTGATGAACCGTGTGCCGGCGCAGATCAAGGCACAGATCGTTGCCGACGCCACCACAAGCCCGTTCTACGCACCGTTCAAGCGCTTGCCGGCCACGCTGCCTGAGGCTGAACGCCAGGCGCTGGCCGCCGAAGCGCGCGCGCTCATCAGCGACCGCATCGTGCCGGCTTACCGCAAGCTGCAAACCGCCTTCGAACGCGACTACCTGCCGCACGCGCGCGACACCATCGCTGCCAGCGCCCTGCCTGACGGCGCGGCCTACTACGAGCTTCAGGTGAAGAGCTTCACCACCACCGAAATGACGGCGCGCGAGATCCACGGCATTGGCCTGCAAGAGGTGGCGCGGCTGCAAACTGCGATGGAGACGCTGAAAACCGAAACCGGTTTCAGCGGCAGCATGGAAGCCTTCTTCACCTTCCTGCGCACCGACCCGCGTTTTTTCAAGAAAACGCCCGAAGAGTTGCTGGCCGCCTACCAGGTGGTGGCCAAACGCATTGACCCCGAACTCGTCAAGATCAGCAAGCTGATCCCGCGCCTGCCTTACGGCGTGCGCGCCATTCCAGACACCATCGCGCCCGACACCACCACGGCCTACTACCAGGGCGGGGCCGCAGACGGCCCGAACACCACAGCCCGGCCCGGCTACCACTACGTCAACCTCTACAAGCCCGAAACACGGCCGAGCTGGGAAATGATGGCGCTGAGCCTGCACGAAGCCGTGCCCGGCCACCACTTCCAGTTTGCGCGCGCGCTGGAATTGCCTGACATGCCGATGTTCCGCAAGTCCGCCTACTTCGTGGCCTACGGCGAAGGGTGGGCGTTGTACGCGGAACAGCTGGGTTATGACATGGGTCTGTATGACGATCCGTATGAGCGCTTCGGCCAGCTGACGTATGAGATGTGGCGCGCCGTGCGCCTGGTGGTGGACACCGGCATGCATGCCTTCGGCTGGAGCCGCGAACAAGCCATCACCTACTTCAAGGCCCACACCGCCAAGACCGAACAGGACATCGTCAACGAGGTGGACCGCTACATCGCCTGGCCCGCGCAGGCACTGGCCTACAAGATCGGGCAACTGCGAATTTCGGCACTGCGGACCAACGCCGAACGTGAGCTGGGTGAAGACTTTGACCTGCGCGACTTCAACGACGCGGTGCTGGACACCGGTTCGGTGCCGCTCGCCGCGCTTGAAAAGCGCATGGCGGCGTGGCTGAGCGAGCGCCGGGCGCGTTGATGGCCGCCCACCTGACAATCGCTTCCCCTTTGCCGAAAACGACGTCCATGGACACGAACTTGACCCCCGCCCCCATGCCGGACCGCCTGTCCACCGACCCGAAAAGCCCGCACCACATTGCGGCCGTGTTCGAGCGCGACATCGGCATCCGCCTGAACGGCAAGGACCGCAGCGACGTGGCTGAATACTGCATCAGCGAAGGCTGGGTCAAGGTGCCCGCCGGCAAGGCGGTGGACCGCAAGGGCAACCCGATGCTGATCAAGCTGAAGGGCGTGGTCGAGGCGTTCTACCGCTGAAGGCCCGGAGGTCAGGATCTCAGGCACGGTGCGCCAACGCACAGACCCTGCCCGATGCGCGGCGCTACAAGGTCTGCGCCCGCACCAAACTTGCGCAGGGCAGCGCGGCCTTTTGGAGACCACACCTTGAACTTGCACCTGGGCTTGACGCCCATCCTGTCGCTGCTGGCAGGCATCCTGATCCTGGCGATGCCGCGGCTGCTGAACTACATCGTCGCGGTCTACCTCATCGTCATCGGCCTGGTCGGCCTCTTCGGGGCCGGCGGCATGCGGCTTTGACCGGGCTGTGCTCAGGCGCGACCGAGTTCGGCCGCCCGGTCACGCGCCGCATGCAGCGCCTTCACGAAGTCTGCTTTCACGCCACTGGCATCAAGTGAGCTGATGGCCGCGTGCGTGGTGCCCCCCTTCGACGTGACCTGCTCGCGCAGCGCGGTCGGCGACAACGGGCTCTGCATCGCCAACGCCGCCGCGCCTGCGAATGTGCTCTGCGCCAGCAGCCGGCCCTGGGCTTCGCTCAGGCCCATCTCGGCGGCGGCCTGCATCATCGCTTCAAGGAAGTAGAAGACATAGGCCGGGCCCGAGCCCGACAGCGCGGTGACGGCATCCAGGTCATCTTCCTGCGCCACCCACAACGACGCACCCGTGGGTGCAAACAGCGCTTCGATATCGGCGCGCGCCGCAGCATCCACGGCGGGCCTTGCGTAAAGTCCCGCAATGCCCTGGCCGATGAGCGCCGGCGTGTTGGGCATGGCACGCACGACCCGTTCAGTGCTGCTGGCCAGCACCAGCGCCTCACTGCGGATGCCAGCCATCACGCTGAGCTGCAGCGCCTGGGCAATGTGCGGTGCGCAGGGCGCGGCGGCTTCTGCAAAGAGCTGCGGCTTGACGGCCCACACCACGGTGCTGGCTGCGGCCAGGCGGGCGTCGGGTGCGGCTTGTGCCTGCACGTCAAAGGCCTGCGCGAGCTTCAGGCGCTGGGCCTCGAACGGCTCCACCACCACGATGCGCGCGGGTTCCACACCCGACCGCAGCAGGCCGCCGATCAGTGCCGATGCCATGTTGCCGCCGCCGATGAAGGCGATAGTTTGTGGATGCTTCATGCGCGGAAGTTTAGGTTGCCCATCAGTCCCAGGCACGCGCCGCCACCGGCTGGCCCCAGAGGTCGATGTGCACGGGCGTGCCGCTGTGCACCGCCAATGCCGCCGCGCCGCGCACATACCCCAGGCCCACACACGCGCCAGCCTTCGGGCTGTAGCCCACTGAACTGAGTTCGCCCACCGTCAGACCATCGATGGCGATGGCTTCGCCGCCCCAGGCATAGACCGCAGGGTCGTCGAAGACGAAGCTCAATAACTTCTTCTTCAGCGGCTGACCCTGCGCGCGTTGCAGCGCTTCGCGGCCGATGAAAGGTGTGGCCTTGTCCAGCTTCACGGCGAACATCAGATTGGCTTCAAAGGGCGTTTCATCAGGCCCCAGTTCATGGCCCCAGGCACGACGGCCGGCTTCGATGCGCAGCGCATCCAGCGCGTAGTAGCCGGCGTTCTTCAGTCCAACGTCCGCGCCAGCTTCCTGCAGCGCCAGG
>JANMKK010000017.1:0-2753 GCA_031372005.1 Rubrivivax sp.
CACCAGCTTGGCCGGCACCACCACATGGTCGCGTGTCACGGCGTTGTCTTCGAGCTGCTTCAACAGCATCTGCACGGTGGCTTCGATCATGGGCACGGTGTCCTGCTGCACGGTGGTCAGGTGGTAGGCGCCCCAGTCGGCCTGCGGCACGTTGTCAAAGCCGACCACCGACACGTCTTCGGGCACGCGCAGGCCCAGGGCGCCGCGCAGGGTATCGATGGCGGCGAAGGCCATGTGGTCGCTGGCCACAAACAGCGCGTCGGGCCTTTCACGGCTGGTCACCAGGCTGCCAAACAGCTCTTGCGTGGCCAGCGCCGCGGCCTCGAACTCGTAGTTGCCCACGGCGCGTGCCACCACCCGCAGGCCACGTTCGGCCAGGCCGTCGCGCAGGCCTTTTTCGCGGTCGTGGTTGGTGGACGATTCTTCAGCGCCGGCGATGTAGGCCACACGCCGGTGGCCGCCGTCGGCCAAAAAGTGCGCTACGGCGCGGCCGCCACCCAGGTTGTCGGAGCTGACGGTGCTGATGCGGCCCTTGTTGCTGGTGCGGTTGAACATCACCACCGGAATGCGCGCATCGGCAATCTGCTGCGCCAGGCTCGACGACAGCTGCGTGGACGCCATCACGATGCCGTCGACCTGGTAGCGCAGCAGTTCCACCAGCAGCTCGTCGGCGTCTTCAGTGGGGGTGACGAACAGCAGCACGTGGTAGCCATCTTTCTGCAAGCGCTGCGACAGCGTTTCCACCACCACCGGGTAGAACTGGTTTTGCAGGGTCGTCAGCACCACCGCAATCATGCGGCTGCGCCGCGAGCTGAGCGTGCTGGCGATGGCGTTGGGCCGGTAGCCCAGCTTGCGTGCAGCGTCCAGCACGCGGGCACGGGTGTCGGGCGCGACGCTGGCGCCAGGCGTGAAACTGCGGCTGACGGCCGACTGCGACACGCCGGCCAGGCGGGCCACGTCGATGCTGGTCACATTGTGTTGGGTCACGCTGGCGGCCGGGGCATTGCCCGTGCGGCGCGGTGGGGGGTGGCTGCCCATCATGCCGCTGTCCAGCCGCCATCCACCATCAGGGCTGAGCCGGTGACCAGTGCCGCCGCGTCGCCGGCCAGGAACAGCACGGCACCCATCACGTCTTCGACCTGGCCGACGCGGCCCAGGGCAATCTTGCCCAGCACCTGGTCGCGGAAGGCCGGCGCGGCCAACCAGTCGTGTGTCATGGGCGTGTCGATGAAGGTCGGGCACACGGTGTTGACGCGGATGCCGTGCGGCCCCAACTCAAGCGCCAGCGCCTTGCTCATGCCTTCCAGCGCGTGTTTGCTGCTGCAGTAGATGCTGCGGTTGACGCCGCCCACATGCCCCATCTGCGACGACATCTGCACGATGCTGCCCGGCAGCCCCGCCGCCTTCAGCCCGCTGGCCACGGCGCGGGCGACGAAGAAAGCGGCCTTCACGTTCAGCGCCAGCAGGGCATCGACATCGTCTTCGGTGACTTCATTGAAGGGCTTGGGGCGGTTGGTGCCAGCGTTGTTGACCAGCACCTGGAAGGGGCCGTGCGCGGCCACCGCAACGGCCATGGCCGCGCTGTCGGTCACGTCCAGCACCAGGGCATGGGCACGGTCGCCGCGTTCGCGCAGCGCGCTGGCGGCGGCCTGCACCTCGGCCGCGCTGCGGGCGGCCAGCCAGACTTCGGCGCCGGCTTCGGCCAGCGCGGCGGCACACGCCAGGCCCAGGCCGCGGCCGGCGCCGGTGACCAGCGCACGGCGGCCATCCAGGCGCAGGGTGGGCGTTCTGGGCAAGCCAGCGTTCATGGTCAATGTGGGTCAGCCTGCAGCCGGCACCGGCTGGTACCACGGCAGATCAGGCTGCTGGCCATACCGCCGCACGCGCAGATTTGCTTGTTCACCATGGCCCGCGAAGTTCTCCATGTGACACAACCGCGAACACACCGCGCCGATGGCCGCGCTGGCTTCGTCGGTGAGCACGCGCTGGTAGGTGCAGGTCTTCAAGAACTTGCCCACCCACAAGCCGCCGGTGTAGCGCGCGTTCTTGTTGGTGGGCAGGGTGTGGTTGGTGCCGATTACCTTGTCGCCAAAACTCACGTTGGTGCGCGGGCCCAGAAACAGCGCGCCGTAGTTCGTCATGCGCTGCAGGAACCAGTCGGGGTCGCGCGTCATGACCTGCACATGTTCGCTGGCGATGCGGTCGGCCTCGGCCAGCATCTCTTCGTCGCTGTCGCAGACGATGACCTCGCCATGCTCGGCCCAGGCCTGGCGGGCGATGCCGGCGGTGGGCAGGATGCCCAGCTGGCGCTCAACCTCGGCCAGCGTGGCGTGCGCCAGCTTCTCGCTGGTGGTCAGCAGCACCGCCGGTGAGGTGGGCCCGTGCTCGGCCTGACCCAGCAGGTCCACCGCGCACATCTCGCCGTCCACGCTGTCGTCGGCAATCACCAGCGTTTCGGTCGGCCCGGCAAACAAGTCAATGCCCACGCGACCGTACAACTGCCGCTTGGCCTCGGCGACAAACATGTTGCCCGGGCCTACCAGCATGTCCACGGCCTGCACGCTTTGCGTTCCGATGGCCATGGCGGCCACGGCTTGCACGCCGCCCAGCACCAAAATCTGGTCGGCGCCGGCAAAGTGCATGGCCGCCACGATGGCCGGGTGCGGCGCGCCCTGGTAGGGCGGCGCAGTCGCTACGATGCGTGGCACGCCTGCCACTTTTGCTGTTAGCACACTCATGTGGGCTGAGGCGAT
>JANMKK010000049.1:0-1747 GCA_031372005.1 Rubrivivax sp.
GGCGTGGCCTGTGCAATCAGCACCGCCTGGGCCACGAAGTCCACGTCCAGCCGGCGCCCGAAGCCGCCGCCCAGGTACTGCACCTGCACGTCCACCTGCTCCTTGTCCAGGCCCAGCAGGCGCGCGGCCACGGCGCGCGCGATGTCGGGCACTTGGGTTGAAGCCCACACCGTGGCGGCGTTGTCGTTCACGAGCACGGTGCAGTTGATGGGTTCCATCGCCGTGTGCGCGAGGTAGGGCGCGCTGTACTCGGCGGTGACTGTCTTGGCGGCAACCGTCTTGGCAACCTCGGCCAGCGCGGCTTGCACGTCGCCACGGCTGAAATAAGTGAAGCCCTTGTCGCGGTCCAGTGCAGCCGCAAATTCCTTCATCAGTGCCGCGCTGGAGACACCCGCCGCCGGGCCGGCTTCCCACTGCACCACCGCCGCCTTGGCGGCCTTCATCGCCTGCCAGGGCTGGTCGGCAATGACCGCCACGCCGCCGGTGCCGCCCGCCACTTGGGGCTCAAAGGCCAGCACCTTGCGCACACCCGGCATCGAGGACGCTGCGGCGTCGTCGTGAGATGCAACGCGCCCGCCGAGCGTGGGGCACATCTGCACGCTGGCGTAGAGCATGCCGGGCAGCAGCACGTCGATGCCGAATCGCGCCGTGCCGTCAATTTTGCGCGCCGCTTCCAGGCGCGGCAACGGCTGGCCGATGAGCTTGAAGGCGGTCGGGGCCTTGAGCGCCGGCTTGTCGGGGAATGCTTGTGCCGCAGCAGCAGCGGCCAGTTCACCGAAGCGCGCCGACTTGCCGGATGCATGCGACAGCACGCCCTTGTTCACCTGCACTTCCGCTACCGGCACGGCCCACTTTGCGGCCGCCGCCGCCACCAGCATCGCGCGCGCTGACGCGCCGGCCTGGCGCATCGGCAGCCACAAGTCCTTGATGCTGGATGAGCCGCCCGTCATCATCAAACCGATCTCGCGCACGGTCTTGCCCGTCAGCCATTCCAGGCTGCTGCGCAAGGCGCCTTCTTCGTCGGGGTGGAAGGGAAGCGCATCGACAACGCTGGCGACGTTGTTGTAGATGCCGTCCACGGGTGACGCTTCGACGCGCACGCGGGCCCAGTCGGCGTCCAGCTCTTCGGCCAGCAGCATCGCCAGGCCCGTGTGCACGCCCTGGCCCATTTCGCTCTTGGGCATGACCACGGTGACACTGTCGTCGGCGCCCACCTTGACCCAGCCATTGAAGGCCACCTGGCCAGCGCCGGTAGGCAGCGGGTTGCGCGTGTTCAGACGCTGGCGCAGGGGCATCAACCCCCAGCCGACCATCAGTGCGCCGGCAGCGGCGACGCTGCCCAGGACGAGGTGGCGGCGTTTCATGCGGCGGCCATGGGCCGGGCGTGGACGGGGTGGCCGGGTGGGGCAGCGTTGAGCATCGGGCCGCAGCATAAACGCCAAGCCAAGCCCGGCCGCGCCCCGCACAATTTGCGCAGACCCGAGCACAAAACCCAGCCAGCCTTTAACCTTCGCCCCCGCACTGCTTTGCAAGAGACATCCGCATGACCCTGGCCGACCGTTTGCGCCGCATCCCTGCCGCGCGCCTGCAGGGCATTCGCCGCGGCATCGAAAAAGAAAGCCTGCGCGCGCTGCCCAGTGGTGCCCTGGCGCGCACGCCGCACCCGGCAGCCCTGGGCTCGCCGCTGACGCACCCGCACATCACCACCGACTACAGCGAAAGCCAGCTCGAGCTGATCACGGGCGTG
>JANMKK010000183.1:0-5917 GCA_031372005.1 Rubrivivax sp.
AGACCGGCCACGACGTGCTGCTGATTGACCGTCAGGGCGTGGCCGCCGAAGCCAGCCGCGGCAACGCCGGTGCGTTGGCCTACAGCGATATCCTGCCGCTGGCCTCACCCGGCATCATCCGCCAGGCGCCAAGCTGGTTGCTGAACCCGCTGGGGCCGTTGACCATTCCGCCGGCCTACCTGCCACGCATCGCGCCCTGGCTGTGGCGCTTCTGGCGTGCCAGCCAACCGCGCCAGGTGGCGGCCAGCACGCGCGCGCAGGTGGCGTTGATGGCGCTGGCCGCACAGGCCATGCCGCGCCTGCTGCAATCGGTGAATGCACAAGAGCAGCTGCACAGCGACGGCAATCTGCAGCTGTATGAAAGCCGCGCCGAATGGAAAGCGTCGTTGCCGGGTTGGCAGGTGCGCGCCGCCCATGGCATTGCCTTTGAACACTTGCAGAGTGCGCAGGCCATCGCCGCATTGCAGCCCGGCTTGTCGCCCGCTTTCGTGGCGGCCACTTTCGTGCCCGGCTGGCAACGCATCGACGACCCGCACCGGCTTTGCGACCAGGTCGCGGCGGCCTTCGTGCAAATCGGCGGGCGCCTGCGCCGTGCGCAGGCCCAGGCACTGCAGCCGTCGGCCGGCGGTGTGGCGGTGCTGCTGCAAGACGGGCAGCGGCTGCAAGCCCGGCAGGTGGTGGTGGCTGCGGGTGCGTGGTCGCATCGGCTTGCGCAATCACTCGGCCATCGCATCCCGCTGGAAACTGAGCGCGGCTACAACAGCACGCTACCGGTTGGCGCTTTCGATCTGCGGCGTCAGCTGACTTTTGGCGGCCACGGCTTCGTCGTCACGCCCCTTGCGGGCGGCGTGCGCGTGGGCGGCGCGGTGGAGCTCGGCGGCCTGAAGGCGCCGCCCAACTACCGCCGCGCGCAGGCCCTGCTGGACAAGGCGCAGCGCTTCCTGCCCGGGCTGAAGGTGGCAGGCGGCACGCAGTGGATGGGCTTCAGGCCTTCGCTGCCCGATTCACTGCCGGTGATCGGGCCAGCACCTGAAGAGCCGCGTGTGCTGTACGCCTTCGGCCACGGCCACCTGGGCTTGACGCAGTCCGCAGCGACCGCAGAGTTGGTGGCCGCGTTGGCGGCAGGGCGCGCGCCGGGGATTGATCTCACGCCGTTCAGCGCAGCCCGGTTCAACAACCCGAGCTTGAAACAGTCTTGCAGCAGCCGTTGAAAGCAAGGCTCAGGCGTTTTCGCAGTCGATGCGAACCCACCTTGTCTTCAGTTCCGGGTACTGGTCAAAGGCATGCGGGCACTTGTCGCGCCCGTTGCCGTTTTGTTTGAAGCCGCCGAAGGGCGCCGTGATGTCGTCTTCGTCGTGCTGGTTGAGGTGCACGGTGCTGGCGCGCAGCGCACGCGCCACGTGCTTTCAGCCTCAGAACTTTTGAGGCTCGATTAAGCTCGATCAGGCCCGCGTGGCAGCAGCCATCTCTTTCTGGCGATTGCGCTCGGCGCGCGCGATGAAATAGCTGGCGGCGACGACGCCGATGGACACGATGACGATGATCAAGGTGGCCACCGCATTCACGCTCGGGTTCAGGCCCAGACGCGCACGCGAGAAAATCACCAGAGGCATCGTCGTCGAGCCCGGGCCTGAGAGAAAGGCCGACAGCACCACGTCGTCAAGCGAAAGGGTGAAGGTCAGCAGCCAGGCCGAGACCAGGCTTTGCGCAATCATCGGCAACGTGACCAGCCAGAACACCTGGTGCGGCCTGGCACCCAGGTCCATGGCGGCTTCTTCAAGCTGCGGGTTCAGGTCCTGCAGGCGCGACTGCACGATGACGGTGGCATAGGCCATGCCCAGCAGCAGGTGGCCGAGCCAGATGGTGGCCATGCCGCGCTCTGGAAAGCCGAGTGCTTGTTGCACGCTGACCAGCATCAGCAGCAGCGACAGACCCACCACCACCTCGGGCATCACCAGCGGTGCGTTGACCATGCCCGAGAACAAAGTGCGGCCGAAAAAACGTTTGTATCTGTTCAGCGCAAAGGCGGCGAAAGTGCCCAGCACGACCGAGCCGCAGGCAGTCATGAAGGCGATCTTCAGACTCAGCCACAGGCCGGCCAGCATCTCCTCGTCACTCGCCAGCTGCGCATACCACTTCAGCGTGAAGCCGCGCCAGACGTTGGGGATGGGCGAGTCGTTGAAAGAGAAGATCACCAGTGCCACGATGGGCAGGTACAGGAACAGGTAGCCCGCGCTGAGCCAGCCGCGCGCGAACCATTTGTTGAAGTGGACGGAGGTGCCGTTTTTCATGACCGGCTTGCCTGCGCCTCGGCCTGGTATTTGTTGAACAGGGCCAGCGGCACGATGATCAACAGCACCATCACGACGGCCACGCTGCTGGCCATCGGCCAGTCGTTGTTGCTGAAGAATTCGTCCCACAGAACGCGGCCAATCATCAACGTCTCGGGCCCGCCCAGCAGCTCAGGAATGACGAATTCGCCGACGCAGGGGATGAACACCAGCATGCTGCCGGCAATGATGCCGGCCTTGGACAGCGGCACCGTGATCTTCCAGAAGGCGGTGAAGGGCGTTGCGCCCAGGTCGGCTGCAGCTTCCAAGAGGCGCAGGTCCATCTTGGCCAGGTTGCCGAAGAGCGGCAGGATCATGAAGGGCAGGTAGGTGTAGGTCATGCCCAGCACCAGCGAAAACGGCGTGTGCATCAGCTGACCCGGCGCCGTGATCAGGCCCACGCTCAGCAGCAGCTGGTCCAGCCCCAGCCCGTTGATGACTTCCGCCACCCAGCCGCCTTCGGTCAGCAGCCCGCGCCAGGCATAGACGCGCAGCAGAAAGCTGGTCCAGAAGGGCAGCATCACCAGCATCAGCAAGGCCGGCTGCTGCGTGGGCGTGGCGCGCGCCATGAAGTAGGCGAAGGGGTAGCCGATGAAGAGGCACAGCACCGTGGTGGCGGCGGCGTAGCGCAGGCTCGCCACGTAAGTCTTGATGTACAGCGGGTCTTCGGTGATGAAGACGTAGTTGCTGAATTTCAGCGCCAGCGTGAGCACGCCTTCCTTGAGTGTGAGCAGATCCTTGAAGACGACGTTGTCCATCTCCGACACGCTGATCTTGCCGACGATGAAAAACGGCGCCAGGAAGAACAGCAGCAGGAAAAGGAAGGGCACCGCGATGACCAGGCCGCGGCCGGTGCAAAGCGACTTGAGCGACTTGATCGACTTGATCGCGTTCATCATCCCTGCGGTGCGCTATTGCGTCAGCACCACATGGGCCGAATCGGACCAGTGCGCCCACACGTTGTCGCCCCAGGTGATGGCTTCATCCCGGTGGCGCTGGGTGTTGGCCATGCTGACTTTCAGCGTGGCGCCGCTGGCCAGCTGCAGGTGAAAGACCGTGAAGCTGCCGAAGTAGGACATCTCTTTCACGGTGCCCTGCACCTGGTTGAAGTCGCCTTCGGGTCTGGCCTTGCTGAGTGCGATCTTCTCGGGCCGCAACGCCACCGTGACCACCATGCCTCCGGTGCCGGTGATGCCGTGGCCGACATGGTGCTTGCAGTCGGCCGAGCCGATGATGCAGTGGTCCACCTCGTCGACGTCCAGCGTCCCATCCATCAGGTTGACGTTGCCGATGAAGTCGGCCACGAAGCGCGTGGCTGGCGTTTCGTAGATTTCGCCCGGCGCGCCTACCTGCAGGAAGCGGCCTTCGCTCATCACCGCAATGCGGCTGGCCATGGTCATGGCCTCTTCCTGGTCGTGCGTGACCATGACGCACGTGACACCCACCGCTTCGATGATGTTGACAAGCTCGATCTGCGTTTCTTCGCGCAGCTTCTTGTCCAGCGCACCCAGCGGCTCGTCCAGCAGCAGCATCTGCGGCTGCTTGGCCAGGCAGCGCGCCAGCGCCACACGCTGCTGCTGGCCGCCTGAGAGCTGATGCGGCTTGCGCTGCGCGAATTTGCTCAGCTGCACGAGCTTGAGCATCGCGTCTGCGCGCGCTGCAATCTCGTCTTTGGGCAGCCCTTCGCGCTGCAGGCCGAAGGCGATGTTCTGCCACACGCTCAGGTGGGGAAAGAGCGCGTAGCTCTGAAACATCATGTTCATCGGCCGCTGGTACGGCGGCAGGCCGGCCAGGTCCTGGCCATTCAGGATGATGCGGCCCGAAGTGGGCGTCTCAAAGCCCGCCAGCATGCGCAGCAGGGTGCTCTTGCCGCAGCCGGACGAACCCAGCAGCGCAAAGATCTCGCCCTTGGCGATGTCGAGGCTGACATGGTTGACGGCCTTGAAGCCGTTGAAGTCCTTGACGATGTCCTGAATCTGGAGGAAAGCCGGTTGCTCCACCGCTTCCTTGGAAGTCATGCTGTTCAATTCAACCAGCCCTGCCGATGCGCATCGGCCAGCGTCAGGTCCAGGCAAAGGCGAATCAGCGCCACCATCTCGTCGACTTGCGCACGCGTGATGACGAGCGGCGGCGCGATGATCATGCGGTTGCCCACGGCGCGCATGATCAAGCCGTTGGCGAAGCAGTGGCCACGGCAGACCATGCCGATCTCCACCGATTCGGCAAAAGCGGTGCCATGGCTTTTGTCCTTCACGAGCAGCAGGGCGCCCATCAAACCGCAGGTTTCGGCGTCCCCCACCAGCGGGTGCTCGGCCAGGGCCGCGAAGTGCTGTGCAAGGTACGGGCCTACGTCGTCGCGCACATGCTCGACCAGCTTGAGTTCACGCACCAGGCCGATGTTGGCCAGCGCCACCGCGCAGGCCACCGGGTGACCGCTGTAGGTGTAGCCGTGGTTGAACTCGCCCCCTTGTTCGATCAGCACCTTGGCAATACGGTCACCCACCATCACGCCGCCCAGCGGCACGTAGCCGCTCGTCACGCCCTTGGCAAAGGTCATCAGGTCGGGCTTGAAGCCGAAGGTCTCGCAGCCGAACCACTGCCCTGTGCGGCCGAAGCCGCAGATGACTTCGTCGCTGACGAGCAGGACGCCGTGGCGGTCGCAGATGCGTTGCACTTCGGGCCAGTAGGTGCTGGGCGGGATGATCACGCCGCCCGCGCCCTGGATCGGCTCACCGATGAAGGCGGCCACCTTTTCCGGCCCCAGTTGCAGGATCTTTTCTTCCAGCCAGTGCGCGGCCTGCAAGCCGAACGCTTCGCGGGTTAGCCCCGGGTTTCCGGCGGACTGTCTTCCGTGTTCCCACCAGTAAGGCTGTTCGATGTGCACGATGCCGGGGATCGGCAACCCCCCCTGCGCGTGCATGCCGCTCATGCCGCCCAGCGACGCACCCGCCATCGTGCTGCCGTGGTAGGCGTTGTTCCTGCTGATGATGACGCTGCGCTGCGGCTGGCCCAGCAAATCCCAGTAGCGCCGCACCATGCGCACGACGGTGTCGTTGCCTTCGCTGCCGCTGCCGCTGAAAAAGACGTGGTTGAACTGTGGCGGCGTCACTTCGGCCAGCAGTTCAGCCAGTTCAATGGCCGGCACGGTGGCGGTCTGGAAGAAGGCGTTGTAGAAGGGCAGCTCACTCAGCTGCCGGGTGGCGGCGTCAATCAAGGCCTGCTGACCGTAGCCGACGTTGACGCACCACAGGCCGCTCATCGCGTCCAGAATCTTCTGGCCATCGCTGTCCCACAAGTAGATGTTGTGGGCTCGCCGGATGATGCGCGACCCTTTCCTGGCCAAACTCTGGAAGTCAGTGAAAGGGTGGAGGAAGTGCGCGGCGTCTGCGGCTTGCAGGTCGGCAGTCGTGCGTTCGGGTTTGTTCATGCGGTGCCTCTCAAACGTGCAGCAGCAGGTGTTCGCGTTCCCAGGGCGAGATCACCTTCATGAATTCCGCGTACTCGATCTCCTTGACCTCGGTGTAGACGGTGATGAAGGCCTTGCCCAGCACCGCCGCCAGGTCGGCTTCGTCGCGCAGCAGCGTGAG
>JANMKK010000201.1:0-2952 GCA_031372005.1 Rubrivivax sp.
GCTGCTGCTGCTGCTGTTCATCTTGCAGTCCACTCATTTGCGTGGGCAGACTGTAGGAATCACGGGCTCGTCGCGGCATCCGCCGGTAGAACGCGCGCGGCGCGCCAGAAGGAGTAGCAGGTCCTTGGTGCCCTCATCCTGAAGAACTAGCGCGGCAGCTGAATCGCCTGCGCTTGCGCTGGATCAAGCCCAGTTCAGGACAGGCCGTGAACGCTTGCGATGACGGCGGCGTGCACGCGTGAACTCACGTCCAGCTTGCGCAGCACATGCTGGACATGGATCTTCACGGTGGTCTCGGCAATGCCCAGCGAGCGCGCGATTTCCTTGTTGCCCTGGCCACGGGCAATGCAGCGCAGGATGTCCAGTTCGCGCTTGGACATCACGTCCAGGCGCGACGGTGGCGTGGCGGCTTGCGCCGGTTGCGCCGGCGCCGTGGCACCGCGGTAGGCGGCCACCAGCTTGCCCGTCATCTCCTCAGTCACGACGCTCTCGCCGCGCATGACGCGGCGGATGGCCAGCGACAGCGCGTCGCCTTCGATCGTCTTCAGCAGGTAACCGCAGGCGCCGCCGCGCAGGGCGGTAGCCAGGTCTTGTTCGTCTTCGCTGACGGTCAGCATCAGCACCTTCACACCGGGCGCCGCCTCATGAAGCGCGGGCAGCGCGTCGACGCCGTTCACACCCGGCAGGTGGTTGTCCAGCAGGATCAGATCCGGCTGCAGTTCCTGCGCGCGGCGCTGTGCAATGCCTGCGTCACCGGCGTCGCCCACCACTTCGAATTGCGGGTCTCGCTGCAGCAGCGCGGTCAGGCCACGGCGGAACAGCGTGTGGTCGTCAACAACGAGGATGCGGATCCTGGCGGGCTCTTGGGTCATCGTCTTCAGCCTCCAGTCAGCGCAGGCTGCGGCGCTATCGGCAGGGTCAGCACCACCGATGTGCCGCGGCCCGGCGCAGACATGACTTCAAACTGCGCGCCCAGACGTTCTGCGCGTTCGCCCATGATGCGCAGGCCGAGGTGCGTCTCGTCAAGGCGACCGTCCTTTACCGCATCGGCGCCAACAAAACCCAGGCCGTCGTCACGCACCTCCAGCCGCCAGTGCGGCTGCTTGCGCACGTCCAGCCACACCTGCCCGGCGCGCGCGTGTTTGCGCACATTCGACAGCGCTTCCTGCACGATATGCAGCACCTGGATCTGCGTGTCCGGCGCCAGCGGCAAGGCTTCGCCTTCCATTTGCAGGGTGGTCTTGAGGCCCGTCTGGTGTTGAAACTTCCGCAGCGTGGTCCTGAGCGCCGGCTCGATGTCTTCGGCGTTGGCGCGGGTGCGAAAGTGCATCAGCAGTTCGCGCACATCGCCGTAACTTTCGCGCACGCCAACGTCGATTTCCTCCAGCACATGCTGCACCTGCGGCGCGTCGCCCTTGGCCAGCGCTTCGCGCATCAGCTGGACCTGGATCTTCAGGAAGGCAAGTGACTGTGCAATCGAGTCGTGCAGTTCGCGTGCCAGGAAGCTGCGCTCCTGCGACACCGCGGCTTCCAGGCCGAGCGCGTTGAGGCGCAGGTTTTCCATCGCGCCGGCCAGTTGCAGGGTCAGCGCTTCGAGCAGCGCACGTTCGTCGTCGGACAGCTCGACCTGGGCGTGGAAGAACAGGTCCACCTCGCCCATCAACCGTTCGTGCAGGCGGATCGGCACCGACACCACGGTCTGGAAGCCGGCGCTTGCGCAGTGGTCCTTGCGTGCCGGCTGCATGGCACCGATCGGGATCACACGCGCGCCGGGCGTGGCCTGTGGTGAGCCGCAGTGGCAGTCGCCCGCCGCCAGGCAGTGCTCGGCGTCCAGCATGGCCTGCGGCAGGCCGTGCGACGCCAGCATCAGGTAGCTCTTGTTCGTCTCGTCCGACCAGCGCAGCGCCACGCCGTCGGCGCGCGCAATGCGGGCCACGCTCTTCGTGAAGCCGCTGGCCAGTTCTTCCAGCGTCGCGGCCTTGGTGACACGCGTCGTGACTTCGTACAAGCTCGTCAGCCTTTCGTGTTTTTCTTCCAACTGGGCTGTCTTCTCTTGCACGCGCACTTCCAGGCTGCGGTACATCGACTGCAACTGGCCCGCCATGTCATTGAAGCCGGCGGCGAGGGTGCCGAATTCGTCGCTCGTCGTGCGTGCCACGCGCGCGCCCAGGTCGCCACCCTGGATGCGGTGGATCGCCTGCTTCAGCAGCCCCACGGGTTCCAGCACAAAGAGGTGGCCGGTGTACAGCAGCACGGCGGCACCCAGCACAGCCAGCGCCATGAGTGCAATCTGCAGCAGGTGCATCAGCGATGTCCAGCGCGCCAAGTGAGCTTCGATGCCGGCCACGAAATGGTCGATGTGCGCGGTGAAGTCGGCCGCGCCCGTGGCCAGGGTGGCAGGCGCGGCACGGCCGAGCCGGCTGCGGAAACGTTGCCAGCCTTGTTCCACCGCCGCAAAGCGTTGCTGCACGGTGTCGTCCCAGGGCACGAAGAGCGGCCGCTCGGGGTCACCCTGGCGCAGCAACTGCAGGCTGCGTTCGAATTCAGCTGTCTGCTGCTGCAGCAACGGCGTTTCGCCCGCGCTTGCCGACAGCAGCATGCGGTAGGCCTGCATGCGCATGCGGCCGGCCTCGTTGACGGCGGCGGCGCCGCCTTCGAGCTGCAACGACATCCACACCAGCACTGCCATCGCGCACAGGGCCAGCAGCAGGAAGGGCGCCGCCATCAAAAAGAGCTTGGCGCCCAGGGGCCACTGATGAAGGCTGCGCATGCCCGAATTTACCGCCTGTGACTTGGCACCCGGACACTACCCAAGCCGGCGCAGCAGGGATAGGATAGCTGTATATATATCCAGTATTCGGAGTTTACCGATGTCCACGCCACCACCCCGCCTGCTCGACCAGGTGCGCCAGCAGATTCGCCTGCTGCACTACAGCCTGCGCACCGAAGACG
>JANMKK010000216.1:0-3177 GCA_031372005.1 Rubrivivax sp.
AAGCTGGAAGAAAGGCAGCAGGAAGATGGCCGGCGGTGTCATGCGGTTCGTCAGCAGCCAAAAGAACAAGTGCTTGTCGCCCAGAAAGCTGTAGCGGCTGAAGGCATAGGCCGCCGGCAGCGCCACGGTGAGCGAAATCACGGTGTTGATGGCGACGTAGATGAGGCTGTTGATGTAGCCCGAATACCAACTGGCGTCGGTGAAGATGGTGCGGTAGTTGTCGAAGGTGAAATGCTGCGGAAATATCGTGAAGCTGGACAGGATTTCGCCGTTGGTCTTGAAGCTCATGTTGACCATCCAGTAGATGGGCAACAGCGCAAAGACCAGGTACAGCGCCAGGAATGCGGCGCGAATGAGGCTGCGGCGGTTCATGGCGGCGCCCCTTCCGGCGCCGCCGTGCCCACACGCTGCATCCAGTTGTAGAGGATGAAACACAGCAGCAGGATGATCAGGAAATAGATCAGCGAAAACGCGGCTGCAGGCCCCAGGTCAAACTGACCCACCGCCTTCTGCGTCAGGTACTGACTGAGGAATGTGGTGGCATTGCCGGGCCCGCCGCCGGTCAGCACGAAGGGTTCGGTGTAGATCATGAAGCTGTCCATGAAGCGCAGCAGCACCGCGATCATCAGCACACCGCGCATCTTGGGCAGCTGGATGTAGCGGAACACGGCCCAAGAGCTGGCGCCGTCGATGCGCGCGGCCTGGTAATAGGCGTCGGGGATGCTGCGCAGGCCGGCAAAACACAGCAGCGCCACCAGCGGCGTCCAGTGCCAGACGTCCATCACCAGAACCGTGAACCAGGCATGCGTGGCGTTGCCGGTGTAGCTGTAGTCGAAGCCCAGACCCTTGAGCGCTGCGCCGAGCAGCCCAATGTCGGCGCGGCCGTAGATTTGCCAGATGGTGCCGACCACGTTCCACGGGATCAGCAGCGACAGCGCCACCACCACCAGCACCGCGCTGGAACGCCAGCCCGTGGCCGGCATCGACAGGGCCAGTGCGATGCCCAGCGGAATCTCGATCAGCAGCACCGCGCCCGAGAATTGCAGCTGCCGCCACAGCGCCGCGTGCAGGTCGCGGTCACGCATCACGCTGGCGAACCACTCGGTGCCGACGAAGACACGGCGTTCTGGCGAGATGATGTCCTGCACCGAATAGTTCACCACCGTCATCAAGGGCAGGATGGCCGAGAAGGCGACGCAGATGAACACCGGCAGGATCAGGAACCAGGCTTTCTGGTTGACGGGCTTCGTCGTCGTGCTCACGCGACCAACTCCTCGTTCCTGTAGAAGCAGGTGTGCGCGCCCAACACTTTCAGCCACGCGGTGCTGCCGGGCTGCGGCACCGGTGTTTCTGGTGACAGCCGCGCCTTCAGCATGCTGCCACCGGCCAGCGTGGCGGTGAGCATCACGTGCGTGCCCACATCCTGCGCGCGCGTCACCTGGGCCGGCAATGCGCCTGCAGCATCGGGATCGGCAACGCTGACGTATTCGGGCCGCACGCCGAGCTTCAAATCACCGTCGGGCAAGTGCCGCCCCGCAGGCAGCTTGCGGCCGGCCACATCGAGCATTCCATCTGCCGCGCGCGCGGGCAGGAAGTTCATGCCTGGCGAGCCGATGAAGTGACCGACGAAGGTGTGCGCGGGCCGCTCAAACAGCGCCTCGGCGGACCCCACCTGCACGGCGCGGCCACGTGTCATGACGACCACTTCTTCGGCGAAGGTCAGCGCTTCAACCTGGTCGTGCGTGACGTAGATCAGCGTCAGCTTCAGTTCGTGGTGAATCTGCTTCAACTTGCGCCGCAGCTGCCACTTCAGGTGCGGGTCGATCACGGTCAGCGGTTCGTCGAAGAGCACGGCCGACACGTCAGGGCGCACGAGGCCGCGGCCGAGGGAAATCTTCTGTTTCTGGTCGGCCGACAGCCCTGCAGCACGCTGGTCCAGCTGGTGGCTCATTTCCAGCATCTCGGCGATCACGCCCACGCGCTGTGCGATCTGTGCTGCCGGCACCTTGCGGTTCTTCAGTGGGAAGGCCAGGTTCTGCGCCACCGTCATGGTGTCGTAGATGACCGGGAACTGGAACACCTGCGCGATGTTGCGCTGCTGCGGTGTCGTGCGCGTGACATCGACACCGTCGAATTGCACCGTGCCCTTCGACGGCACCAGCAGCCCCGACATGATGTTGAGCATGGTCGTCTTGCCGCAGCCCGAAGGCCCCAGCAACGCATAGGCGCCGCCGTCGCGGAAGCTCATCTTCAGCGGCAGCAGCGCGTAGTCCGCGTCGGCCTGCGGATCAGGCTTGTAGGAATGCGCCAGGTCGAGATCGATGCTGGCCATGTCAGTGGCGCCCGGCCGCCCGAAGCCACTGATCGCCCCCTCGGGGGGCAGTGAGCGAGAGCGAGCGTGGGGGTCTCATAAGTGCTTGCGTGGTGGTGCCACGCACAAAGCACCCGCTGCGTCGAAGACATAGGCTTGTGCCGCCGCCATGTGCAACGTGAGCGGTGCGCCGAGCTCGAAGAAGTGCACGCCAGTCAGTTGCGCCACCAGCTCACCCACCGCCGTGTGCACGTGCACGAAGGTGTCGGAGCCCGAGATCTCTGCCAGTTCCACGGTGCCGGGCAAGGCCACGTCGCCGGGCCGCGGCGAGACGCGCAGCGCGTTGGCGCGCAGGCCCACGGTGAGTGCGCCCGTGGTCAATGGCGGCGTGGGAATCGACAGTGCCGGACCTGCCCGCAACTGCACGCTGCCCGGTGCTGCGTCGGCGGCCATCAGGTTCATCGGCGGGTCACTGAAAGCCCGCGCCACGCGCAGTGACAGCGGGCGGTGGAAGACTTCGGCCGTGGGGCCGTATTGCAGCAGTTCACCGGCGTCCAGCACGGCGGTGTGGCCGCCCAGCAGCAGCGCTTCACCGGGCTCTGTGGTGGCGTAGATGACGGTGCTGTCGCCACTGGCAAAGAGCTGTGTCAGCTCTTCACGCAGCTCTTCGCGCAGCTTGTAGTCCAGGTTCACCAGGGGCTCGTCCAGCAGCATCAGCGGTGCGCCTTTGGCCAGCGCGCGGGCCAGCGCCACGCGCTGCTGCTGGCCGCCGGACAGTTCGGCCGGCAGGCGCTGCAGGAAGCCTTCGATGTGCAGGCGCTGGGCGATCTCTTGCACGCGCTGTTCGATGCCCTTTTCGCCGCGCA
>JANMKK010000247.1:0-11662 GCA_031372005.1 Rubrivivax sp.
GCCCACCAGCCGCTGGCGTCCAGCCGCAGGACGTTGGCTGCACCCGCCAGCAAGGCGCGTTCGGTGCAGTGCGCCGCCAGCGCGGGCGCTTCAAATTTGAAGGGCACGGTGACGTTGCAGCCACGCCCGCCCGCGGCGGCAAA
This sequence comes from Rubrivivax sp., assembly GCA_031372005.1. Taxonomy (GTDB): domain Bacteria; phylum Pseudomonadota; class Gammaproteobacteria; order Burkholderiales; family Burkholderiaceae_C; genus Rubrivivax. The sequence goes on from JANMKK010000247.1 coordinate 144, forward strand.
GGCACGCACTGCCGCCGCAAAGCCGTCCAACGGACACAGCACCCGGTCGTAGGCCACGGCTTCGCCGGTCTGCTGCGCAAAAAGCGCGTGGATGAACGGGCTGCGGCTGTGCGCCACCGGGTTGCCGAGCACGGCATAACGATCAAAAGGTGCGGTTGAGCTCATCGCGACTGCAACTGCGTTTCCAGCCCGTCTTCGCGCGTGAAGCGGAAGCGCGACGTGACGACGATCTGGTCGGTTTGCGCGCGCATGGCCTGCGTGAAGCTGCCAAAAGGCGAGGCCGCGCGCACGATGGCCACCGCCTGCTGGTCGAGCCGCTTGTTCTTGGAAGCGCGCACGATTTCCGCATCCACCACGCGGCCCAGCGCGTCGATGGTGACGTTCATCGTCAGTTCACCGTAGAGCTTTCTGCCACTGTGCTCGGGGAAGTCGCGCGTGCCGCGGTCTTCAATGCGCCGGCGCAGCGAGTCGTAGTACATCGCATAAGCCTCTTCGCGCGTGGCGGGGCTGATGTAGCGCTTCTTGGGGCGCGCGTTTTCGTCGTTGACGCGCTTTTCGATCTCGGCCAAGAGGCGCAGCAACTGCCGCCGCCGTTCGTCCTGGTCGCGTTCCTGCGCCGAGCCGCCTTCGCGCCGCGGGTCCGGCGGGGGCAGGCTGGCCACTTCGCGCCGGATCTGCGCCAAGAGCTGCTGCTGTTCTTGCTGCAGCTGGTCGATGCGGCGCCGCGCTTCGTCGGGCGAATCGCCGATCTGGCTCGATGTCGCCATTGGCAGTGGTGACGTCGCGCGGCCCTTCTCGGCCTCGCCACCACCGGCCAGGTTGGCCTGCGCGATGGCCTGCGCTTTGGTGGGTGCCTCTGCGCTGCGCGAATTGACCAGGATCACGTCCAGCGGCATGTCGCGGAAGACGCGGGTGATGGCTTCGGGGTCGACGAAGCGCACCGTCAGCAGCGCGCCGTGCACGGCCACCGACGCGATCAGCGCCCATTGCAGCGTGGACAGGTCGCGCCAGCGCATGGCCTTTTAGGGCGCAGATTCGGCCGCAGATTCGGCCGCAGACGGGGCTGCGGATCGGGCCGCAGGTTGGTCCACTTCGGCAGGGGCTTGCGCCACCGCCTCGCCGTCGCCCACATCGATGGCCAGTTGCAGCGCGCCGACGGGCTCGTTGTCGTCTTCTTCAACTGATGCGTCTGCGGTTTCAACCACATCCAGCCGCGCGGCAAACGTGGCGTGCAACTCCAGCGTCAGCAAATCCATGCCCGTGACGCGCACGCGCACACGGCTGCCACGCGGCAGGCTGTCGGTGCCGGCGACGCGGAAGACGAGCGGCAGCGTCTCAGCGCGCACGAGGCCCTCTTTCATCACTTGCGCGTCGAGCTCGGCGACTTCGTTCTGCGCCAGCCAGCGCAGCGTCCAGTAGCGCTCGATGCCCTGCTGGAAGCCGTTGTAGGCGGCGTAGGCGGCGTCAAAGGCCGAGATCACCGCAAAGAGCGTCATGTCCTTCGGCTTGAAGGGCGCGGCCAGTGCGGCGGTGCGGCCGTGGCGCGCGCAGGCAATGATCTGCCACTGATTGGCCAGGTCCACATAACGCCGCAGTGGTGATGTGCTCCAGGCGTACTGCGCCACGCCCATGCCGGCGTGCGGCGCGGGGCGCGTGCCCATCTTCACTTTCACGCCCGGCAGCATGCTCTGCTGGCTGCGGTAGATGGCCGGCACGCCGTGTTCGGCCAGCCAGCCGCCCCAGGTGCTGTTGGCCAGGATCATGGCCTCGGCCACGATCAAGTCCAGCGCCGCGCCGCGCTGGCGGGTGCTGATCTGCACCGGCTCATCACCTTGCGGTTCGCCGACGTTGCCATCGAGCTTGAAGTTGTAGTCGGGCCGGTTGAAGTTTTCCGGCTTGCCGCGCACCACCTCGCGCCGGGCTTTCAGCGCGCGCGCCAGGCGAAAGGCGAAGGCCAGCTCAGAGGCGAAGGCGTAGTCGGCCGCAGCCTCGCCAGTGAGCGTGGCTTCGGTGACCACCGCGTCCAGCTTGTCATGGCGCAGGTTGGCCACGATGGGCACGAGTTCCAGCTTCGTTTCATGGCTGCGCACTTCCAGCGTCGCTTCGTCCAGCGTCACGTAGAGGCTCACGGCCGGGCAGTCGCGGCCTGCGGCCAGCGTGTAGGCCTGCACCACATCGTCGGGCAGCATGGTGATCTTCCAGCCCGGCATGTAGACGGTGGACAGGCGGTCGCGGGCCACCTTGTCCAGCGGCGAATCGGGCGCGATGGCAAGGCCGGGCGCGGCGATGTGCACGCCGAAGACCACGGTGCCCGTGCCCAGGCCCTGCACCGACAGCGCGTCGTCGATTTCGGTGGTGGCGGAATCGTCGATCGAAAACGCCTGCACCGCCGCCAGCGGCAAGTCGTCCTTGATCAGCGGCGCGCTCAGCGCGGGGAAAGCGTGCCCCTTGGGAAACTGGTCGAAGAGGAAACGCCGCCAGTGGAACTGGTACGGGCTTTCAATGGCGCCGGCCGCCGTCAGCAAGTCCAGCGGCGCCTTCTGCGCGCGCTTGCTGGCTTCCACAACGGCCTTGTATTCGGGGCCGTTCTTGTCGGGCTTGAAGAGGATGCGGTAGAGCTGTTCCCGCACGGCCGGCGGGCACTGGCCTTGCACCAGTTCGGCTGCCCAGACCTCGATCTGCGCCGCCACCAGCTTCTTGCGTTCGATGCCCAGCAGCGCGGCCTTGACGATCTCTTCAGGTGCCTTCTTGAACAGGCCCTTGCCCAGGCGGCGGAAGTAATGCGGTGCGTCGTAAAGACACAGCAGCGCAGCGGCCTGCTTGTCGGGGCCGGCCTTGGCGTCGAAATACTCGCGCGCAAGGTCGGCAAAACTGAAGTCGCTGTCGGGCGCAAATTCCCAGGCCAGGTCGAGGTCAATCTCTGCTGCCAGGGCCTGCGCCTGCGCCATCAGCTCAGCCGGCGCGGGCTTGTCGAAGCGCAGCATCACGTTGGCCGACTTGACCTTGACGCGCTTGCCCGAGTCCAGTTCCACCTGCACCGAGCTCTCGGCCTCGGACATCACACGGCCGGCGTGGAATTTGCCGGCGTCATCGAAGAGTGCATACATCAGCGGGATTGTCGCCGCTGGCGGGGCTGCGCCGAAGCCTCGTGAAGCGAAGGTTCAAGGGCACGGGCAGGCTGCCGTCGGCGGTCGCTCAAATTCTTGGAGTCACACGCTGGCCAACACTTCCTGCATGCCACGGGCAATGACCTTTCGCAGCAGGCCATCCAGGGCACTGGCCTTGTCCTGGCGCGACAGGAAGCGCCACGGGTCCGGCGCCTCGGCGGTGGATGAGCCCACGATGTAGCCCTCGCTGAGGCTGGCGCTGTGCACCACCCGCGGCCCGCTCATAGCCACCAGCGTCAAGCGAAGTTGAACGAAGGGCGCCAGGTAGCCGGTGGACACGGCGCCGGTGGCCAGGCTGCGGGTCCGGCCCGCGCCGCTGACGACGAAGCCGATGCCGGTGACGCGGTCGCTGCCCACGACTTCGCTCATCGCCGTGCGGAATTGCATCACACCCGTGCTGCTGGTCACGAGCAGCACGTGGCTCAGTGCCGCATCGCGTGCCGCGTCCGACACCCATGCCGGCAGCTCGGCGCGCCGGGCGGCGGCGGTGCCGATGGCCAGTTGGTCCTGCACATCGACGTCGGCCGGCGCGCGGAACTGACGCAACTCGGCCTGTGGCTGCCGGGCCTGCACGGCCTGGCCGACGGCGTCGAATGCCACGGTGTCCATGCCGACGTCCTTGAAGACCGCCTCTTGTATTTCGCGCGCCACGACGCGCACCGAGTCGCCCAGCAACGAGAAGATGCCCAATCGGCGCATGGCGACGTTGCCTTGCGCACGGGTCTGCAGCCAGATGCCAGCACCGGCGCCGGCTGCCAGACGCAGGCAAAGGCGGCGGTCCATGCTGCGGCGCTCAATTCGTGTCATGTCTTGGTCCGCCCCAGGCCAGTGGTGAATGCCACGCATCTGCTGCAACCCGCGCACGGCCTGCATGACTGGCTGCAGCGCCCTGGCGATGGGGCATGCGCAACGTCAATTCGCTGTGCCTGAGTCTAGACCGTCATGCCGCCGACGATGTCGCGCTCCGGGCCATCCAGCCAGGCCACCTCACGCGGGCCGCGCTTCGCGGTCGAACAGCACCGGCGTTTTCTCCTGGGCGGCTGCGCGCACGGAAGCCGGCCATCATGGTGCCCAGCAGGGTGGCGGCCTTGGCCACGAGGGCTTTCTGCTCGGCATCCTGAAAGATGCTGTGCTCACAGGGCAGCCGGGCCAGCGTTTCACAGTCCAGCGCTCAGACCGTCATCCCACCGCTGACCTCAATCACCGCCCCGTTGATGTAGCTGGCTTCGTCACTCGCCAGGAAGGCATAGACGTTGGCGATCTCTTCGGGCTGCGCAAGACGACCCAGCGGCACCTGTTCCTTCATGTGTTGCAGCACCTTGTCCGGAATCGTCGCCAGGATGGGCGTGTCGACAAAGCCCGGCGCCACCGCATTGACGCGGATGCCCTTGGGCCCGAGTTCGCGGCTCCAGGTCTTGGTGAAGCCGATGACGCCGAACTTGGCGGCCGCGTAGTTGGTCTGGCCGAAGTTGCCGTAGATGCCGACCACGCTGCTGGCGTTGAGGATCACGCCGCAGCCCTGGTCGATCATCGTGTTGGCGACGGCCTGCGCGCAGTGAAAGACGCCACGCAGGTTGACGTCGATGACGGCATCAAACTGCTGCAGTGTCATCTTCACGAGCCGCGCGTCCTTGGTGATGCCGGCGTTGTTGACCAGCACGTCGATGCGGCCGTGGCGCTCAAGCACCGCCGCCATCATCATGTCCACCGCGACGCGGTCGGTGACGTCGACCTGGTGGCGCTCGTAGGCGTCGCTCAGCATGTCGGTGCGGCGGTCGCAGCCGATGACGATGGCGCCTTCGGCGGCGAACTTGGCGCAAGTGGCCGCGCCGATGCCTTGCGCCGCGCCGGTGACGATGCAGATCTTGTTTTTCAGTCGCATAGCTTCAGAAACCTCAGCAGGTGGGGAAGGTGGTCTTCAAAGTCCGACAGCGCATGGTCACTGCCGTCGATCAGGCGCATGGGCGTGCCGGCGTAGCGCGCGCTCATCTCGCGCCAGCTCAACACTTCGTCGCCCTTGGCGATGATGGGCAGGTAGCGTTCGGGATGGGTGATGGCGGGTATCGTCAATGCGCGCAATTCGTCGATGAATTCGGCGCGGAAGAAGAAGCTGCTTTGCGGGTTGTGGAAGGCCGTCAACTCACCGACGTAGGCCGCCAGGTCGCGGGCCGGGTCCACGGCGGGGTTGATCAGCACCGCAGGCCAGCCGGTGGCTTCCGCGACCCCTGTCGCGTAGAAACCGCCGAGTGAACTGCCCAGAACGGCAGATGTTTCAACGGGCCAGTTGCGGATGCCGCTCAGCACCAGCGCAAACGCCTCGCGCGGCGACGGCGGCAGTTGCGGGCACCACCACTGCACTTCGGGCCGGTGTTCGCGCAGCCAGGCCTGCAAGCGCTGCGCCTTGAAGGACTGTGGCGACGAGCGGAAGCCATGCAGGTAGAGCAGGTGCGTCGCCGCCCCGTGGGCGTGTGGCGTCAGGGGCCGAGTCAAGCGCTTAAACCCCTTGTTTGATCAGCGGCGCCTTCAAGGCTTCTGACACCGTCGCCAAGCTGTCTTCCAGATGGGCGCGCACCAGGCTGGAGCCGCGCTTGTTGGCCGATGCTGCGGACACGGCCGCAACCAGCCGCGCCTGCAACTGCAGGGCTGTCTGGCGGGTCACTGCGCGCACGTCGGCTGCGGCGGTGGGCCCGGGGCGCAGCAGGCCGGCCGCCAGCCGGCGCAGGTGTTCGCGCTGCAGGTTGCGGCGCAGGCTGTCGATCTCGCCACCCTTTGCTGAAAGTTCGGCCCAGATGGCCGTGCTCAGCCGCTCCTGCACATCGGCATAACTCAGCAGTTGACGGGGGTCGCTGACCTTGCTTTCGGCGTCGGCCATGCGTGCGGCCAGGCTGTCGGACATCAGTGCGTCCAGCGCGCCGCGCTGCAGCCCCAGCACGGTGCCGGGCAGGCTGAAGTCAACGCCGGTGGCGATGCGGGCCGCGTTCAGGCGCTCTGCGTGATCGACACCCAGTCGGCTCATCACCCGGGGGTCAAACTTGAAGGCGGCGCTGGTGAAGAGCTCGGTCACCACCAGGTCCAGCGCCGCACGCTGCTGCGCTGCCGGCACCGGCACCACCAATGGCTGGTTGGCACCGGCCTTGAAGCGTGTGGTGTAGGTGCCGCCCACGTACTTGGCGGCAAAGGGCAGCGACGTGCCCAGGCTGCCCAGCACCCGGCCCAGGGCGCGGCGGTAGATCGACAGGTCTTCATCGGGCGCCAGGGCACGGGTGGTCGTGCGGTCCCACAGCTCGCGCGCCAGCAGAATCTGCCGTCGCGCAAAGTCCAGCGGGTCGTTGCTCATGTCGCGCTGGTTGACCAGCGGGTCGCCGTTGGCCAGGTCTTCGTCGGTGCTGTAGGCCAGCGCGGGTTCGCGCTCTGCACGGGTCAGCAGGGCCTGCAGTTCTTTCTTTTCGCTGTTGTCGTCTGCAAATTCGCGGTAGCCGTACTCGATGGCCCAGTAATCGTAGGCGCCCAGCGTGGTCATGTTGTAGTCGGCCACCGGCTCGCCTTTTAGCGGCAGGTTCTGCGCGTTGTATTCCATCACCGACGCTGACAAGCCGTTGGCCTGCGTGTAGCTGCGGTCGCGCAGCTGTGCGGGCGTCACCGCGGCGGATGCGCGGAAGTTGTGGCGCAAGCCCAGCACGTGGCCCAGCTCGTGCATGGTGACGTTCTTCAAGGCATCGGCGATGTAGCGCTCGGCCTCGGGGCTGTTCGGGTCCAGCAGGCCGCGCTCCACCAGCAGCTCGAAGCCGAATCGGGCGTCGTCGAAGGCAAGGTCGCCGTAGTTGCAGTGCGCGTCATGTTGGGCATCCGCAGATACCTGGTCGGCCCAGCGCGGCACGCCTTCGCTGGCACGGGCGCGGAAGATGCGCACGCGGTTTTCGTCGATGATGGCCGCGCCGCGCAGGACCTCGCCGGTGCGCAGGTCGGACTGCGATTGCGCCACCGCCGTAGAGCCCGGCCCGTCCTGCGCAAACCAGCGCACGGCCAGCAGCTTCGTGCCTTCCAGCGTCGTCCAGTCGGCATCAGCGGTTTGCTGTTCAACGACCAGGGCGTTGCGGAAACCCGCGCGTTCAAAAGCCTTGTTCCATTCCAGCGCTGCTTCGCGCAGCGGAGCGCGCCAGGGTTCGGGGATGTTGCGGTCCAGCACGACGCGGATGGGCTCTTTGGGTTCCGACAGCGCAGCGGCGGGATCTTTCTTCTCCAGCCGCCAGCGCTTGATGTAGTGGGTGCGCCGGCCTTCCTGGGTGTCGTCGCCAAAGTTCAGGAATGAGTTGGTGAAGTAGCCCACCTGCGGGTCGGCCAGGCGCGGCTTCATCGGCTGCACCGGCAGCGGGGCAAAGGTGTAGGTCTGGCCGATGAACAGGCTGCGGGCGTCGGGCACCGATGTGGGCGGGCTGGGCAGCGCGGCCACATTGGGCGGCGGGCCGGCGGGGTTGAATGCAGGGGGCGCGGGCAGCCGGGGTACGGCAAAGTGCAGCCGCCACGCCATGTGCAGCCCGGCGGCCTGGGTCTTCACGCGTTCGATGCTGGAATTGCTGCGGTCCAGGGTGTAGGGCAGGCGGTAGGCGGCCTCCAGCACGGTCTGGAAACCGGCCAGATCGCCGCCCAGCAGCACGGTGGCATCGACAAGCAGCGCCTTGCTCTGCAAGTGCGGTGCGGCGGCCAGCGGTGCAGCACCCAGCAGGCTGTCCGAATAGCTCTCGCTGACGGCCCGCGCCAGTGGCGTGCCGGCTGGCGCCCGCACGATCTGGTTGCGGGCCACCAGCTGCACCGTGTTGCCGACACGGCGCAGCAGCACGACCTGCGCGGGGCCCATCAGGCCAGGGAAGAAGGCGCGTTCGCCCAGCCCGCCGGACGTGGACGAGCCGAAGAACATCGGTTGGTCCAGCAATGCGGCCGGGATTTCAAGCCAGGTCTTGTCGTCGCGGGTCCATACGGGCAGAAACCCGTCGCTGCGCCGGGCTTCACGCGTGGCTTCAGCAAAGGGCGGCGGTGCGCCGGGCACGGCGGGTGGGCGTACGGCGACGGCCGAGTTGACCATCAGGGTGGGCGGCGCTGACGCGGCTGCTGTTGGCGCGAACGTTGGGGCGGACGTTGGGGCGGACGTGGGGGTTGACGTGGCAGCCGGCGAGTTGCCGACACTGGCGCAACTGGCCAGCAACATGGCCAGCAACATGGCCAGAGTGGACGAGACAAGGCCGGTGGCGCAGAGCGCGCGGTGGTTCAGGAAGTACATGTCGGTGACCAGGGTGACAGCAAAGGGGTTGGGCCAGCGGCCCTTTCAGCGTGCGGCCAGCGCCGCCAACAGCTTGTCGTGGATGCCGCCAAAGCCGCCGTTGCTCATGCACAGCACATGGTCACCGGCCCGCGCGGCGTGCACGATGGCGGCTGCCAGCGCGTCCACCGAATCAGCCACCACGGCCGTGGCCGCCATGGGCGCCAGCGCGTCGCGCACGCTCCAGCCGTAGTTGCCTTGCAGGCTGAAGCTGAGGTCGGCTTCTTCCAGTGCCCATGGCAGCTGCGCTTTCATGGTGCCCAGCTTCATGGTGTTCGATCGCGGCTCGAAGGCGGCCAAGATGCGCGCGTTCAGGCCCACCTTGCGGCGCAGGCCGTCGATGGTGGTGCGCATGGCTGTGGGGTGGTGGGCAAAGTCGTCATAGACCTTGATGCCGGCCGCTTCGCCGCGCAGCTCCAGCCGGCGGCGCACGCTCAAGAAGGTGGCCAGCGCAGCGCAGGCCAGATCCGGCGCCACGCCCACGTGTTCAGCCGCGGCGATGGCCGCCAGCGCGTTCATCTGGTTGTGTTCGCCCAGCAGCGCCCATTCGACGCGGCCCAGCTTCAGGCTGCCGCGCAGCACGTCGAAGGATTGCGGTTCACCGCGCGCGCACAGCCCGCCGGGTTCTTCGCGTTTGGTGCCGAAGCGCTGCACCTCGCTCCAGCAGCCGCGCGCCAGCACGCGCTGCAAGGCTTCGTCGCGCGCGTTGACGACCAAGCGGCCGCTGGACGGCACGGTGCGCACGAGGTGGTGGAACTGGGTCTCGATGGCGGCCAGGTCGGGGAAGATGTCGGCGTGGTCGTGTTCCAGGTTGTTGAGCACGGCGGTGCGCGGCCTGTAGTGCACGAACTTGCTTCGCTTGTCGAAGAGCGCGGTGTCGTATTCGTCGGCTTCGATGACGAAGGATTTCCCATCCCCGTTGCGCGCCGACACACCAAAGTTAAGCGGCACGCCGCCCACCAGAAAGCCCGGCGCCAGGCCGGCCTGGTCGAGCATCCAGGCCAGCATCGACGTCGTCGTGGTCTTGCCGTGCGTGCCCGCCACCGCCAGCACATGGCGGCCCTGAAGCACATGCTCAGCCAACCATTGCGGGCCGCTGGTGTAGGCGGCACCGGCGTCGAGGATGGCTTCCATCAGCGGGTTGCCACGGGTGACGACATTGCCGATGACGAACATGTCGGGCTTGAGCGCCAGCTGCTCGGCGCCAAAGCCTTCGATGAGGTCGATGCCCAGTGCGCGCAACTGCTCGCTCATCGGCGGGTAGACGCTGGCGTCGCAGCCAGTGACCTTGTGCCCGGCTTCGCGCGCCAGCGCGGCCAGGCCGCCCATGAAGGTGCCGCAGATGCCAAGAATGTGAATGTGCATGCACGGCATTCTAGGAGCCGCCCCGGCGCTGCAAATGCCTGCAGCGGGGGTTTGCGAGAGTGGAGCGAGTGCGGTGCGAGTACGTTGCGCGTGCGGAGCGAGTGCGGTGAGCCTGCGCTCAAACGCGCAGTGCGTCGGCTGCGGCGTGGACGGTCGCCAGGATATCGTCTGCGCTGTGTGCCGCGCTGACAAACCCGGCCTCAAACAGCGCGGGCGCCAGGTACACGCCGCGGTCCAGCATGCCGTGAAAGAAGCGGTTGAAGCGCTCGTTGTCGGTGGCCATGGTGCCGCCGTAGTTCTGTGGCAGCGCGTCGGCAAAGAAGAAGCCAAACATGCCGCCTTCGCTGTCGCCCACCAGTGGCACGCCGGCGTCGCGGGCGGCGCCGGTCAGGCCTGACACCAGCGACTGCGTGCGCGCAGCCAGCGCTTCAAAAAAGCCCGGTTTGCTGATCTCTTTCAACGTCGCCAGGCCGCAGGCTGTGGCCTCCGGGTTGCCGCTGAGCGTGCCGGCTTGGTAGACCGGGCCCAGCGGCGCGAGCTGGCTCATCACATCCCGCGTCCCGCCAAACGCCGCCAGCGGCATGCCGCCGCCGATGACCTTGCCGAAGACGCTCATGTCAGGCCTGAAGCCCGGGATGAGCCGGGCATAGATGCTTTGCGCGCCACCGAGTGCGACGCGGAAGCCCGACATCACCTCGTCAAATACCAGGAGCGCACCGTGTTGCGTGCACAGCGCGCGCAACCGCGTCATGAACGGCAATGATGCGCGGACGAAATTCATGTTGCCGGCGATCGGCTCGATCATCACGCAGGCGATCTCGCTGCCATCCGCAGCGAAGGCTGCTTCCAGCTGGGCGAGGTTGTTGTACTCCAGCACCAGCGTGTGCTTGACCACGTCGGCCGGCACGCCCGCGCTCGTCGGGTGGCCGAAGGTGGCCAGGCCGGAGCCGGCCTTGACCAGCAGCGCGTCGGCGTGGCCGTGGTAACAGCCTTCGAATTTGATGAACTTGGTGCGGCCGGTGGCGCCGCGCGCCAGGCGCAATGCACTCATGCCGGCTTCGGTGCCACTGCTGACCAGCCGCACCTGTTCGACACCAGGCACCAGGCCGATGATGGCTTCGGCGAGTTCGATCTCGCGTTCGGTAGGTGCGCCGAAGCTGAAGCCGTCCATCGCCGCCTTCTGCACCGCGTCCAGCACGGCCGGGTGACCGTGGCCCAGGATCATCGGTCCCCAGGATCCGATGTAGTCGATGTAGCGCTGGCCTTCGGCGTCCCACATGTAGGCGCCTTGCGCGCGGCTGATGAACCGCGGCGTGCCGCCGACGGCGCGGAAGGCACGCACGGGCGAGTTCACGCCGCCGGGGATGACACGCTGGGCGCGGTCGAACAGGGCTTGGTTGGTCTGCATCGGGGACTGCTTTGCAGTGAATCAGTGAACTCGGCGCGGTGCGCCCTTGCTGCTGGGGTCTTCGGGTTCGGGTTCGGGCATGCCGCCTTCCAGCTCGTCGCCTTCTTCAGGCGGCGGCAGGGCCCAGAAGAAGCGGTCGGGCACGATGCTGCCCATGCCGGGGCGGAAGCCGGCGTCCAGGCTCTGGTCCAGGAACGACAGCGCTTCGCCGACGGCAGCCTGCAGTTCACCGCCCGCCGCCAGCAGCGAAGCCAGCGCCGCCGCC
>JANMKK010000288.1:0-8921 GCA_031372005.1 Rubrivivax sp.
CGCTGCAGCACGCCACTCAACATCAGCGTGCTGAGCATGCGGTCCACGCGGTAGATGTATTCGTTGATGTCTTCCAGGAACAGGATCGCGCCGTCAAAGGCCGGCCAGTACGGCGAGCCGGCCATGCTGGTCAGCACCGCCAGGTTGCCCCCCAGCAGCGGCCCGCGTGCAGTGCCACCGCGCAGCGTGGTGATGCGGCCGGACCTGCTGACGATGTGGTCGTCCTTGTCCTGTGGGTTGACCAGCAGCAGGGCGCGCGCGTCCACCACCGTGCCACGCCAGTGGTCGATGCTGAAGCTGTTCCATTCGGACGCCGCCACGGGGCAGTGGAAGGTGACGAGGCCGGTCTTCGCGTGCACGGCGTTGAGCAGCGCGGTGATGTCGGAAAAACCGCCCAGGAATTTGGGCGTGCGCGCTATTGACCCGTAGTCCAGCAGCGGCAGGATGCGGTTGCCGCCCGAGCCGCCGGTCATCGCCAGGATGCCGTGCACCGATGCGTCGGCAAACATCGCGTTCACATCGCCCGCACGCTGCGCGTCGGTGCCTGCAAACTGGCCGTGGCGGGCACGCAGGTTGGGCGCCTCGCGGACCTTGAAACCCATCGCCTGCAGCGATTCGGTGGCGACTGCGTAGGGCTCGCGTTCGTAGATCGCATTCGACGGGTTGATGAGCGCGATGGTGTCGCCTGGCTGCAGGCGGCGTGGGCGAATCGCGGCCAAGCGGGGTTGCGCCAGCGCTGGAGCGGTGGCACCCGCAACGGCCCCAGCGGCGAGGAATGAACGTCGGGTGGTGGACATTGCAGCCTTGCTCAATAGATGCGCGGCAGCACCCGCCGCACGTGGTCACGGTCGCCATGGTCGAAGTGCCACCACTCGTTGGGGATGCCGGCATAACCGCCGTGCTGCATGGCAGCCAGCAGGCAGTCACGCTCGGCGACGTGGGCAGCACTGAGCACGCCGCTGGCCAGGTGCGCTGCGTGCAACGCGGGGTGCGACGCCAGCGTCATCTCGTCAAAGCCGCTGCCCATGTCGGCCTCGGTGCTGTCGGGCAGCAGGAGCGTCACATCCACTGCCATGCCGTAGCTGTGGACGGAGCCGCGTTCGGGGTTGGCAAAGTATTCCTGCGCCGGTGTGCCGGCCACATCGACCCAGATCGCTTCCTGCACCCGCTGCGGGCGCAGCGCATCCAGCACCAGCAGCCGCCAGCCTGGGCGGTTTGTGCGCAGCCAAGCGGCTGCGGCTTCCAGGCCTTCTGCGGCTTCACGGCGCAGCCAGGCGCAGTCGAGCCTGCCGTAGAGGCTGCGGCCGGCGAAGTTGTTGCTGCCGGCGTAGCGCAGGTCAAAGGGCACGCCGCGCAGGGTGCTCAGGTGGCGGAAGGCCGGGTCGACCGAGATGTCCTCGACGCGCTTCATGGTCGCAACCTCATTTCCGCAACCTCATTTCCGCAACCTCATGTCCGCAACTTCATCGCCGCACCACGCCTTCAAAGTCCACGCTGCCGTTGGGCGACATGACAAAGCCCTGCACGTCCTTGCGCAGCGGGATGTAGATGCTGGCGTGCGCCATCGGCATCCACGGCCTTTCGCGCTTGAAGATCTCTTGCGCTTTTTCAAACATCAGCAGCCGTTTGGATTCATCGGTTTCGGCGCGCGCGCCGTCCACCAGCGCGTCGAAGTCCTGGTTGCAGAACTTGATGCCGCCGCGGCTGGCCGGGCAGGTGAGGTTGGGCGTCAGGAATTCGTCGGCGGCAGCGATGTCGCTGCTCCAGCCGCTCATGTAGACGTGGTGTTCCCCAGCATTGGCGCGCTTCAGGTATTCGCCCCACTCGTAGGTGACGATGCGCGCCTTGACGCCCACGCGCGCCCAATCGGCCTGGATCATCTGCGCCATCAGTTGGCCGTTAGGATTGGTCGGCCGACTGATGGGCAATGCCCAGAGGTCGATCTCGAAGCCGTTCGCAAAGCCCGCCGCCGCCAGCAGTTGCCGGGCCCGCGCAGGGTCGTAGTCGTTCTTCAGCGTCGTGTTGAAACCCGGCACGGTGGGCGGAAAGGCGCTCACCGCCTGCAGCGCGTCACCGCGCGGAAACAGCACCTTGAAGAGCGCGTTGCGGTCGATGGCGATGTCCAGCGCCTCGCGCACGTCGCGCTGGTTGACGGGCGGCTTCTTCAGGTTGAAGGACAGGTAGCTGATGTTCAGCCCCAGAATCTTCAGGATGCGGACCTGCGGGTGGCCGCTGAGAGCGCTGATGTCCACGTCGCGAATGGGTGACGCCACATGGCATTCACCGCGCGCCAGCTTCTGCACACGCACGCTGGGCTCGCGGCTGATGGCGTACACCAGCGCCGGCGTGGCCTGCATGCCGCGCCAGTGGTCGGGGTGCGGCTGCAGGCGCAGCACATCGTCCTTGCGGTAACTCTTGAAGCGGTACGGCCCCGTGCCGACAGGCTGGTTGTTGATGGCGCTGGCGCGGCCCTGCGCCAGCAGCTGCGCGGCGTATTCCGCAGAATGCACGGCGGCAAAACTGCCGGCAAAGTAGCTCAGGAAGTTGACGTTGGGCTTGTGCAGTCGGAAGCGCACTTCATGATCAGACACGCGGTCGATGCCGGCAATCATCTGCGCCAGGCCCAGGCTTTGCGGATAGACGAAGGTGGCGGGGAAGGCCACATTGAAGGGCAGCTTCGGGTCGATCAGGCGCGTGAAGCTGAACATCACGTCGTCGGCATTCAAGTCGCGCGTGGGCTTGAAGTACGGCGTGGTGTGGAACTTCACGCCCCGGCGCAGCGTGAAGCTGAAGGTCTTGGCGTCCTTCGAGAAGGCCCACGCGGTGGCCAGTTCGGGCACCAGCTCGGTGCCGCCGCGCTGGTAGCGCAGCAAGCCCTGGAACAGTTGCGTCGTGACATTGCTGGTGCTGCTGCTGTCCCACAGCGCGGGGTCGAAACCCTCGGGGCTGGCGTCGGCGCAATAGACAAGCACCTTGGCGGGCGGAGTGGGCTGCGGTGCGGCTGAATCCTGGGCACCGGCCGCACCCACCGCACCCACCAGGGCCAGCAACGTGGTCGTCATTGAAATCAGGCAGGCCTGCACGCGGCGGATCATAGCGGCCGGGTTTGCGCGACACGGCCATGCACCCGCATCAGCCCGATCGCCGATGCCGCGCTGCAAACGCCCGGCTACTGTGCATCCATGACCGACCCTGTCCTCCCGCCCGCCAGCCCTCTGTCGCAAGGGCAGCTGGCATCGGCCCTGCTGCGCCTGGCCGACGCGCTGGCCTGGCCGCTGATGCTGATGGACGCGCACGGCGCGCTGTGCCACGCCAACCTGGCGGCACGCCAATCCCTGGCCGACTGCCAGCCCCTGCGCCAGTTGGCGCACCAGCGCGTGTCGCCTGCGGCAGAGTCCCTGCGGCCGGCTTTCGCGGCGGCGCTGCAAGCCGCAGCCGCCGGCCAGCCGCAGGGGCTGGCGTGGCCGACGCCGGCTGGCGAGATCCAGGGCCGCCTGCACCGGCTGCCCCAGGCCCAAGGCACAGAGGCACTCTTGATGCTGGTGCTGGCCGTCAACGGCCAGCCCGGCCCCGACCTGCAGGGCTACGCCCGCGCCTGCCACTTGAGCGCGCCGCAAAGGCGTGTGCTGCAGGCCTTGGTGCGCGCAGGGTCGGCGGACGGGTTTGCGGACTGGGCGGCGGCAAACCTGGGCCTGGCCCCCAGCACCGTGCGGCGGCACATCAACGCGCTGTGCCGCAAGACCGGGCACGCCAGCGTGGCTGAGCTGCTGATGACGGTGGGCCGCCTGCCGCCGTCGATGCACGTCGCGCTGTCTTTATCGCAAACCTTGTCGCAAACCATCGCGCCGCAGGGGGACGGCGAAGGTCAATAGTTGACCAAGTTTCGCGCACCGAATGACCGCCCGCAGCAGGCGCCCTGCCTTACTGTTGACGCTGTGCCGGGACTTCAGAACCCAACACCGGCACACCACCACCAGCCAGGGGAAAACCATGTTCCAGAACCTCGCCTTCAGCCCGTCCGACCCCGGCGAAAGCCGCAGCTTGCAGGGCTACACCGGACCCGAACGCCGCGCTGCAGCCGCCGGTGAACTGGGGCTTTGCATGACACGCATGCTGGATGAAATCGACTACGGCATGGTGCTGGTCAGCGCCGACGCCCAGGTTGTCTATCTCAACCACGCCGCGCGGCTGGAGCTGGACGGTGAACACCCGCTCCAGATGCTGGGCAGCGCGCTGCGCGCACAACGCCCGCAGGACGTGGCACCGCTGCACGAAGCGCTGGCATCGGCCCAGCGCGGCTTGCGAAAACTGGTGATGCTGGGTGCGGGCGCGCACCGCGTCAGCATCTCGGTGGTGCCGCTGCCGGGGGGGAGCCAGGGCGCGACTGCGGCGAACGCTGCGAATGCTGCGAATGCCGCTCATGCCGGCCATAGCGGCCACCCGCACGATGAAGACCTGCGGCCCACGACGCTGCTGGTGCTGGGCAAACGCCAGGTCTGCGAGCAACTGTCGGTGCAAGGTTATGCCCGCAGCATGCGCCTGACACCGGCTGAAACGCAGGTGCTGGAATTGCTGTGCGCGGGTGTGCGCCCGACACAGATTGCGCGGCAGCAGAACGTCGCGGTTTCCACGGTGCGCACGCAACTGGGCGCCATCCGCAACAAGACCGGTGCGGCCGGCATCAGCGACCTGGTGCGCCAGGTGGCGGTGTTGCCGCCGCTGCTGACCGTGCTGCGGGGTGGCATGGGCATGGGCGCGAGGATGGGGGCGGCAGCGCGGTCGGGGTCGAGCGCAGGCATGGGTGCCAGCAATGGGACAAACAACGGCGCCGGCATGACCACGCCCCGCAGCATGGGCGGCATGGTGGGCGCCGCCGTGGTGGCCGCACTGGGTGTCGCGATGGGCGCCACCGTGGGTTCCGCGCTGGCTGCTCGCTAAGATCGCACACGCTTGTCCGCGCATCGGTGCCGGCGGCGCCGATGCACCATGCCAAGAACGGACGACCTTGCCCAGCTGATCGACGCCGCCCCGCTGTCGGGTTCGCTGCGCGTGCTGGCGCGGCGCGGCGGGTTGCAGCGCCTGAAGCGCGGCGTCCAGATCATCAGCGAAGGCGACCGCGGCGACACCCTGTACATCGTGCTCAGCGGCCAGCTGCGCTCTTTCAGCTGCGGCGACAACGGCCGCGAAGTCACCTACGGCATCTACGGCCCGGGTGAATACGTGGGCGAGATGGGGCTGGACGGTGGCCTGCGTTCTGCCAATGTGCAAACCACCAAGGCCAGCGTCTGCGTGCTGGTCACGCGCACCACGCTGGAACAGCACCTGGCCGCCGAGCCGCGCTTCGCCTTTGAATTGCTGGCCAAGGTCATCCGCCGCGCCCGTGCGGCCACGCTGGGGCTGCGGCAGATCGCCTTGCTGGACGTGTACGGGCGGCTGACGGCGCTGCTTGAAGCCCTGGCAGAGCCGGCTGAACACGGCGAACGCGTGGTGGACCCCGGCGCCGTCGCAGCTTGAAATCTCACGCCAGCTGGGTTGTTCGCGCGTGATGGTTACCAAGGTCATGAAGGACCTGGAAAAAGGAGGCTACGTGCGGGTTAAAAGGCCGCGCGTGGTGCTGTGCAAGGTGCTGCCGGCGCGTTGGTAGTGGCTGACACAGTGGCCGGCTTTGAGCAGGCGGCCTGCACGACCGGTCAGGCAGCCGGCGGGCCGAAATTTCTGTCCGCCTTGGCGGCCCGCTGGTACAGCGGCGCCACCCTCGGCAACTTGCCCTGGATGTCGCGGATGCGCGTGTCTCCCGCCGGGTGGGTGGACAGGAATTGCGGCGGTGCGCCCTTGGCGGCGGTGATCATCTTCTGCCACAGCGTCACGCCCGCAGCGGGGTTGTAGCCGGCGCGGGCGGCCAGGTCCATGCCGACGATGTCGGCTTCGGTTTCGTCGTCACGGCTGAATTTCAGCGTCAACAGCTGGCCGCCCATGTTGACCACCTCGCGGCCCACGCCGCCCAAGCCCAGCGCGTACGACAGCACGCCGGCGCCGACCTGCGTCGCCACGGTCTTGCCGAAGCGTTCACGCGCGTGTTCGCGCAGCGCGTGCGCCACCTCGTGGCCCATGATGGCGGCAACTTCGTCGTCGCTGAGCTGAAGTTTGGCCAGGATGCCCATGTAGAACGCGATCTTGCCGCCCGGCATGCAAAAGGCATTGAGCGTAGGGCTCAGCAGCAGGTTGACTTCCCAGGCCCAGCGCGGCGCGCGGCCGTTCCAGGGCGGTGTGAATGGCACCATGCGCTGGGCGATGAAGCGCAGGCGCTGCACCTGCGGGTGCGCGGGCGGCGCCAAGCCCTGGCGGGCTGCGGCGGCACGCATCATCTGGCTGTACTCCTGCGCCGCAGCGCCTTCAACCTTCTCGGCCGGCACCAGCTTGGCGAAGCGCGATGTGCGGCCGACATCGCCTTGCACGCCGCTGTCTTGATCTGGCCCCGGCCCCGCTGCTTGAGGCTGCTGCGCCAGCGCCGCCCCAGCCAGCAGCGCAGCGCTGCCGCCGGCCAGCAAGGCCGTGAAGCTGCGGCGGCCGCGCAACGCGCACAGCGCGCAGCCGGTGGGCGGTGGCAAGAGGACGTTGCTGGACATCGTGAATCGATTCTAGGCATGCGCTGCGGCGCACCGCAGCGGGTAGCGCCGTTGTCCTACGCGTCCAGCGAATCCAGCGCCTGCACGCTGGCCCTGAGCCACCACAGCATCACCAGCGCCGGCGCGGCCAGCACCGTGCTGACAATGAAGAACGCGGGCCAGCCGATGCTCTCGGCCAGCACGCCTGCCAGCGGCCCCACCCAGACGCGGCCGACAGAAGCAAAAGCGCTCAGCAGCGCAAACTGCGTCGCCGTGAAGCGCTGGTTGCACAGGCTCATCATGAAGGCCACGAAGGCGGCGGTGCCCATGCCGCCGCTGATGTTCTCGAAGGCCACCACCATCAAGAGGCCGCCGTCCACCGGCGTCGGTGTGGCCAGCTTGACAAAGCCCCAGTCAAAGGCCGGCAGCACGGTGCCGGGCAGCACGCCTTTGCCACTGACCGCCAGCCACCAGAAGCCCAGGTTGCTGAGCAGCTGCAAGAGTCCGAACACCATGAGCGACCGCCACAGGCCCAGCTTGAGCATCAACGCGCCGCCCAGCAGCGCGCCGCCAATCGTCAGCCAAAGCCCCACCACCTTGTTCACCACACCCACTTCTGCCGAGGTGTAAGCCATGCTCTTGAGCAGGAAGACCGTCATCAGCGAGCCGGCAAAAGCGTCCCCCAGCTTGTAGAGCACGATGAAGAGCAGGAAGGCCGCCGCACCGCGCTGGCTGAAGTAGCTGCGCAGGCCGCCCAGCAGGGTGTCGAACTTTGCGCGCCGTGCCGCCCACGCTGCCAGCGGCAAGGTGAAAGCGATGCCCAGCAGCAGCGCCAGCAGATCAACCCAGCGTTTCTGCAGCGGCAGTGGAAGACTGCCGCCCTGCAACAGCGGGCCCAGCAGCGCCTGCGCCACGGTGCCACCAAACTGGTCCGTCAGCCACACACCGGCCGCGACGGCGGCCAGCACGGCGGCAAAGCCGCGCAGGTCGTTGCCGGCGGCGGCTTTGGGGGATTGCAGCGGCGGCAACTTCGGCAGGATCAAGGCGGACAACACGGCCGCCCCCACCATCACCATCGCCATGAAGCGATAGACCTCGGGCCAGGTCCAGCCGCCGCCTGCACCTGCTCCACCACCCACGCCGCCGCCCGCCTGGCCGGCGTCGGTCCAGATCAGCGCGATGCCGCCCGACAGGATCATCGCCAGCCTGTAGCCCATCACCCCCAGCGAAGCACCCATGCCACGTTCCGGCGCGGGCAGCAGGTCGGTGCGGTAGGCGTCCACCACGACATCCTGCGACGCCGACAGAAACGCCACCAGCACCGCCAGCAGCGCAAAAAGGCGGATACCGTCCCTGGGCGGGTTGGCCGCCAACGCCAGCAGCGCGCCGGCCAGCAGAAGCTGCGTCAACACCAGCCAGCCGCGTCGCCGCCCCAGCCACGGCAGCTCAAAGCGGTCCATCAACGGTGCCCACAGGAACTTGAAGGTGTAGGGCAGGCCGACGAGGCTCAAGAAGCCGATGGTGGCCAAGTCAATGCCGTCGAGCGTGAGCCAGGCCTGCATGGCCTGGCCGGTCAGCGCCAGCGGCAGGCCCGAGGCAAAGCCCAGCAGGCAGACGACAGCAAGGCGCCGAAGAGCGCTTATTTTTGACGTTAGGCTTGAAACTGGCGGTGCTGCAGGCAAAGGAGGGGCAGGCGTGGGCGATGGCAT
This sequence comes from Rubrivivax sp., assembly GCA_031372005.1. Classification (GTDB taxonomy): domain Bacteria; phylum Pseudomonadota; class Gammaproteobacteria; order Burkholderiales; family Burkholderiaceae_C; genus Rubrivivax. The sequence goes on from JANMKK010000288.1 coordinate 8,315, forward strand.
CGGCGCATTCTAGGGAGCGCCCTTTTTACCGGTTGCTCAGGCGACCAGGAACAGCGCCGCCGCCACTGCCGTCGGCAGCAGGGCACCCAGCAGCAGCCCGCCAGCGCTGATCGAGCCGTCTTCGAAACCCTGCTTGAGCAATGCCACGCCCGCCGGGTTGGGCGCGTTGGCGATGACGGTCAAGCCGCCGCCGGCCACTGCACCGGCCACCAGCATGTACTTGGCAGGCTCGGAAATGCCGGTGATGAGCGAACCGAGGTAGGTCAGCGCTGCGTTGTCGGTGATGGCCGTCAAACCCAATGCGCCGAAAAACAGTTCTGTGGGTGCCAGGCTGGAGACGATGGGTTCCAGCCACCACTTCTGCATGCCACCCAGCACCACGAGGCCAGCCAGGAAAAAGCCGACCCGCAACGCCTCTTTCAGAATCAGCGGCGACTGGTGGCGTTCATAGGCCTGCGCATAACCCAGGAACAGCAGGAACAGGCCCAGGAAGATGACCGGGTGGTGGGCGCAGGCGACCACTGCGGCCAGGATGGCGAGGTGGATCGCGGTCACCAGCAGCGGCACCTTCGCGCGGACCGCCGCGTCCACCTGGGGCTCTGCGTTC
>JANMKK010000318.1:0-2952 GCA_031372005.1 Rubrivivax sp.
GCAACCCCAAGTCCTTCCTCTTCGCCATCATCGGTGCTGAATATCTGCTGCGCCTGCTGCCACGCGGCACGCACGAATACGCGCGCTTCATCCGGCCCAGCGAACTGGTGCGCTGGTGCCGTGACAGTGGCTTGGGTGTGCAATCCAGCCGCGGCATGGAATACAACCCACTGACACGCCGCTACTCGCTGTCGGGCGACACCAGCGTCAACTACCTGCTGGCGTGCCGAAAACCGGGCTGAAACGCCCGCTGGCGGCGGTGCTGTTCGACCTGGACGGCACGCTGATCGACAGTGCGCCCGACTTGGCCGGCACCGCCAACGACATGCGCGCCGCGCGCGGCCTTCCGGCCGTGCCCTATGCGGACCTTCGGCCGCATGCCGGTTCAGGCGCGCGAGGCATGTTGGGTGCCGCCTTCAACTGCACGCCGGGGCAGGCCGGCTACGAACCCCTGCGCGCCGAGTTCTATTCGCTGTACGAGAAGCGCATGTTGCAGCACACGCGGATGTTCGCCGCCGTCACGGGTTTGCTCGACGCGCTGGGCATCCGCGGTCTGCCCTGGGGCATCGTCACCAACAAGTCGCTGCGCTTCGCCAAGCCGCAAGCGCAAGCGCTGGGCCTCTGGCCCCGTGCGGGGGTGCTGGTGGGTGGCGACAGCACACCGCACACCAAACCCCACCCGGCGCCGTTGCTGGAAGCCGCGCGGCGGCTGAGGGTGGATCCGGCGCACTGCGCCTACGTCGGCGACGACCTGCGCGACATGCAGGCTGCGCGCGCCGCCGGCATGGCCGCCTGGGCTGCAGCGTGGGGCTACCTGGGGCCGCAGGCCAGCGTGCAAGGGTGGGGCGCCGATATCGTGCTGGCGCACCCGAACGAGCTCTTGCAATGGCTGGATGTGGCCTAAACTCAGGGCCTTGGGTCCGACCTGGCTTCGACGTGGGTACAAAGTCGGCGCGGGGCATGCCGAGCACCAGTCAGCTCGTTAATCCATCTGGAAACAAAGTAACTGCGAACGATCAAACGTACGCCCTCGCCGCTTAAAACCGGTGAGCCTCGCAACAGTTCTCCTATGGGCTGGGTTTGAGGTGGCAACACCAAGAACTGCGAGGTCATTCACATAGGATCGTGCCGCTGCGTGTCATTCGCAGTGGTCCTAAAACCAAATGACTCGGGGCCAAGGTAGCGTGCTGCTGCGCGACCAAGGCACTTAAATCCAAATCAGACAGCTACGCATGTAGAACCGTCCGGTGATGGCTTGCGGACGGGGGTTCGATTCCCCCCGGATCCACCATCTTCGGCCTCGCAAGAGGCCTTGCAACACGCGGCACGTGGGCTCAACGCCTTCGCAGCCGCGTTTTTTTGTGAACCCGTTGTGCTGCTCACGATCCTCGCGTGACCCAGGCCTCAGCATCAAAGTCGCCGATGACCGTCCCGCCGGCCGACGTCCGCTGAGCCGAAGCTCAAGGCGCCCGGCGCGGCCTTGGCCGCCGCCATCAATTCTTTCAAGCTGCGGTAGGGCGACTTGTCCTGCACCACCACCCGCATCGGGCAGCCCGCTACGTTGCTGATCGGCAGCAAATCGCGGTGCGTGTCGAAGGGCCTGCACGCATTCACGTTCGGGCTGATCGTGATGCTGCCTGAGGCGAACAGCAGCGCGTCGCCGTTCCGCGTGGCATGGCCACCATATCGGCGCCGAGGTTGCCGCCGGCACCGGCGCGGTTCTCGACGATCACCGCTTGGCCCCCCACGCTCGCTCAGGCGCTGGCCGAGCAGGCGCCCCACCACGTCGGTGCTGCCGCCGGGCCCGAAAGGCACCACCAGCTTCACCGGCCGGGTCGGCCAGGCCGGGGCTTGGCCCCAAGCGGGCAGGGCGGCGCCGGCACCGGTCAACAGGCGGCGGCGGTGTGTGTCGAAGGTCGATCATGTGATTTTGGGTCTCTCCATCACGAGCAGGACTCAGGCGCGTGGCGGCTTCCAATGCAGCGCGGCGATGCAGGCTTCCATGCAGCGACCGATGTCACTGGCCACGCCGTTGCCTCGCACCGGCATCATGTTGCAGCGCATAGGGACTTCAGACGCTCTCTGCACAGCCCGATACCGGGGCCCTGGTCGGGCCAAGGCTCGGCCTCGCGATCGGTGGCTATGGCGGCTTCGCTCGCCGTTTCCGGCTGCGCCGGCCCTGGCGGCACCACCGGCGCCCGCAACTTCACGTTCGGCGCCAGTACCCCTGGAACCGGATCAAGTGCAGCCGCTCGCGTGGCACCTGGGCGCGGCCAAAGAGACGCCGCGCGAAGCATTTGCCTTCTATGCAAGCTTATTTGATACGATATAAAACAAGGATTGCAGATGCCCTCACCAAAAGCCGTTGACCTGTACCTGGACAACCAGCTCTGTTTTGCCCTTTACGCCACCTCATTGGCCATGGGCAAAACCTATCGCCCTTTGCTTGCCGAATTGGGCTTGACCTACCCGCAATATGTGGTGCTGATGGCGCTGTGGCAGCACGGTGAAATGAACATGGGCGTGCTGGGCAAGGCAGTGGCGCTGGACTCCGGCACCTTGACGCCCTTGCTTCGCAAGTTGGTGGTGCAGGGGCTGGTGCAGCGCGCACGCAGCGCACAAGACGAACGCTCGGTGCTGATATCGCTCACTGCCACCGGCAGTGCGTTGCGCAAGCGCGCGCACAGCGTGCGTGCACAGGTGGCGTGCAACACGGGCTGCAGCGCGCAGCAGGGCCAGGTCTTGCTCAACCAGTTGCACCGCTTGCGCGCCGCATTGCTCAACGCGGGCTGAAAAACTGCCGCGCGCCTTCAACGATGACTCGCTTTTCACCCACCCCCAGGAGCACCTTGTGAACTTGAACGACTATGGATTGAAGCCGATCAGCTTCGCCGCCCCCACGCCGACCAGCGCATTGAGCAACGGTCCATCGCGCCGCGGTTTTGTGATGAC
>JANMKK010000356.1:0-2715 GCA_031372005.1 Rubrivivax sp.
TGCGCCGCCTCAACGCTGAGACGCACGACGCTGCCCCCCAGGCCCAGGTCGCCGATCAGGTCCTCCAGCGCCTGCAGCTTCGCCAGCAGTTCGGTCTGGTTGGCACCAGCAAATTCCACCAGCAGAATCGCCGCCGGTTTACCGATCAGCACCGCTTCGATCGTTGGCCTGAAGGCCGGGTTCTGCAGGCTCAGGTCCAGCATGATGCGGTCCACCAGTTCCACCGCCGTCGGTGCAAGCTTCACGATGTGCTGCGCCGCGTCCATGGCTTTGTGGAAGCTGGCAAAGTTGACGACGCCCAGCACCTTGCCGCGCGGCAGTTCACACAATTGCAGCGTCAGGCTGCGCGTGCAGGCCAGCGTGCCTTCAGAGCCCACCAGCAGGTGCGCCAGGTTGACGCTGCCGTCGGCGGTGTACGGCTTTTCGTTCTGGTTGTGGAAGATGTCCAGGTTGTAGCCGGCCACGCGCCGCAGCACCTTGGGCCATTTCTCGTCCATCTCGGCCGCGTGCTGCTGCGCCAACTGGCGCACAAAGGTCGCTATTGCCTCGGCACGGCCCGACAGGCCGGCCACCGGGCCAAAGTCCAGCAAGCTGCCGTCCGCCAGCCAGGCGCTGGCGCCCAGCACGTTGTGCACCATGTTGCCGTAGGCGATGGACCGCGACCCGCAAGAGTTGTTGCCCGCCATGCCGCCCAGCGTGGCCTGCGCGCTGGTGGACACGTCCACCGGAAACCACAGCCCATGCTGCTTGAGGGCTGCGTTCAGGTGGTCCAGCACGAGCCCAGGCTGCACGACAGCCACGCGCCGGGCGGCGTTCACCTGCAGCAGCTTGCGGAAGTGTTTGCTGTGGTCGATGACCAGCGCCGCGCCCGTTGTCTGGCCACACTGGCTGGTGCCGGCGCCGCGGGGCAGCACCGGCACCTTGAGATCGCGCGCAATCGCCAGCGCGCTGTGAATGTCTTCTTCGCACGTGGGCACCAACACGCCGACCGGCATGATCTGGTAGATCGACGCGTCGGTGGCGTAACGGCCACGTGATGCGGCATCAAACAGCACCTCGCCGCGCGTGTTCTTGCGCAGCTGGGTGGCGAGTGCGTCGCAGACCTCATTCGGTGGCAGTTGCGTGCCGGCGGCGGGGCGCTTGGGGCTCTTGACGTCGGTATAGCTCGGCATCGCTTCAGCCTTTCAAGGCGGCGGGCTTGTCAGGGTAGATTTCACCGGCACGCAGCAGGGCCAGCACGGTGTCTCGCTTGTGCAGCAGGTGCTGGATGAGCAGCGCACGCAGGGCCGGCCCGTCGCGCCCGTCCAGCGCCTGCACCATCTGATCGTGTTCGTGCATCGCCAGCTTCCACTTTGCCTCGTTCTGGTTGGTGCGAAAGCGCAGCGACTGCACGCGGGCATTGATGCGGGCGTAGGTGGCCGTCAGCACCGGGTTGCGCGCAGCCGTGTTGATGGCAGTGTGGATGGCGGCGTTCAGGCGGTAGTAGGCCGACAGGTCGCGGCGCGCAAAGGCGGCCATCATTTCGTAATGCATGGCGCGGATCTCGGTGCGCTCTGCGTCGGTGGCGCGCGCTGCCGCCAGTTCGCCCGACATCGCTTCCAGCCCGGCCAGCACTTCAAAGCTGTGGATCACGTCGTCTTCGGTGAGCTTGACGGCCACCGCGCCGCGGTTGGGCAGCAGGTCCACCAGGCCTTCCAGCGCCAGCAGTTTGATGGCTTCGCGCAGCGGCGTGCGCGAAACGTGGAGTTGCTCGCACAGCACCCGCTCGTTGAGCTTGGCGCCGGGCTCGATGCGGCCTTCGACCAGCATCGTGCGCAGCCGCAGCGCCACTTGGTCGTGCAGCGACAAGCGGCTGATGTCGATGATTTCTGCCATGCCGACTTCTTCTTCAATTTTCCGCACTGAATTTATTTTGCATGCAATTCTTCGACGCGGAGAACCAGCAGAACCCGTGCATTTACCGATGCAATTTTGTCTTTTGCATGCAAAATTTGCGGACAAAGGAAACCGCATGCTGACGCTCGACATCCACCCCACCGGCCGCCACTTCCTGCAGATCCCGGGCCCGAGCCCAGTGCCCGACCGGGTGCTGCGCGCGATGAGCCTGCCCACCATCGACCACCGCGGGCCGGAGTTCGGCGGCCTGGGGTTGAAAGTGCTGGCCGGCATGCAGCAGATCTTCAAGACGACACATCCGGTCGCGATCTACCCGGCGTCCGGCACCGGCGCCTGGGAAGCGGCGCTGGTCAACACGCTGTCGCCCGGTGATCATGTGCTGATGTACGAAGGTGGCCACTTCGCTGCGCTGTGGCAAAAGCTGGCAACCCGTCTTGGCCTAACGACGGAATTCCTGGCTCTTCAGGGCGATGATGAACACCTTCCGCAGGCGCCAAGCTGGCGCCACGGCGTGCAGGCCGACCTGATCGAAGCCCGCTTGCGCCAGGACATGCGCCAGAACATGCGCCAGGGCAGCGCGGAGCGCATCAAGGCGGTTTGCGTGGTGCACAACGAAACCTCCACTGGCGTCACGTCCAACATCCAGGCCGTGCGGCACGCCATCGACGCTGCAGGCCACCCGGCGCTGCTGCTGGTGGACAGCATCTCGGGCCTGGCGAGTGCCGACTACCGCCACGACGAATGGGGCGTGGACGTCACCATCAGCGGCTCGCAAAAGGGCCTGATGCTGCCACCGGGCATCAGCTTCAACGCCCTGTC
>JANMKK010000369.1:0-25939 GCA_031372005.1 Rubrivivax sp.
GGAGTCCGCCATGAAGCAAATCACCGCCATCATCAAGCCTTTCAAGCTCGAAGAAGTGCGCGAAGCGCTCGGGGACGTGGGCGTATCCGGCCTGACGGTGACGGAGGTCAAGGGCTTCGGCCGCCAGAAGGGCCACACCGAGCTGTATCGCGGCGCCGAGTACGTGGTCGACTTCCTGCCCAAGGTGAAGGTGGAAGTCGTGGTCAAGGATGTTGACGTGGACCGCTGCATCGAAGCCATCGTCAAGGCCGCCAAGACCGGCAAGATTGGCGACGGCAAGATCTTCGTCACTTCAGTCGAGCAGGTGGTGCGCATCCGCACGGGCGAGACCGACGAAGCGGCGGTCTGAGGGCCGCACTTGGGCGCTTGGGCTCAGACCTTGGAGTAGTCCTCGTCGGGGCTGAACAAATTCGCCGCACCCGCCACCTTCGCTAACAGCGCGTCGGCGTCCTGCCCAACCACCAGGCTGTCGTGCTGTGAAGCCGACAGGAAACCTTCAGAGACGGTCGTGCGCATGAAGCGCAGCAGGTCGTCGTAGTAGCCCTCGGTGTTGAGCAGGCCGATCGGCTTGTCGTGATAGGCCAGCTGGCGCCAGGTCCACACCTCGTAAAGCTCTTCAAGCGTCCCGATGCCGCCAGGCAGGGCGATGAAAGCGTCTGCCCGCTCGGCCATCATCTGCTTGCGCAGATGCATGGTAGGCACCACGTGCAGTTCAGTCAGGCCCAGGTGCCCGACTTCAAGGCGTTGCAGGCTTTCTGGAATGATGCCCACCACACGGCCGCCGGCTGCCAGCGTGGAATCGGCCACTTCGCCCATCAAGCCGACCTTGCCTCCGCCATACACCAGTTGCCAGCCACGCGCGCCGATCGCAGTGCCAAGCGCACGCGCGGCCGCGGTGTAGGCAGGGCGCGCGCCGTGGCGAGAGCCGCAATAGACGCAGATGCTGGGTACGGGTGTGGGAACGGGAACGGATGGGGATTTCATGCGCTCTTGGACAGAGGTTGCGCGGGTGGCCGCGTGCTGATGAGTCGAGTCCGGCAGACAGCGTCATGCCAGTATTGCCGATCAGGACGCAGCAGCGTCAGCGCGGCATAGGCTGCCATGCCAAGAGCGATCGCCCAGAAGGTTGGCAAACCGCCGCGCACGCCCGCAAAGTGCAGGGTCGCAAGGGCTGGGACAAACCATAACCAAGCCAGGATATGCCGGCACAGCGCGCGCAGCGGTGTCACCCGAGCCCCATCTACGGTGACAAGTTTGATGTGCCAAGTCAGCATCGCCAGAGTCTGCCCAGAGCGCGACCAGAAATACACGAAATAGGCCGCCAGAACCACAGCCACAAAAGCCTGAAGGCCGGTGGAACCGACCAAAGCGCGGCGCTGTTGGGTGAGCACGCCATAAACCATGCCGGCCGCCCACAAGACACCAAAAAGCAAGACACCTTCATAGAGCATGCAGGCCATGCGGCGCACCAAACTGGGCGCGATGCCGGACGTCAGCAAGCGACTGCTGTCCGCCGCAGGCGGCGTGACGGCTGCGTCACGGCTGTGCAGCAGGCTCGCTGGCAACAGCGGCCGAACGCACGGCAGCGCCTTGCGGACCGCGCTGCGGCAGCAGCGTTGACGGATCCACAAAGCCCGACGTGGCGGCAATCTTGGGCAGACCCGCCTGGTTGTGCGTGGGAGCCAAGGCCCGGGCGGTGATGGTGGTGGTGGTGGCGCCCGGCCGAACCTGCTGGGACATCGGTGAAACGGCACGGGACCGCGGGGCTGCAGTCGCTTGCACCACGTTCTGTTTACCGCCGCTCGCCGCCGGTTTGGCCGCCGCAGTCTGTGCAGGCGCGGGGCCAAGGGACGGCGAAGAGGCAGACCCGGGTCGCGCTGCGGGTTTGGCTTTCTGGGCCAGTGCATGGCGGTCGTCTTCAGACAGCGCCTGGTAGGCGTGCCACTTGGCCTGGCGCTCATTGGCGGACAGTTGGCGCGCGTCCTGATACTGCAGCCGTGCCCGGCTGCGCTCTGCCGGCGTCAGGCGGGCCCACTCCGCCATGCGGGCGTGCAGGCGTGCGCGTTCATCCACAGGCATCGAAGGAAACTGGGCCGCCACCGCCAACCACTTGGATTGGCGCTGGGCGTCCAGCGAACCCCATTCACGTTCAAGCGGGGCCAGGGCCTGCTTTTGCGCAGGGGTCAGAACCGTCCAGGACGGTGCAGCAACCGGCTGTGCAGCCACCACCACGCTGGAAAGAACCAGCATCAGCAGTGCGGCATGCAACCGACGGTGGGCCATCACGGCGTTGGCGGGTTGCGCAGGTATTCGCCGAACCCGGGGTCGGAATAGGCGGTGGGCGGCAGGGCATCGGACAGCAACTGGGCGTCAATCTCGGCTGCAGCCAAAACCTGCTCGCGAGCCGACCAGTTGTCGATCATCACAAGCCCAGCCACCAGCACCAACAAAGGCAGCACCGAGGCCGCGCGCTGCCACCAGGGCAAAAAGCCGCCGAGGACGGCGCTACCCTGCGTGGACACGCCAACGATCACCATGGCTCCGGCAGTGGCCTGGGCAGGACGAGCGCGCTCTTTCCGCGCGACAGCCAGCGACTTCTCGCGCGCAAAGCGCAAGCGCTCGGTGATGTCGTGCGGCAGGGCCTGCGACCGTGCGGTCAACGCACCCGCCAGGCGCGCACCAAAACGCGCTTCCAGCGAGGACAGGGCCGCAGTCTGTGGTGTGCCGCTCATAGTGTGATTCCCTTGGACTTGAGGGCCTTGGCCAGCGCATGCACGGCCCGGGAGCAGTGCGTTTTAACACTGCCTTCCGAGCAACCCATGATCGCTGCCGTTTCGGCCACGTCGAACTCTTCCCAGTAACGCAAGAGGAACGCTTCCCGTTGACGCCCGGGCAGCTGTTCAACTTCGGTGTCAATGCGTTGCAGGATCTGTGCCCTGGACACCGCGTCGGCTGCGCTTTCCGTGCCCATGGTGTCTTCCAGGGCATGCAACGTTTCCAGAAGGTCGAAGTCACCGTCGGCGTCTGCAGGGGCGAACTCTGACAGGTTCGTCAAAACCGCGTTGCGGACCTTCTCGCGCCGGAACCAGTCCATCGTGGCATTCGAGAGGATGCGCTGAAACACCAGCGGCAGTTCCGCCGCGGGCCTGTCGGCGTATTTTTCGGCGAGCCGGATCATCGCGTCCTGCACGATGTCGAGCGCGGCGTCGTCGCTGCGCACTGCGTACACCGCGCGCTTGAAAGCTCGTTTCTCGATGCTCTTGAGAAAGTCGGTGAGTTCTTTGTCGGTGGCCAACGCGGTGGAGTTCGGCAGGGCCCGGTTTGGGCGCGCGAGATTATGTCATCGCACCGACGCTGCGCGCGGCAGCGCTGGGATGGGGCTGGCGGCCGGTGCATAATCAAAGGCTTCGCAAAACGTTCTTCGTGGTCTCAACCGGCCGTCCGACCTGGGCGGCGGTTGTCAAGGCCCAGCAGGTACCGAATCCGCCTCACGAGGGCGCGCAAGAGGTGCACCGATGGATTTTCGTTAGAGAAAACCTCAGAGGTTCAAAAATGGATATGTCTGCCGCTGAAGTCAAGCGTGCCGCCGTCGCTGACGGTCTTGCACAGCCGGCTTCCTCCTCCCCGAACCTACATTCCGCTGAGCCCAATGGCTCGGAGATCCTCGTTCGCTGCCTGCAGGCCGAAGGGGTCAAGTACCTTTGGGGCTACCCCGGCGGTGCGGTGCTGTACATCTACGACGCGCTGTACAAGCAAGACAGCATCGAACATGTGCTGGTGCGCCACGAACAGGCCGCCGTGCACGCGGCTGACGGCTATGCCCGCGCGACTGGCGAAGTCGGTGTCGCGCTGGTCACGTCGGGCCCCGGCGTCACCAATGCCATTACCGGCATCGCCACGGCGTATATGGATTCGATCCCGATGGTGATCATTACCGGCCAGGTTCCCACACCGGCGATCGGGCTGGACGCTTTCCAGGAATGCGACACGGTCGGTATCACCCGGCCCATCGTCAAGCACAACTACCTCGTCAAGGACGTTCGTGACCTGGCGCTGACGCTGAAGAAGGCCTTCCACATTGCCCGCACCGGCCGCCCCGGTCCTGTGGTGGTGGACATCCCGAAAGACGTGTCGCTGAAGACTGCGGCCTTCCACTACCCTGACACGGTGGAGATGCGCTCCTACAACCCGGTGCGCAAGGGCCATGGCGGGCAGATCCGCAAGGCCGTGCAGTTGCTGATGCAGGCGCGCAGGCCCTACATCTACACCGGGGGCGGCGTGGTCCTGGGCAATGCATCGGCCGAGTTGCGGCAGCTGGCTGACCTGGTGGGGTTCCCCTGCACCAATACGCTCATGGGCCTGGGTGCCATCGCGTCCAGCGACCCCAAGTTCCTGGGCATGCTGGGCATGCACGGCACCTATGAAGCCAACATGACGATGCAGAACTGCGACGTGCTGTTGGCGGTGGGCGCACGATTCGACGACCGCGTGATCGGCAACCCCCAGCACTTTGCGTCGGTCGAACGCAAGATCATCCATGTCGATATCAACCCGTCGTCAATCTCCAAACGCGTGAAGGTGGATATTCCGATCGTCGGCGACGTGAAGGAAGTACTGCTGGAACTGATCGCGCAGATCAGGGACGCGCAGACCCGCCCCGACGCCGCTGCGCTGAGTGCCTGGTGGAGCCAGATCAACGAGTGGCGCAAGCGCGACTGTTTGGCCTACAAAGGCAGCGCCGACGTCATCAAGCCGCAGATGGTGGTTGAAAAGCTGTGGCAGCTCACCAAGGACCGCGACGCCTACATCACGTCCGACGTCGGCCAACACCAGATGTGGGCGGCGCAGTACTACCGCTTCGAGCAGCCGCGTCGCTGGATCAATTCCGGTGGCCTGGGCACGATGGGTGTGGGCCTGCCTTATGCGTTGGGCATCAAGTTAGCCAAGCCGGATTCCGACGTGTTCTGCATCACTGGTGAAGGCTCGATTCAGATGTGCATTCAGGAGCTGTCCACCTGCTTGCAATACAAGACGCCGGTAAAGATCGTTTCGCTCAACAACCGCTACCTGGGCATGGTGCGGCAGTGGCAGCAGATCGACTACGGCGGCCGTTATTCGCACAGCTACATGGACGCGCTGCCCGACTTCGTCAAGCTCGCCGAAGCCTATGGCCATGTCGGTTTCCTGGTGGAAAAGCCAGCGGATGTGGAGCCGGCACTGCGTGAAGCCATTCGCCTGAAAGATCGCACGGTGTTTCTGGACGTGCGCACCGACCCCACCGAAAACGTCTGGCCCATGGTGCAGGCGGGCAAGGGCATCTCGGAAATGCTGCTGGGCTCTGAAGACCTGTGAACGGCTAAGGCCTTGGCCAAGTCGTTGGCGTTACCGCGCCGACGACATCGCCTAAGCCGCGCTGATGAACAGCTTCGAAGCGACTGTCCCTATTTTCTCGACAGGCGTGGCCAAAGGCCCCGGGTTACCGCCCCGGGTCTGAAGAGCGCGCCCAAGGACATCTCATGAAACACATCATTGCCGTTCTGCTCGAAAACGAGCCCGGTGCCCTCTCGCGTGTGGTGGCCCTCTTCTCGGCTCGCGGCTACAACATCGAAAGTCTGACGGTAGCGCCAACTGAAGACGCATCCCTGTCGCGCATGACCATCGTGACGACGGGCAGCGACGACGTCATTGAACAGATCACCAAGCACCTGAACCGCCTGATCGAAGTGGTGAAGGTGGTGGATTTGACCGAAGGCAGTTTCACCGAGCGCGAACTGATGCTGATCAAGGTGCGCGCGGTGGGCAAGGAGCGGGAAGAGATGAAGCGCATGGCCGACATCTTCCGCGGCCGCATCATCGACGTCACTGAGAAGAGCTACACGATCGAGCTGACCGGGGATTCAACCAAGCTCGATGCCTTCCTCGTCGCGATCGACCGCGCAGCGATCCTGGAAACCGTGCGCACCGGTGCGAGCGGCATCGGCCGTGGCGAACGCATTTTGAGAGTTTGAAACGCTTGTCCCCTGCAGACATAACCCCCCATTTCAACGGAGAGAACCCATGAAGGTCTATTACGACAAAGACGCCGACCTGAGCCTGATCAAGGGCAAGAACGTCACCATCATCGGCTACGGCTCACAAGGCCACGCCCACGCGCAGAACTTGAACGACAGCGGCGTCAAGGTCACCGTGGGCCTGCGCAAGGGCGGCGCCAGCTGGTCCAAGGTCGAGAAGGCGGGCCTCAAGGTCGCCGAAGTGGGCGACGCGGTGAAGATCGCCGACGTGGTGATGCTCCTGCTGCCGGACGAGCAGATCGGTGCCGTCTACAAGGCCGACGTCGAACCCAATATCCGCCAGGGCGCGTCGCTGGCTTTCGCGCACGGCTTCAATGTGCATTACGGCCAGGTCGTGCCGCGTGATGATCTGGACGTGTGGATGGTGGCGCCCAAGGCACCCGGCCACACCGTGCGCAACACCTACACGCAGGGCGGCGGCGTGCCGCACCTGATCGCCGTGCACGCCGACAAGAGCGGCAAGGCGCGCGACATGGCGCTCAGCTATGCGGCGGCCAATGGTGGCGGCAAGGCCGGCATCATCGAGACCAACTTCCGCGAAGAGACCGAGACCGACCTCTTCGGCGAACAGGCCGTGCTGTGCGGTGGCACCGTCGAACTCATCAAGGCCGGGTACGAGACGCTGGTGGAAGCCGGCTATGCGCCCGAGATGGCGTACTTTGAATGCCTGCACGAGCTGAAGCTGATCGTCGACCTGATCTATGAAGGCGGCATCGCCAACATGAACTACTCGATCAGCAACAACGCAGAGTACGGCGAATACGTGTCGGGGCCGAAGATCGTCAACGCCGAGACCAAGAAGGCGATGAAGCAGATGCTCACGGACATCCAGACCGGCGAATACGCCAAGAGCTTCATCCTGGAGAACCGCGCCGGCGCGCCCACGCTGATGAGCCGCCGCCGCTTGACGAGCGAACACTCGATCGAGGTCGTGGGCGAAAAGCTGCGCGCGATGATGCCGTGGATCAAGGCCAACAAGCTGGTGGACAAGAGCCGCAACTGAGGCCGCGACTGAGGCCGCGACTGAGCAAGTGACCCGGCGCGCTATGCTTGAGCGATGACCGAAGACCTGAAGTCCGCAGACGACGATGCCGGCCCACGCGCCGTGGTGCCACCACGACGTCGGGGCATTTACGTGTTGCCCAATGCCATCACGCTGGCGGCGTTGTTCTCGGGCTTCTACGGCATTGTGATGGCGATGAATGGGCGCTTTGAAGTCGCCTGCGTCGCCATCCTCATTGCCGCCGTGCTCGACAGCCTGGACGGCCGTGTGGCGCGCATGACCAACTCGCAAAGCGCTTTTGGCGAGCAAATGGACAGCCTGTGCGACATGGTGAGCTTTGGCGCTGCGCCGGCGCTCATCGTCTATATCTGGGCGCTGAAAGACCTGGGCAAGGCGGGCTGGATACCTGCCTTTGTCTATATCGCTGGTGCGGCACTGCGGCTGGCGCGCTTCAACGTCAACATCGGCGTCGTGGACAAGCGCTTCTTCCAGGGTTTGCCGAGCCCTGCGGCTGCCGCCATCGTCATGAGCCTGATCTGGGTGATGGACGACGCTGGCATCCGCGGGGCGTCGAAGATCGACTGGCTCGCCTGGTCGGCCTTCGCAGTGACGCTGTTTTCAGGCCTGTCGATGGTCACCAACGCGCCGTTCTACAGCTTCAAGGTGGTGGGCGGCAAGAACACGGTGCCATTCATCGTGATCGTCGCCATCGCGGTGGGCATTGCACTGATTGCGCTGGATCCACCGCGGGTGCTGTTTGGCATCTTCTGCCTCTACGGTCTGTCGGGTTACGCCGTGTACGGCTGGCGCAAGGTCAAGGGCAAGCCGGTCAGCGTGATCGCCATCTCTACTGACGAGCCTGACGAGAAGGGCCTGCATCCGTGACTGGCCCCCGTGCTATATTGCAGCAATGAGTCTGATCAATTTCAAAACCTGCTGCGAATTCGCGCTAGAGCTAGCCACCACACTGCGGGTGCGCTGATCAGCTTCGTCTTTCCTTTTTCTCCGATCAACGGCCCGCCAGCGCAACGCAGCGGGCCGTTTTTCATTTTTCTGCGCTGCGTGCGACTTAACCCAGCCTTGAAAGCAAGACCATGACCGACAAGCTCATCATCTTTGACACCACCTTGCGTGATGGCGAACAGTCCCCCGGCGCCTCAATGACCCGTGACGAGAAGCTGCGCATTGCGCGGCAGCTGGAACGGCTGCGGGTGGACGTGATAGAGGCCGGCTTTGCGGCGTCGAGCAATGGCGACTTCGAAGCCGTAAAGTCCATCGCTGCAGCCATTCGCGAATCCATCGTCTGTTCGCTGGCGCGCGCCAACGACCGCGACATTTCGCGGGCCGCCGAAGCATTGAAAGGCGCCGCCCGCGCCCGCATCCATACCTTCATCGCCACCAGCGAACTGCACATGGAAAAGAAGTTGCGCATGACGCGCGACCAAGTCTTTGAGCAGGCCAAGTTGTCGGTGCGCTTTGCCCGCAACCTGTGTGATGACGTCGAGTTCTCGCCCGAGGACGGTTACCGGTCCGACCCCGACTACATCTGCCGCGTGCTCGAAGCCGTGATAGCCGAAGGAGCCACCACCATCAACATCCCCGACACCGTGGGTTACGCGATTCCCGAGCTGTACGGTCAATTCATCCGCAGCCTGCGCGAACGTGTGCCCAATGCCCACAAGGCGGTGTGGTCGGTGCATTGCCACAACGACCTCGGCATGGCGGTCGCCAACTCTCTGGCGGGCGTGAAGATTGGCGGCGCGCGCCAGATCGAATGCACCATCAACGGCCTGGGCGAACGCGCTGGCAACTGTGCGCTAGAAGAAGTGGTGATGGCGGTGCGCACACGGCGCGACTACTTCAACCTTGATATGGGCATCGATGCTTCGCAGATCGTGCCCGCGTCGCGCATGGTCAGCCAGACCACGGGCTTCGTCGTTCAGCCCAACAAGGCGGTGGTGGGTGCGAACGCGTTTGCACACGCCAGCGGCATTCACCAAGACGGTGTGCTCAAGGCACGCGACACCTACGAAATCATGCGCGCTGAAGACGTGGGCTGGGCCGCCAACCGAATCGTCCTGGGCAAGCTGTCGGGCCGCAACGCCTTCAAGCAGAGGCTGCAGGAACTGGGCGTCCAGATGGAGTCGGAGACCGAAATCAACGCCGCGTTTGCGCGCTTCAAGGACTTGGCCGACCGCAAGAGCGACATCTTCGATGAAGACATCATCGCGCTGGTCAGCGATGAAAGCGTCACTGCCGAATCCGAGCACTACCGCCTGCTGGCGCTGAACCAGCATTCGGCGATGGGCGAGCGGCCGCATGCTGCTGTTGCCTTTGCCGCCGGCGCGGTGGAATTCCACGCCGAGAGTGACGGCAATGGCCCCGTCGATGCCAGCCTGAAGGCGATCGAATCCAAGGTCCAAAGTGGCGCGGAAATGATGCTCTATTCGGTCAATGCCATCACATCGGGCAGCACGGAATCCCAAGGCGAAGTCACCGTGCGTCTTCAGCTTGGTGGCCGCGTGGTGAATGGGGTGGGTGCAGACCCGGACATCGTGGTGGCTTCGGCCAAGGCCTACCTGTCGGCCCTGAACAAGCTGCAAAGCAAGTCCGAACGGGTCGCGGCACAGGGTTAGCACGGGTTCAAGGTTGCACCCCGGGCCTCTGCAGGGCCGCAACACAGGGAATACTTGAGAAAAGTTGCGCAACTGCTTGATATTGCGCACGAATTTCAGGTACCCTGAACTCTGGTATGGTGCTGTGAATTCCGAGGTACGGCGTGTTGATCAAAAAACTTCTATCGCTGCAGAGTCTGTGTGCCGCAGCCGTCGCCTTTGTGCTCAGCGTCGGGCCGGCTGCGGACAGCTCGGCAGCAACCGCTGCCAAGGCTGACGCCACCCAACCCGTCAAGCAAACGCGACTTGTCAAAGCCACTAAACCCACGAAGGTGGCCAAGGGCAGCAAGGCCACCAAGCCAGCCAAGCGCGCGCCCCGAAAAGTGGTGTTTGTGCCCGCGCAACCCTCCTTTGGCCAGGTCGCAGGCCTGCACGCGATGGGCGACGAACTGGCTTTGAAGTCGAGCGTTGCGCTGGTCGTTGACCAAGACACCAACGAAGTGCTGTTCAGCAAGAACCCCGGCGCAGTGCTGCCCATCGCCTCAATCACCAAGCTGATGACGGCGCTGGTGGTCACTGAAGCGTCGCTGCCGCTGGATGAAATGCTGGTGGTCTCGAAGGACGATGTGGATGCCACCGCTGGCAGCCGGTCGCGCCTGGCGATGGGCACGCAGCTCACGCGCGGCGAGATGTTGCACCTTGCGCTGATGGCCTCTGAAAACCGCGCTGCCCACGTGCTGGGCCGCAACTATCCCGGCGGCCTCGACAAATTCGTCAGCGCCATGAATGGCAAGGCACGTGAGCTGGGCATGCAGGCCACGCATTATGTCGAGCCAACGGGGCTGTCCAGCAGCAACCAGTCCAGCGCGCAGGACTTGACGCGTCTGGTGCGGGCTGCGTTTGTGCACCCCATCATCCGCAGCCTGTCGACGTCCACGGAAGCCGTGGTGCCGGTGGGGCACAAGTCGGTGCAGTTCCGCAACACGAACGGCCTGGTGCGCAACCCCGAATGGGAAATCGGTCTGCAGAAAACCGGCTACATCTCGGCTGCTGGCCGCTGCCTGGTGATGCAGACGCAACTGGCAGGCCGCAAGTTGATCATGGTGCTGCTGGATTCGGCCGGCAAGTACTCGCGGATCGGTGACGCAGAACGCATCCGCAAGTGGATGTCCGAAGGTGGTGTCCTGCCCAGCCTGCCGGCCTTGCCGGGGTTGGCCGGATTGCCCATTCTGACGGGCTTGACGGCCGCTCAGCCCCGGTAACCCAGCGCCGACGAGATCTGCGCGGCGGTGGCCCGCACGCGTTCCAGCCACGGCTCTTCTAGCCGTTCTGCAGGCGCCGAGATCGACAGGCCCGCCAACAGCTTGCCCTGGTCATCAAAGATGCCGGCGGCCATGCAGCGCACGCCAACTTCCAGTTCTTCGTCGTCGCGGGCCACGCCAGTGGCGCGCACTTGAGCCAGTTCGCGTTCCAGCCGCTGCACGTCGGTGATGCTGTTTCGGGTGTGCCCGGTCAGCCCCGTGCGCGCTGCATAACTGCGCACACGTGCGGGTTCGTCGTGTGCGAGGAAGAGTTTGCCGACCGATGTCAGGTGCAGCGGGGCGCGCCCGCCCACGGTGCGCACCACCTGCATGCCCGAGCGTTCGCTGTAGCTGCGCTCCACGTAGATGATCTCGTCGCCCTGGCGCATCGACAGGTTCACCGCCTGGTGCGTCAGCTTGTGCAGTTCACGCATGGGCCCCAGCGCCGCTTCGCGCACGTCCAGCCGCTCCTTCACCAGGTTGCCCAGTTCCAGCAACCGCATGCCGAGCCTGTAGGTGCCGGCTTGCGGGCGGTCTACCAAGCGGCCCAGCGTCAGGTCATTGAGGATGCGGTGGGCGGTGGAAGGGTGCAGGCCCGTGCGCTCGCTGATCTCTTTCAGCGACACCGGTTCCTGGTGCGACGCCAGCAAGTCCAGCAGCGCAAAACTGCGCTCCAGAACCTGGATCGTGGGGCTGCGGGCATCCTTGGTGGTCATGGGATAGAGCAGGCTGAGGGAACAAAAGGATTTTGCATGGCGGAACGCATCATTGCATGCCGGGATGCATTCCGGCTGGCGCTGTGGGCATCCGGGCTGCTTTTCGGGCTTTCTGCCGGGCTTGCAGGCACCCTGCCAGCCCTGGCGCGGGAACCCGCGCCAAGGGTGCCATCGGGCGCCTCGGCGGCGGCGATGCCGGTGCCCGTGCCAGCGCCTGCGCCTGCGTTGTCAGCGGTGCCCCGGCTGACCGGTCGCCTGCATGCTGCCGACATCGGGCTGGTCATCAACACCGCAGACCCTTATTCGGTCGCCGTGGGCGCGCACTACATCGCGGCCCGCGGGTTGCAGCCGGCGCAGGTGCTGCGCTTGGAATTGCCCGTGCGGGCCGCGCTGAACCGCGATGAATTCGAGGCCTTCCGCCGCAGCGTGGAAGCCTTCTACGGCCCCGCGACGCAGGCCCTGGCGCTGGCCTGGGCCGCGCCCTATGCGGTGGAGTGCAATTCGATCACCGGCGCGCTGGCGCTGGGCTTTGACGCCGCCTTGTGCAGCAGCGGCTGCGCCGCATCGCGCAGTTCGGGCTACTTCAATTCGGCGTCATCGCGGCCGCTGTTCAGCCCCGGCTGGCGGCCGTCGATGCTGCTGGCAGCCCACAGCGTGGACGGCGCCCGTGCGCTGATCGACCGCGGCGTGGAGGCCGACGGCAGCCTGCTGCGCCCGGGCCGCGCTCCGGTGCAGGCGCTGCTGCTGACCACCGACGACGCCGCGCGCCGCGTGCGCATGGCCTTCTACCCAGGAACGGGCCTGCCTCCTGCGCTGGGCGTGACCGTGCGCGTGGCACCGGCTGAGGCGTTGCCGGGCGCGGCGCGGCTCCTCCTGGCGATCACCGGCAGCGCGCGCGTGGGGTTGGACCCAGCGCCGGAATGGGTGCCTGGCGGCCTGGGCGACCACCTGACGTCCTATGGCGGCGACCTGCACGGCGCACACGGTCAGAGCACGGTGCTGGACTGGATCGACTCGGGTGCCACGGCCAGCCACGGCGCAGTGAGTGAGCCCTGCAACCACCCGCAGAAGTTTCCGCACCCGCAGGTGCTGCTGCTGCACTACCTGCAGGGCAGCACCGCCATTGAGGCCTACTGGAAAAGCGTGGCCTGGCCGCAGCAGAGCTTGTTTGTGGGCGAGCCGTTGTCAGCACCGTTCGCGGCACCTATCCCGCGCCACCAACTGCGCCGCTGATTGCGCCGCGGATTGGGCCGCGGACTAGGCCCGTTGACCAGGCCCGTTAGCTTGCAGTCGGCGCCAGCAGCCTCAAGGCGCCTTCTGCGCTGCGCACAGCGCCTTCCAGCGTGGCCGGGTAGGGGCCGGCGATGTAGTCGCCGGCGGCCACCAGGCCAGGCACCAGTGCTGCTGCCGGGCGCTTCAGGCCGGGCGTGCAGCGAAAGGTGGCGCGCTTCTCCGCCATCACCCGCAAGACGGTGGGCGGTGTCGGCCAGGTGCCGGGTGCAAAGGCCTGCAGCGCCTGCCGCAACACGGCCTGGCCGGTGGTTTCCAGACCCTTTTCGACCCAGGCGCGCGCGCCGCTGACCACGAAGGCAAACAGGCCCGGTGTGGCGCCCAGTGCGCCGTGGTCAAAGGCAAATTGCGCCGGTTCGTCTGGCCCCTCCAGCAACGCCGTCATGCGGCAGGGCAGGCGCGCGCCCACACAGCGCAGGTACACGGTGACGATGGGTTCGTAGCCGATGGCCCGCGCGGTGCTGGCCCAGCCGGGCGCATGGGGTTGCACCAGCCGGGCTGCTTCTGCGGCGCTGCAGGCCAGCAGCACGTTGTCGAAAGCCTCGCCGTCCACAAGCCAGCCCTTGTCGTTACGGGCCAGCGCTTCGACCCGCGCACCGGGCCGCAAGGCAGCGCCATGCGATCGCAGCCAGGCTGCAGCGGGCTCAGGCAGCAGCGCGCCCAGAGCCTGTCGCGGCAGCAGCAGGTCGGCCGAGCCGCGGCCGCTGAACAGCGCATCGCGCAGCACACCCAAGAACACGGCCGCACTGGCGTCTTGCGCCGGCGTGTTGAGCGCGGCCACGCACAGCGGGTCGATCAGCAATTGACGCACGGCCGGTGGCAGCGTCTGGCACAGCGCGGCCACGGTCATGCCGGGCGGGCAGCTGAAGCTCCGCAACGCCCAGCCTGCGGACGCTCGCAGCAGCGCCAGGCGGTCGCGCCAGTTCCAGCCCACACCGGTGGCCACGGCTGCGGCAAAGGCCAACCACGCCGGCCCAGCCGGCATGCGCAGGCCGCGGCCGTCTGGGAAGCGCAGTTCCAGCGGCTGCCGGTGCAGGCCGCCTGCAGCGTCGCCGCCCACCGTCCCCACCGTCGCCATGAGGGCCAGCGTGCGGGTGTAAGCGCCGATGAGGATGTGCTGGCCGTTGTCCAGCGCCAAGCCTTCGACATCGACGCTGCGCGCCCGGCCGCCCCAGTGGCGCGCCATCTCAAACAGCGTCACGGAGTGGCCGGCTTCGGTGGCGCGCACCGCAGCCGCCAGCCCAGCCCAGCCGCCGCCGATGACGGCCAAACTCAAACGGTCAGCGCCCACGCACGTGGGTCTTGGTGGCAATCCACAGCTTGCGCAGGGGCGTCAGCGACGTGCGCTGGTGCAACACCTGAAATTGCTGCGCCTCAATTTCGCGCAGCAGCGTGCGGTAGATGTTGGCCATCATCAGGCCTGGCTTTTGCGCAACGCGGTCGGCGTCGGGCAGCAGGCGCATCGCGGCGTCGAAGGTGGCGTGGGCGCGTTCGGCCTGGAAGCGCATCAGCGCCTGGAAGCGGTCGCTGTAGCCCCAGGGCTCGGCCCGCTGCAGCAGTTCATGCGCTTTCACGTCGAAGCGCTGCAGCTCGGCCATCGGCAGGTAGATTCGGCCGCGGCGGGCGTCGTCGCCCACATCACGAATGATGTTGGTGAGCTGCATCGCCAGGCCCAGCTGGTGCGCGTACTGCACGGTGGCCGGCAGGGTGCGGCCGAAGATGTTGGCCGCCACCTCGCCGACGACGCCGGCCACCAGGTGGCAGTAGCGCTGCAGCGCCTGGAAGTCGAGAAAACGGGTCTGGTCAAGGTCGGTCTGGCAGCCGTGGATCACGGCTGACAGGTGCGCTTCGTCAATGCTGAACGTCTTTGTCAGCGGGATCAATGCGCGCATCACCGGGTGGCTGGGTGTGCCGGCGAATGCCTGAGCGACTTCGTTGCGCCACCACTGCAATTTGGTGGCGGCGACGCTGGCGTCCAGCGTCTCGTCCACCACGTCATCCACTTCGCGGCAGAAGGCATAGAACGCGGTGATGGCGGCGCGCCGCGGCGGCGGCAGGAAGAGGAAGGCGTAATAGAACGACGAGCCGCTGGCAGCGGCCTTGTCCTGCACGTACTGTTCGGGCGTCATGGCTGCGCGCCGCCCATGCCGCCCATGCCGTTCATGCGCACGGCGCGCCAAAGCAGCACGGGCACGTCCAGGGCGGTGAGGCGGGGGCGCTGCAGCAGCGTGGCATGGTTCATGTGGCGGATTTTCTCAAGAATGCGCAGGCCACCCTGCACCACCAGCCGCAGCTCCCAACCCGACCGGCCCGGCACCCGCGTGGGCAGCGCCGAACCTTGCAGCATCAGCGCTTCGGCCCAACTGCACAGGCTGCGAACCAGGTCGCGTGCAGGCGGGCTGTCGGTGGCGGTCGCCAGTTCGCCTGCGCTGACCCCATGCGCTTGCAGGTCAGCCAGCGGCACGTAGTGGCGCCCGCGCGGGCCGTCCACGCTCAAGTCCTGCCAGAAGTTGATGAGTTGCAGCGCGCTGCAGATGGCGTCGGATTGCTGCAGCGACACGCGGTCGTCGATGCCGTACAGGTGCAGCAGCAGCCGGCCCACCGGGTTGGCCGAGCGGCTGCAGTAGTCCAGCAGGGCGGCGCGGTCGGCGTAGTCGGGGTTGCGCACGTCTTGCTCAAACGCGTCGAGCAGGGCTTGCAGCAGGGGCAGCGGCAAGGCGTGACGCTGCATCTGCACCCCGAGCGCGGCAAACTGGGCCTGCCAGCGCGGGCTGGGCGGGTTGGACCGGGCGGTGGCATGCAGGTCGCGCCGGTATTGCGCCAGGTCGGCCAGGCGGACCTCTGGGCTGGCGCTGCCTTCGTCCGCCAGGTCGTCGGCCGTGCGTGCAAAGTGGTAGATGGCGGTCACCACCGGCCGCAGCGCCGGTGGGCACAGCAGCGAGGCGACGGGAAAGTTTTCATAGTGCTGCACGCTCACGGGGTGCGATTCTGACAAGTTCGCGACCTGCCTTGCGATCAACTTCCCCGGGGGCACTGAGCCCAGCGTCTCCACATCGACTCATTGACAGGCCTGACGACCGTCCCTATATTACTGACCAGTCAGTCATTAGTTGACTGACCAACGGGTCAGTCACTTTCAGCCAGGTTCCCGCTCATGCGCGCTCAAGTCCGTCATGCCACTCTGCTGGCCGCCCTGTCATTGCTGGTTGCCTGCTCGCGCCACGAAACCGCGCCCGAACCCGTGCGGGCCGTGCGCACGATGGTGGTGTCCTCTGGCACAGCCGGGGGCAGTCAAGAATTTGCAGCTGAAGTCCGCGCGCGCGCCGAATCGCGCCTGGGCTTCCGGGTGGCGGGCAAGATGATCAGCCGCTCCGCCGAGGTGGGGCAGCACGTCCAGGCCGGGCAGGTGCTGGCGCAACTGGATGCCGCCGACCTGAAACTAGCGCAGGATGCCGCACAAGCCGGCCTGCGCGCCGCGCGGTCGGCCTTTGAACTGTCGCAAACCGAGTTCAAGCGCTACAAGGAATTGCGCGACCAGAACTTCATCAGTTCGCTGGAATTGGAGCGCCGTGAAACCACCCTGCAGGCGCAAAAGGCGCAACTCGACCAGGCACGGGCGAACGCCGGCGTGCAGAGCAATCTGGCGGGCTACGCCGCTTTGACCGCCAGCACGGCGGCTGTCGTGACAGGCGTGGATGCCGAAGTCGGCGCGGTGCTCAGTGCCGGCACACCGGTGCTGCGCCTGGCGCACGACGGGCCGCGCGACGCGGTGTTTGCCGTGCCCGAAGACGGCGTGGCTGCCGTGCGTGCCTTGCTGGGCCGCACGGGCGCGATCCGCGCGCGCGCCTGGGGCGGCAGCACTGCGCAGCCGGCGGTTGCGCTGCCTGCCACCGTGCGTGAAGTGGCTGCCGCCGCAGACCCCGCCACGCGCACCTTCCTGGTCAAGGCAGACATCGGCGCAGCGCCCGTGCAATTGGGGCAGACGATGACGGTGGTGATCGATCTGCCGCCGCGTGAAGCCGCGGCCAAGCTGCCGCTGTCGGCGGTGATGCAGCAGCAGGGCCAGACGGCCGTGTGGCTGCTGGACACGGCAGCGATGACCGTCAGGGTGCAGCCCATCGTGGTGGCGGGTGCCGACGGCAACACCGTCGTGGTGGCCAGCGGCCTGAGCCCCGGGCAGACCGTGGTGGTGGCAGGCGTGCACACGTTGACACCGGGGCAGAAGGTCAAGCGCTATGACGCTGCGGCCCGTGTCGCTGCGGCAGCGCCGGATGGCGCTGTCGCGGCACCTGCACCCGCACCTTCACTCGCACCTGCGCCCGCAGCCAGCCGCTGAAGCACAGGCCCGCCATGAGCACGCCTGCAGACACCGCCGGAACCTCACGCTTCAACATATCGCGCTGGGCGCTGGAGCATCCAGCACTGACGCGCTACCTGATGGTGATGCTGATGGTGCTGGGCGTTGCCGCCTACTTCCAGCTGGGGCAGGACGAAGACCCGCCTTTCACGTTTCGCGCGATGGTCGTGCAGGCTTTCTGGCCAGGCGCCAGCGCGCAGCAGATGGCCGAGCAGGTGACGGACAAGATCGAAAAGACGCTGCAGGAAGTGCCCTATGCCGACAAGGTCCGCTCGTACACCAAGCCCGGTGAATCGCTGACGATCTTTCAGCTGAAGGACTCTGCCCCACCGAAGGAAGTCACCGCCAGCTGGTACCAGGCGCGCAAGCGGGTTGGCGACATGCGCAGCACGCTGCCCTCGGGCGTGGTGGGCCCTGTCTTCAACGACGACTTTGGCGATGTGTACGGTTCCATCTTTGCGCTGTCGGCCGATGGCTTCAGCCGCGAAGAGTTGCGGGTGTTTGCGGAGCGTGTGCGCCAGCAATTGCTGCGCGTGAATGACGTCGCCAAGGTCGAAGTCTTTGGCGCGCAGGCCGAAAAAATCTTCATCGAAATCTCGCAGAAGCGGCTGGCACAGCTGGGCCTGGACATGAACCAGGTCATTGCGCAGATTGGCGCGCAAAACGCGGTGGAAGGTGCCGGCGTGCTCAATGCCGGAAGTGAAAACCTGCAGGTGCGTGTCGCCGGGCAATTCAATTCGGTCGATGAACTCAAGCGCGTTCCGATCCGCGGCGTCAACACGGCCACGGGCGTGGCCAGCGCGCTGCAGCTGGGTGACATCGCGGACGTGCGGCGCGACTACGTCGACCCGCCTTCAGTGAAGGTGCGCCACCAGGGTCAGGACGTCATTGCGCTGGGCGTGTCGATGACCAAGGGCGGAGACATCGTTGCGCTTGGCAAGGCGCTGAAATTGACGATGGCGCAGGTGCAGGCTGACCTGCCGGCCGGCATCACTGTCAGCCAGGTGCAGGACCAGCCAACGGCCGTGAGCCGGTCGGTGGGCGAATTTGTGCGTGTGCTGATCGAGGCCGTGGCCATCGTGCTGGCGGTGAGCTTCATCAGCCTGGGGCTTCACACCAAACCGGGCTTCCCGGGCTTGCGCATCGACATCTGGCCAGGCCTGGTGGTGGGCATCACCATTCCGCTGGTGCTGTCGATCACTTTCGTCACGATGTTTTACTGGGGCGTGGGGCTGCACAAGATTTCGCTCGGCAGCTTGATCATCGCGCTGGGTCTCTTGGTGGACGACGCCATCATTGCAGTCGAGATGATGGTGCGCAAGCTCGAAGAGGGCTACGACAAGAAGCGCGCCGCCACCTACGCCTACGACGTGACGGCGATGCCCATGCTGACCGGCACGCTGATCACCGCGGCGGGCTTCTTGCCCATCGGCCTGGCCAAGTCGGTGACCGGGGAATACACCTTCGCCATCTTTGCCGTGACCTCGGCGGCGCTCATCATTTCGTGGGTGGTGTCGGTGTACTTCGTGCCGTACCTCGGGTCACTGCTGCTGCACACGCGCAGCAGGTCAGCAGGTGCAGGTGTCGTTGAAGGCACGGGCGCAGACCAGCCGCATGAACTGTTCGACACGCCGTTCTACACACGCTTCCGCGCCACCGTGAACTGGTGCGTGCAACACCGCTGGATCACCATCGGCCTGACGGTGCTGAGCTTTGCGCTCGGCATCGTGGGCATGGGCAAGGTGCAGCAGCAGTTCTTCCCGGATTCGAGCCGGCCCGAACTGATCGTGGACCTGTGGCTGCCCGAAGGCTCCACGGTGCAGCAGAGCGAAATCATCGCCAAACGGTTTGAAGCGCGGCTGATGAAGGAGCCCGGCGTGGCCACCGTCACCACCTGGATCGGCAGCGGCGTGCCGCGCTTCTACCTGCCGCTGGACCAGGTGTTCCCGCAGAGCAACGTCAGCCAGGCCATCGTGTTGCCCAGGGACCTGCAACAGCGCGAAGAACTGCGGGTGCGCCTGCCTGCGCTGCTGGCCACCGAATTCCCCGAAGTCCGGGGCCGCGTGAAGCTCTTGCCCAACGGCCCGCCGGTGCCGTACCCGGTGCAGTTCCGCGTCGTCGGCATTGAGGCCGCGCAGGTGCGGCAATGGGCTGACCAGGCGAAAGAAATTCTGCGTGCCAACACCAGCCTGCGCGGCGTCAACGACAACTGGAACGAACAGGTCAAGGTGCTGCGGCTGGAGGTGGACCAGGACAAGGCGCGCGCCCTGGGCGTCACCAGCCAGACCATCGCGCAGGCCTCGCGCGCCATCCTCAGCGGCAGCACCATCGGCCAGTACCGTGAAGGCGACAAGCTCATCGACATCGTGTTGCGCCAGCCGCAGGAAGAGCGCAATGCCATCACTGACCTGGGCAATGCCTACCTGCCCACGGCCAGTGGCCGCAGCGTGCCACTGACGCAGATCGCCAAGGTCGGCTTCACCTGGGAGCCGGGCGTGCTGTGGCGCGAAGGCCGCAACTACGCCGTCACCGTGCAGGGCGATGTCGTGGAAGGCGTGCAAGGCCCCACCGTCACGGCGCAGGTGTGGCCGCAGCTGCAGGCGTTGGCGGCAGAGATGCCGCCCGGCTACACGGTGCAGATTGCAGGCGCGGTGGAAGAAAGCAGCAAGGGGCAGGGTTCGCTGTTGGCCAACGTGCCGCTGATGGCCTTCATCATGCTCACGCTGTTGATGCTGCAGTTGCAGAGCTTTTCGCGCGCCATGCTCGTGATGTTGACGGCGCCGCTGGGCATTGCCGGCGTGGCGGCCGCGCTGCTGATCCTGAACCGGCCATTCGGTTTTGTCGCTCTCCTGGGCTTCATCGCACTGGTGGGCATGATCATGCGCAATTCGGTGATCCTGATCGACCAGATCGAGCAGGACCGCGCACGCGGCGTGCCAACCTGGGACGCCATCGTCGACTCGGCCGTGCGGCGCTTCAGGCCCATCGTGCTGACGGCGGCGGCGGCGGTGCTGGCGATGATCCCGCTGTCGCGCAGCGTGTTTTGGGGGCCGATGGCGGTGGCCATCATGGGCGGGCTGATCGTGGCCACCGTGCTGACCTTGCTGGCCTTGCCGGCGATGTACGCCGCCTGGTTCCGCGTCAAGCGTGAAGGGCAAGGCAAAGCCGCCTGACCACGACGGCCAGGCAGCCGTGGGCACTGACGCTAAAATGCTTCGCTTGCCGCTTGTCGCGGTGCACAGCCCGCGCGGGTGGCGAAATTGGTAGACGCACCAGGTTTAGGTCCTGACGCCTTCACGGGCGTGCCGGTTCGAGTCCGGCCCCGCGCACCAGCAACAGTCCCCACACCAGTCCACAAAAGCGTTTTCACAAGCCTTCCAAAGAGACACCATGGCCGTCCAAGTCGAAACCCTAGAAAAGCTCGAGCGCCGCATCACCCTGACGCTGGCCGCCCAGACCATCAATGGCGAGGTCGAGACCCGCTTGAAGAAACTCTCGCGCACCGTCAAGGCCGATGGTTTTCGGCCGGGCAAAGTGCCGATGTCGGTGGTGACCCAGCGCTACGGCTACTCGGTCCAGTACGAGGTGGTCAATGACCGCGTCGGCCAGGCCTTCAGCGACGCCGCCACCGAAGCCAAGCTGCGCGTCGCCGGCCAGCCGCGCATCGCGCAGAAAGAGCAGGCGCCCGAAGGCCACATGGCTTTCGACGCCACCTTCGAGGTCTACCCCGAAGTGACCCTGGGTGAGTTGACCAGCGCGGAAGTTGAGCGCGTCAGCACCGAAGTGACCGAAGCCGCTATAGACCGCACCGTCGACATCCTGCGCAAGCAACGCCGCACCTTCGGCCTGCGCGCGGCCGTAGAAGGCGCCGTGGAAACCGACCGCGTGACGATCGACTTCGAAGGCAAGATCGACGGCGAGCCGTTCTCGGGCGGCGCTGCCGAAGCCTTCCAGTTCATCATCGGCGAAGGACAAATGCTGGATCAGTTTGACCAGGCCGTGCGCGGCATGAAGGTGGGCGAAAGCAAGACCTTCCCGCTGCAGTTTCCGGCCGAATACCAGGGCAAGGACGTGGCGGGCAAGGAAGCCGACTTCATGGTCACCGTGAAGAAGATAGAAGCCGCGAACCTGCCTGTTGTCGATGAGGCATTTGCCAAGGCTCTGGGCATCAATGAAGGCACCGTGGAAGGCCTGCGCGCTGACGTCAAGAAGAACCTCGAGCGCGAGGTCAAGTTCCGTGTCCTGGCGCGCAACAAGGGCGCAGTGATGGAAGCGCTGTCGCAGTCAGCTCAGCTTGAATTGCCCAACGCGCTGGTGGCGGCGGAGAGCGACCGCCTGATCGAGTCGGCCCGCGCTGACTTGAAGCAACGCGGCGTGAAAGACGCTGACACGGCGCCTATCCCTGCCGAGATCTTCAAGCCCCAGGCCGAACGCCGTGTGCGCCTGGGCCTGGTGGTGGCTGAACTCGTGCGCACGCATATGCTGCAAGCCAAGCCCGAGCAACTGCAAAAGCACATCGAAGAGCTTAGTCAGAGCTACGAAAAGCCGGCCGAGGTGATGCGCTGGTATTTGAGCGACCGCCAGCGCATGGCCGGGGTGGAAGCGGTCGTCATTGAAAACAACGTGACCGACTATGTGCTGGCCCACGCCAAGGTTGTGGACAAGGTGCTACCGTTTGACGAGTTGATGACCGCAGCTTGAATTCACAGCAGCGACGGCAACACAGGAGAGCTTGATGAGCGTGCACGAAACCGTGGGTCTGGGCATGGTGCCCATCGTCATTGAACAGTCGGGCCGCGGCGAACGCGCGTACGACATCTACAGCCGCCTGCTGCGCGAGCGCATCGTCTTCCTGGTCGGCCCCGTTAACGACGGCACGGCCAACTTGGTGGTGGCGCAGATGCTGTTTTTGGAAAGCGAAAACCCGGACAAGGACATCTTCCTGTACATCAACTCACCGGGCGGCAGCGTCAGTGCCGGGCTGTCGATCTTCGACACGATGAACTTCATCAAGCCCGATGTGTCCACGCTGTGCATGGGCATGGCGGCCAGCATGGGCTCTTTCCTGTTGATGGCCGGCGCGAAGGGCAAGCGCTCTGCATTGCCCAACTCGCGCATCATGTTGCACCAGCCCTCGGGCGGCGCGCAGGGCCAGGCGACGGACATTGAAATCCAGGCGCGCGAGATCATCAAGACGCGTGAACAGCTCAACCGCATCTACGCCGAACGCACCGGCCAGACGTATGAGCGCATCGTCGCCGACATGGAGCGCGACTTCTGGATGTCGCCGCATGAATCCAAGGCCTACGGCCTGATCGACCAGGTGCTCGACAAGCGCGCCTGAAGCGCCCTCGCGCAGTGCCTGAAGGGCCCGGTTTCGGGCCCTTTTCGCGCTCTTATCGCTCCATGGGGCGGGCGGGCAATTGATCTATCATGGATGGGCAATCCGTCCTCAACTCAGCTCGTAAACTTCGTAAAAGCACCCATGGCCGACAAGAAGGGCGCCTCCGGCGAAAAGGTTCTTTACTGCTCGTTTTGCGGCAAGAGCCAGCACGAGGTGAAGAAGCTCATCGCCGGGCCGTCAGTGTTCATCTGCGACGAGTGCATCGAACTCTGCAACGACATCATCCGCGACGAAGTCCCGGCTGAAGGCGCGGGCGCCAAGCCGAACAAGTCCGACCTGCCGGTGCCGAGTGAAATCAAGGGCAGCCTGGACCAGTACGTCATCGGCCAGGAAGTTGCCAAGCGCACGCTGGCGGTGGCCGTCTACAACCACTACAAGCGCTTGAAGCACATGGGTGCCAATGCGTCCAAGGACGAAGTCGAGCTGACCAAGAGCAACATCCTGCTCATCGGCCCCACGGGCTCGGGCAAGACACTGCTGGCGCAGACACTCGCGCGCCTGCTGAACGTGCCCTTCGTGATTGCCGACGCCACCACGCTTACCGAAGCCGGCTATGTGGGCGAGGACGTCGAAAACATCATCCAGAAGCTGCTGCAGAACTGCAACTACGATGTCGAGCGCGCGCAGCGCGGCATCGTTTACATCGACGAGATCGACAAGATCAGCCGCAAGGCCGACAACCCCAGCATCACACGTGATGTATCGGGTGAAGGCGTGCAGCAGGCTTTGCTGAAACTGGTCGAAGGCACGATGGCCAGCGTGCCGCCACAAGGCGGGCGCAAGCACCCGAACCAGGACTTCCTGCAGATCGACACGACCAACATCCTGTTCATCTGCGGCGGCGCTTTTGACGGCCTGGAAAAGGTGATCCAGAGCCGTACTGAAAAGTCTGGCATCGGCTTTGCGGCGACGGTGCACAGCAAGGACGAGAAGAAGGTGTCCGACTTCTTCCGCGATGTCGAACCGCAGGATCTCATCAAGTTCGGCCTCATCCCTGAACTGGTGGGCCGCTTGCCGGTGGTGGCCACGCTGGGTGAACTGACCATCGAAGCGATGGTGCAGATCCTCACCGAGCCGAAGAACGCGCTGCTCAAGCAGTACCAGAAGCTCTTTGCGATGGACGGTGTGGAGCTTGAAATCCGCCCGTCGGCACTGACGGCCATTGCGCGCAAGGCGCTGGCCCGCAAGACCGGCGCGCGCGGCTTGCGGTCGATCCTGGAGCATTCGCTCATCGACACCATGTTCGACCTGCCCACGCTGGACGGCGTGGCCAAGGTCGTGATCGATGAACACATTGTCGAAGAAGGTGCGAAGCCTTTGCTCGTGTACCGCGAGAAGAAGGCCAGCGCCTGACAGACCCGTTGATTGCGCCTGCCCCCGGCACCGCGCGCATCTTGCATTCCTGAGCTCGGGCCCCACGTGGGCTTGAGAAAGAGAGGTCCCTCATGTCCGGTCATCCGATCCTCCCGCCCGACCCGATCACGCTGCCCTTGCTGCCTCTGCGTGACGTGGTGGTGTTTCCGCACATGGTCATCCCGCTGTTCGTGGGCCGGCCGAAATCGATCAAGGCCCTGGAAGCTGCCATGGAGCAGGGCCGCCAGATCATGCTGGTGGCGCAAAAGGCCGCCGGCAAGGACGAGCCCAAGGCCGACGACATGTTTGATGTCGGCTGCGTCAGTTCCATCCTGCAGATGCTGAAGCTGCCTGACGGCACCGTGAAGGTGCTGGTTGAAGGCGTGCAGCGCGCCAACACGCGCAGCATCACCGAGACCAACGATTTCTTCGTCGGTGAAGTGGTGCCCGTGCAGGCCGATGACGAAGCCACGCCTGAAGTCGAAGCCTTGCGCCGCGCCGTGACGCAGCAGTTCGACGCTTACGTCAAGCTCAACAAGAAGATCCCGCCCGAGATCCTGACCAGCATCGCGGGCATCGACGACCCGGGACGCCTGGCCGACACCATCGCCGCGCACCTGCCGCTGAAGCTCGAAGCCAAGCAGGCCGTGCTCGATCTTTTCAGCGTGCCCAAGCGGCTGGAAAAACTGCTGGAACTGCTGGAACACGAAGTTGACATCCTGCAGGTGGAAAAGCGCATCCGTGGCCGCGTCAAGCGGCAGATGGAAAAGAGCCAGCGCGAGTACTACCTGAACGAGCAGGTCAAGGCCATCCAGAAGGAACTGGGCGACGGCGAAGAAGGCGCTGACCTTGAAGAGCTGGAAAAGAAAATCAAGGCTGCGCGCATGAGCAAGGAAGCGCGCAAGAAGGCCGACAGCGAGTTGAAGAAGCTGAAGCTGATGTCACCCATGTCGGCCGAAGCCACCGTGGTGCGCAATTTCATCGACACGCTGGTGGCGCTGCCCTGGGCCAAGAAGACAAAGATCAAGCACGACCTGGCCAATGCCGAACATGTCCTGAATGAAGACCACTTCGGCCTGGAGAAGGTCAAGGACCGCATCCTTGAGTACCTTGCCGTGCAGCAGCGCGTCGACAAGGTCAAGGCGCCGATCCTGTGCTTGGTAGGCCCCCCGGGCGTGGGCAAGACGTCGCTGGGCCAGAGCGTGGCCCGCGCCACTGGGCGCAAGTTCGTGCGCATGGCGCTGGGCGGCATGCGCGACGAGGCCGAGATCCGCGGCCACCGCCGCACTTACATCGGCAGCATGCCGGGCAAGGTGTTGCAGAGTTTGTCCAAGGTTGGCGTGCGCAATCCGCTGTTCCTGCTGGACGAGATCGACAAGCTGGGCATGGACTTTCGCGGTGACCCGTCTTCGGCGCTGCTGGAGGTGCTGGACCCGGAGCAGAACCACACCTTCAGCGACCACTACGTCGAGGTCGACTTCGACCTGTCGGACGTGATGTTTGTGGCCACCAGCAATTCGATGAACATTCCGCCGGCCCTGCTGGACCGCATGGAGGTCATCCGCCTGGCCGGCTACACCGAAGACGAAAAACTCAACATCGCCCAGCGCTACTTGCTGCCCAAGCAAGAGAAGAACAACGGCCTGAAGGCCGGTGAGATGGACATCACCGAATCGGCCTTGCGCGCGATCCTGCGCTACTACACGCGGGAAGCGGGTGTGCGGTCGCTGGAACGCGAGATCGGCAAGATCTGCCGCAAGGTGGTGAAAGGCATCGCGCTCAAGAAGTACGACGGCAAGGTGGTCGTTACCGACGAGAACCTCAACGAC
>JANMKK010000414.1:0-8251 GCA_031372005.1 Rubrivivax sp.
CTGCTGTGCCTGAGCCTGCAGCCCATGCATGCCCGTGCCGATGCCCGTGCCGATGCCCATGCCGACACCGCAGCGCAGATGCTGCGAGTCGACAGCGCCATGACTGCGCCCGACAGCGCAAACGGCAAAAGCACCGCGTTCCCGCAGGGTGTGCCCACCACCGCCGTGGACCTGCCCGACGAATGGGCCCGCACCCGCCCCGGTTTTGCCGGCACGCTGTGGTACCGCGTGGCCTTTGCGGCGCAGACCCTGGACAGCGTGGATGAACTGTTGGCGCTGCAGGTGGACCATGTCTGCAGCAACTTCGAGGTCTATCTCAACGGCCAGTTGTTGCACAGCGGCGGCCAGATGGCGGTGCCGCTCACCAACCACTGCAGTCACCCGCAGCTGGTGCCGCTGCCGGCGGCGTTGCTCAAGGCCGATGGCAATGTGTTGGACATCAAGGTGGCAGGCCACATGCTGGCCAGTTCGGGGTCGCGCCTGCGTGCGGGTGGGTTGTCGGCGCTGCGCATCGGCCCGCAGTCGACACTGGCCCAGCGCCATGCGCGCCAGACGGCGCTGCAGGTGGCCGCGCCGCAGGCCGTCAGCGCCACGCTGCTGCTGACGGGCGGCTTCATGTTCGTGCTGGGTTTCATCAACCGGCGAGAGAGCCACCTGGCCTACTTCGGTGCCCTGTGCGTGGGCTGGGCGCTGGTCAACGCGCGGCTCTGGATTCGCAGCGTGCCGCTGGGCCACGTGGCGGTGGAATTCCTGGTCTGCGCCATGCTGGGCTTCATCACCTGGGCCGCCGTGCAGTTCTTGCTGCGCTATGCCGGCGTGCGCTACCACTGGGTGGACCGCGCGCTGCCGCTGCAGTGCGCGCTGCTGGCGCTGACGCTGCTGGCTGCGGGTTCGCCGAACATGAACGCGGTGGCCAATCTCTGGTACGCAGCCCTGGCGCTGCAAGTGGCGGCGGCATCGGTGTGGCACCTGCGGCGGCGCCGGCACACGCGGTCCTTCTGGGTCATGGCGACGCTGCTGGGGGCCGTCGGTCTGGCGGGCCTGATTGAATTTGCCGTGCAGTGGGCGGGCGCACCAGCGCTGGCCGCGCACATCGCCGAACTGGTGGTGCCGGTGATCTTTGTGCTGGTGGGCCTGCGCCTGGTGCAGCAGCACGGCCACGCGCTGTACCAGGCTGAGCAGGGCAAGCTGCAGCTGGAGCAACGCATTCGCGAGGCCACGGCCGAGATCGAACGCAACTTTCGCCAGCTGTCGGAGCTTCGTGTCGAGCAGGTGACTGAACGCGAACGCAAGCGCATCGCCGCCGACCTGCACGACGACCTGGGCGCCAAGCTGCTGACCATCGTGCACACCAGCGAATCCGAACGCATCTCCACGCTGGCGCGCGAAGCGCTGGAAGAGATGCGCCTGTCGGTGCGCGGCCTCACCGGGCGGCCGGTGCGGCTGGCCGATGCACTGGGCGACTGGCGCGCCGAGGTCATCAGCCGACTGGCACAAGCCGGCATCGACGGCACCTGGGACGCGCCCGAAGACCTGCCGCAGACGCTGAGCGCTCGCGCCTACGTGCAGACCACGCGCATCCTGCGCGAGGCCACCAGCAACGTCATCAAGCACAGCGGCGCCAGCAGCTGCAGTGTCAGCGCTGCAATAGCCGACGGCGACTTCCAGCTCTTTGTGCAGGACAACGGCGACGGCATCTCCAGCGAGATCGACGGCCGCCTGGACCGCGGCCATGGCCTGGCCAGCATGAAGAACCGCGCCAAGCAGTTGCAGGGGCAGTGCCTGGTGGAGAGCGGGCCGGGCTATGGAACCGTGATACGTCTCACGGTTCCACTCGATCGGGCGATGCGGGCATCGTGATGCGCGGGCAGCGGCCGATAACATCGAAATCACTGCCTTTTTGACACCGCCTACACCGCCCATGAAAACCATCCTGCTGCTTGAAGACCTGCCCGAGATTCGGGTCTGGCTGCGCAAGCTCGTGCTGCAGGTGTTTCCGGGTGCCACCATTTCAGAAAGTTCGCGCGTGCAGGATGCGCTGGCCCTGGTGGCGGGTGTGAAGTTTGACCTGGCGCTGATCGACCTGGGCCTGCCCGACGGCTCGGGTTTCGATGTCGTGACGAAGCTGCGCGACATGCAGCCCGACGCGCAAAGCGTGATCGTCACCATCCACGACGACGACGAACACCTCTTTCCCGCGCTGCAGGCCGGTGCTTTTGGCTACATCCTCAAAGAGCAGGCGCGCGAGCTCATCACTGAACAGCTGCAGCGCATCAGCCAGGGTGAACCGCCGCTGTCGCCCAGCATTGCGCGCCGCGTGATGGCCTACTTCAGCGCCAAGGCCAAGCCCACCGCAGCGTCACTCAACGCGATGCCGGTGGTCAACCTCACCGACCGCGAAAGCGAAGTGCTGCTGCGCGTGGCCAAGGGCTACACCTTGCCCGAGATCGGCGTGCAACTGGGCCTGAGCCGGCACACCATTGCCGACTACGTGAAGCAGATTTACCGCAAGCTCAACGTCAGCTCTCGCGCTGAAGCGGCGCTGGAAGCGCAGCGGCTGGGCCTGTTCCGCTAAAGCGCTCCGCGCTAACCCGCCAGTGGTGCGGGGCCGACCGCTGGGGCCGCGCTGAGCGTCATCAGCATGTCCGCATACCAGGCGCAGTTCAGCCCCAGCGTCTCGTCCTGCACGCGGTCGCGGTCCTTCATGTCCAGGCTCGCGGAATGCACGCCCAAAAGCTTCCAGGGCAGGGCTTGCGTGCCGTGTGCAGCGGTGTCGCGCAGCACCACCGGTGCGCCGCTGGTGCCGCGGTGGGTGCGGGCGTCGGTGAGGAAGTAGCCCTGGCCTTGAAAGCGCATGCCGAAGGCCGACGCCACCACCGCCTGGCGCACCACGGGCAAGTGATGCAGCGTGTCGTGAAAGCCCAGTGGGAAACCGACGATCAGCACCGAACTGCCAACCTCCACCGACCCACCCGCCGCAGGCTGGATATGCGCCGGCGTGAAAGCGCGGATGACGGCGTCTGGAGGCAGCGCGGCGCGGTCCAGTTCCAGCAGTGCGACGTCGATCTCGCCCGCCGTGTCCTCGCCCTGATGCCACTGGCTCTTGCCGCCGTCGTACAGCAGCACTGAAAAACCGACTGACTTGGCGAGGTCGTCTTCGCGCGTGTGCAGTTCGATCTCGATGCGGTTGGGGAAGTGTTTGCTGGGGGTGTCGATCAGCACATGGCGGCTCGTCACCAGGTACAGCCTGTCGTCGCGTTCAAAGAAGAATCCGCTGGCGTGCGTGAGGCCGCGGTCAAGCTCAAAGGTGCTGATGCGCGCGGCGGTGAGCAGCAGGGAATCGATCATGTGCAGCCCTCTTGTCATGCAGCCTCGGGAAGACCCTGACCATATCATTCACAAGCGCACAAATGACGGCTTGCAGCGCGGCGCGGCGGTGGTAACGTGACCGTTGGCAGACCCGTGCAGTACACCGCTAGAGCCCTTCAAGAGCCCCCTTCAAGAGCCACCACAAACGCCCATGACGCAACCCCTGCACCGCACACCCGCAATCCGGCAGGAGGCGCTGCGCAGCGCACTGCCAGCCACTGTCGTGCTGCTTAAACAGCAACGCGCTGGCGACATTGCCACCAGCGACATTGACGACTACGTCAACATGAACTGGCTCGAATGGAACGGTGGCAGCCTGCGGCTGACCGTGACCGGCGACAACGTCTGCAAGCAGCAGCGGGCGCTGAGTCAACCGCAAGGTTAGGCGCCAGGTTGGGGTTGCTGGTTTAGGCCGCTGGTTTAGGCCGCTGTGTCAGGCCGGTGTTTCAGCCGGCCGTTGGTACGCCAGCCGCGTCATACAGGCCTTCAAAGAGCACCGTGCTCAGGTAGCGCTCACCCGAATCCGGCAGCACGACAACGATCGTCTTGCCCGCGCTGTCAGGCTTGTGCGCCCAGCGCAGCGCGGCCGCCGTTGCGGCACCGCAAGAAATGCCACAAAGGATGCCTTCCTCGCGCGCCAGGCGCCGTGCGATGTCCACCGCTTCATCGTTGCTCACTTGCTCGATCGCATCGACCAGGCCCATGTCCAGCACGCCCGGCACAAAGCCGGCACCAATGCCCTGGATCTTGTGCGGTGAGGGTTTGATTTCCTGCCCATTGCGCTGCTGCGTCAGCACGGGGCTGGCGGTGGGTTCCACCGCCACGGTGATCAGTGGCAGGCCGCGCGTGTGTTTCAGGTAGCGCGACACCCCGGTGATGGTGCCGCCGGTGCCCACGCCGGCCACGAAGATGTCAATCTTGCCGCCGGTGTCTTCAAAGATTTCGGGGCCTGTGGTGGTCTCATGGATGGCCGGGTTGGCGGGGTTGTTGAACTGTTGCAACAGCACCCATTTGGCCGGGTCGCTGGCGACGATCTCTTCAGCCTTGGCAATCGCGCCTTTCATCCCTTTGGCGCCTTCGGTCAGCACCAGCCGCGCGCCATAAGCCAGCAGCAGCTTGCGGCGTTCAATGCTCATCGTGTCGGGCATCGTCAGCGTGATGGGGATGCCGCGCGCCGCAGCCACAAAGGCCAGCGCGATGCCGGTGTTGCCGCTGGTGGGCTCGACGATCTCTTTGCCCGGGCCCAGCAAGCCGCGCTTTTCAGCGTCCCAGATCATCGCCGCGCCGATGCGGCACTTGACCGAATAGGCCGGGTTGCGGCCCTCGATCTTGGCCAGCACGGTGGCCTTGGCGCCGTCGGTGATGCGGTTCAAGCGAATGAGCGGCGTGCGGCCGATGGACAGCGAGTTGTCGTTGAAGATTTGGCTGGTTGGGTGACTCATGAAACGCTCCTGCAGCGGTCTTGGGCCAGGCAGGGTAGCGCATGGCGCAAAAATCTTCAGCGTTCCAGGAACGGTGCATCAGATACCAGGCAAAGCCAGGGGTTGCCAAGGCGTCAATAGCGGGGTTCTTGCGGCCATTGCTGCCGAGGGCAATGGCCCGTCAAGACCCTGCCTTGTGCCGCAACACCAATTCTTGTATTCTGTATACAGACTGGATGACGCTTCTTTTTCCGTCCTCCTTTTTCCGTCTTCCGTTTTCCATCTCCACCCTGATGCCGCTTGCTGTGAATGCCCCGCTTGTCAAGTTGCTAAGCCCGCCCGACCGGGTGGACCAGGTCTATCGCGCGCTGCTCGCAGCCATCAGTGACGGCACCCTGGCGCCAGGCCAGCGTGTCACGCAGGAAGAGATTGCGGCGCAGCTGGCGGTGTCGCGCCAGCCGGTGCTGCAGGCATTGCGCCAGTTGAAGAACGACGGCTTCGTGCACGACGCGCCCGGCCGCGGCGTGCTGGTGGCACCGCTGGACGTGGCTTGGATTCAGCAGGTCTATCAAGTGCGCGGCGCGCTGGATGCGCTGGCTGCACGCTTGGCTGCTGCCGGGCGGGTGCAGCTGGATCCGGCGCTGCTGACGCGTGGCCGCAAGGCAGCGGCTGGCAAGAACCTGCAGACGATGATCGATGCCGACCTGGCCTTTCACCAGGCCATCTATGCCGCGTCCGGCAACCCGCTGATCGAACAGGCGGCGTTGCAGCACTGGCGCCACCTGCGCCGCGTGATGGGCGCGGTGCTGCAGTCGTCCAGCCAGCGCAGTGCCGTGTGGGACGAACACGCGCAGATTGCCGACGCCATTCGCCGCGGCCAGGGCGATCACGCTGCAGCCCTCATCCAGCAGCACAGCGTGCACGCCAGCGAACATCTGGCAGCACGCTTGGTGCTTGTTCTTGAGAAGACAGTCCTTCAAAAGTCATCCGGAGACCGACCATGAAACTCACACCCGCTCAATTGCAAGCCTTCGACCGTGACGGCTATCTCTTCTTTCCTGGCCTCTTCACGCCCGAAGAAACCGCCGGTCTCAACGCCGCCGTGCCGGCGCTGTATGAACGCCGCGAAGACTTCAACGTGCGTGAGAAGGACAGCGACGCGGTGCGCACCAACTTTGCGGCGCACTTGTACAGCGAGCCGTTCGCGCGCCTGGCCCGCCACCCGCGCATGGTGGAACCGGTGCAGGACCTGCTGGGCGAAGCGCTCTACATGCACCAGTTCAAGATCAACGGCAAGATGGCGTTTGAAGGCGATGTCTGGCAGTGGCACCAGGACTACGGCACCTGGAAGAACGACGACCTGATGCCGACCGAGCGCGCCATGAACGTGGCCATCTTTCTGGATGATGTGAATGAATTCAACGGGCCTTTGATGTTCATTCCCGGCAGCCACAAGAAGGGTGTGGTCGAAGCCAGGCACGACCTCACCACGACCAGCTACCCGCTGTGGACGGTGGACCACGCGCTGATCACGCAACTGGTGGCGCGTGCGGGGGGCAAACAAGGTGGCATCGTCAGCCCCAAGGGCCCCGCCGGGTCCATGATCCTCTTCCACAGCTGCTTGGTGCACGCCAGCACCAGCAACCTGAGCCCGTGGAACCGCGTCAGCGTCTATTTGAGCCTGTGTGCCGTGTCCAACCACATCCAGCGCCCCAGGCGGCCGGAATACATCGCGCACCGCGACTTCACCCCTATCAGCTGCCTGCCTGACGACTGCCTGCTGCGGGAAAGCCCGGTCGATCTGCCCTGGAAAAACGGCCTGCCGGCCACGGCGTTGCAGACCAGCGACGTGCCGTTCTTGAAGCCCTGAGGAATTCGACATGAACCTGCACAGCCAGCTGCAACAGCGCGCCGCGCAAGGCAAGCCCATCCGCGTCGGCCTCATCGGTGCCGGCAAGTTCGGCAGCATGTACCTGGCGCAGGTGCCGCGCACACCCGGCGTGCACATCGTCGGCATTGCCGATCTGTCACCCGAAGCGGCCTGCCGCAATCTGGCGCGTGTGGGCTGGGACCCGCAGCGGGTGCAGGCCGCCAGCCTGGACGCCGCACTGCGCGACGGCAACACGTTTGTCGGTGATGACTGGCAGGCCCTGGTGCGCCACCCCGGCATCGACCTGATCGTCGAGAGCACTGGGGCGCCGATTGCAGCGGTGGACCACATGCTGGAAGCATTTGCGCAGGGCAAGCACGTCGTCAACGTCACGGTGGAAGCCGATGCTTTCTGTGGCCCGCTGCTGGCGCAGCGCGCGGCCGCTGCGGGTGTCATCTATTCGCTGGCTTTCGGCGACCAGCCGGCGCTGATCTGTGACCTGGTGGACTGGGCGCGCACTTGCGGCTTCCCGGTGGTGGCAGCGGGGCGCGGCCACAAGTGGTTGCCGCACTTCTGCGAATCCACCCCTGACACGGTGTGGGGCAATTACGGCTTGACGCCCGAGCAGGCGTCACGCGGCGGCTTGAACCCGAAGATGTTCAACAGCTTCCTGGACGGCAGCAAGCCCAGCATCGAGTGCACGGCGGTGGCCAACGCCACGGGCTTGTGCGTGCCCAGCAACGGCCTGCTCTACCCACCGGCCAGCGTCGAAGACATTCCCTTCGTCACGCGCCCGATTGCAGAAGGCGGCGTGCTGGAAAAGAAAGGCATGGTCGAGGTCATCTCGTCGCTGGAAACCGATGGCCGCCAGATCCCCTACGACATCCGCATGGGCGTGTGGGTGACGGTGGAAGGCGAGACCGACTACATCCGCAACTGCTTCGAGGAATACAACGCCCACACCGACCCCAGCGGCCGCTACTTCACGCTCTACAAACGCTGGCACTTGATCGGGCTGGAGGTGGGCTATTCCGTCGCCAGCGTGATGCTGCGCAAGGAACCCACCGGCGTGGCCCAAGGCTTCAACGCCGACGTGGTGGCCACCGCCAAACGAGACCTGGCGGTGGGTGAAGTGCTGGACGGCGAAGGCGGCTACACGGTGTGGGGCAAGCTGCTGCCGGCAGCGACGTCGCTGTCTCTCGGCGGATTGCCCCTGGGCCTGGCACACGGGCCGACCGTGGTGCGCGCCGTGAAGAAGGGCCAGAGCCTGAGCTGGGCGGATGTGGCGATGGACACCACGACGCGGGCCTACACCCTGCGGCGTGAAATGGAGCAGCGCTTCGCGTAGGTTCGGCAACTCGGTGGCCTGGCCGGGGCGATGCGTGTTGACCGGTGTCATGGTCTTGTTTCGGGGAACGGGGCCGCACGGCATCGCGGCCAGAATGCGGGCATGCTGAAACTCATCCGCGCCCTGGTGCCCCTGCTGCTGTGTGCGGGTCTCGTCAACGCTGCCGACGCAGCCGAGACCGTGGTGGTCGGCTCCAAACGTATCACCGAAAGCTACATCCTCGGCGAACTGGTGCGCCAGACG
>JANMKK010000425.1:0-10617 GCA_031372005.1 Rubrivivax sp.
TTCCGCCGCATGGCGGCGGTGGTGGACGGGCAGAACGCGGGTGATGCGCTGTACCAGAAGATGGCCGGGAACTGGGACGTCAGCCATGCCTACCGCGCGGCGCTGGACCTGGTGTTCAAGGGCAAGGAACAGCCCAGCGGCTACACCGAGCCGCTGCTGCATGCGTGGCGGCTGAAGGTGAAGGCGGGCTGATCCGCGCTAGCTGGCGGTGGCGGTGGCGGTCAACTTGCAGGCTTGCGCACCCCATCAGCTCAAGTCGGCACCGACCCACCCGCCATGCGGTCAATCTTGAGAAACTGCTTGCGCGCCAGCGCCACCCGTTGCTTCTCGCTGGGGTGGTCCACCACCTCATAGGCAACGACCCGCGCGGCGGTCTCGGCGCGGTGTTTCCTGGCGTAGTGCTCAAAGTCGGCCAGGCCGGTGCGCGGGCCCACCGCCAGCACCTCGGGGATGCCGTCCAGCGCGTCGCACAGCGCGCCAAAAAATTCGTGCTGGGTGCGCACTTCGCTGCCGTGCTGCGGCGTGTGGTGGCTGTGCGCCTTGACCTTGCTGGCCTGCACATGTTCGGCGTCGAACTGCAGAACCTGGGCACTTTGGTGGTCGATCCAGACGACGGCGTGAAAGAGTGTCATCGATGTTGCTCCTTTTGCGGGTGGTTCAAATGCCGAATGCCGAATAAGGGAATGACGGAACGACGTTCAGGCTGCGCGACCGCGCGGCCGGCCTTCGTGCTGTGCTTCGCAGGCCACACAGCGCAACGCCCAGGGCTCGGCCTGCAAACGGTCGAAAGGGATTTGGGCGCCACAGTCGGCGCAGCTGCCATAGCGGCCTTCCTTCAGCCCCAACAGCGCTTCACTGACGGCGCCCACCTGCAGCGTTTCCAGATCCGACAGCGCCATGTCCAAATCGCGTTCGCCTTCGCGCTGCGCTGTGTCGTCACCGTCCTGCAGCAGCACTTCACGTGCGTGTTCGACGCGGGTCAGGCCGCCGTGGTGCGCGGCCAGGCGGTCGTCGAGTTGGCGCTGGCGTCGGCGCAGATCGGCTTGCAGTTGCGCGCGCTGGCCGGCGGTGAGTGGGGTCATCGGTCATCTCCCTGGACTGTTCTGGGTGACTGCTCTGGGTGACTCCTGTGGGTGAATGCTCGAGCTGACCGCACATGCTGCGCCCCGGCCTGGCGCGCCGGCTTGCGCCCGGTCAAGAACTGCCCACACCGGGCCGCTGCCTACAATGCCGCGCACCCATGAACGAGCCCCAAAGTCCCCCGCTTTTCCCGTCCTCGTGCGACGTGCTGGTCATCGGTGCAGGCCCCGCCGGCAGCGCCTGCGCACAGACCCTGGCGGCGTCCGGCCTCCACGTGCTGCTGGCCGACCAGCACGACTTTCCGCGCGACAAGGTCTGTGGCGACGGGCTCATCCCCGACAGCCACGCCGCGCTGCGCCGGCTGGGTGTTTACGACGAGGTCGCCGCACTCGCCCAGCCCGTGCAGCATGTGCGCTGCGTCGGCCCGCGTGGCGGCATGGTGGATGTGCCGGGTTCGCTGTCGGTGCTGCCGCGCAAAGTGCTGGACCACGTGCTGGTGCGTTCTGCACAGCGCGCCGGTGCGCGGCTGATCACACCGCTGCGCTTTGACGCGCCGCTGCTGGCCGGCGAACAGGTCGTCGGCGCGCGCTTCAAGACCCCCGGGCGGGTCAACCCGCTGCACGAGATCACGGCCCGCTGGGTCGTGCTGGCCACCGGCGCGGTGCCGCAGGCGCTGACGGCGGCCGGGCTGTGCGAGCGCCACACGCCCAGCGGCGTGGCGCTGCGCGGTTACGTCAAGAACGACGCGATGGCGGCGCACATCCGGCAGTTGCAGATCGTCTGGCACCCCCGGCTGCGCGGCGGCTACGGCTGGATCTTCCCGGCGCCGGGCGGCCTGTTCAACATCGGCGCCGGCCTCACCGGCAGCCACATCCAGAGCGACGCAATACACGGCAGCAAGGGCCGCATGCAGGACGTGAACCTGCGCGGCATGTTCGACGCCTTTTGCGACCTGCATGCACCCGCGCGTGAGCTGATGGCCACGGGTGTGTTGCAGGGCGACATCAAGGGCGCCCCGCTGCGCTGCACGATGCAGGGCGCACGCTGGTCGCGCCCCGGCATGCTGGCCACTGGCGAAGCCATTGGCAGCACATACGCCTTCACCGGCGAAGGCATCGGCAAGGCGATGGAAACCGGCATCCTCGCCGCCGAGGCGATCCTGAACGGCGGCACCGCGCCCGACAACGCCGTGCGCCAGCGTTACGAAGCTTCACTCACGGCGCTGAAACCCCGCTTCGCAATGTACGAAACTGCAAGCAACGTCAACCACCGCCCTTGGCTGGCCGACCTGGTCATCTGGCGCGCGCGCAAGAGCCCGCGCATCCTGCGCAGGATGTCGGGCATGCTGGAAGAAACGCAGAACCCGGGCCGGTTGTTCAGCTGGCGCGGGATGAGCAAACTGATGTTTGAATGAACCCTCACACAAAGGCCTGACCATGATTTCCACAAGAATTTTTCTTGGTGCCGTGCTCTCTGCGACGCTGTTCGCAGCGTGCGGCGGCGGTGGGGGTGATTCAGGCACTGTGCCGCCGCCGGCTGCGACCAACTGCACGCCTGCTGCAGCGCCGCCAGCAGGCAGCACGGCGCCGCAAGTGACCATGGCCATCAGCAACGGCGCGGGGGTCAGCGGCAGCATAGTCATCACGCTGGACCAAACCAACACGCCCATCACGGTTGCCAACTTTCTGAGCTACGTAAACGCGGGTTTTTACAACGGCACCGTGTTCCACCGCCACGGCCGCAACAGCAATCTGAGCACCTTCGTGCTGCAAGGCGGGGGTTACGCCGCACCGGTCACCAGTGCGGCGCGGTTTCCAGCGCCCAAAGCCACCAATGCACCCATCAGCCTCGAGGTTGGCCGTGGCTTGTCCAATGTCTGCTACAGCGTGGCCATGGCCCGCACGTCAGTGCTGAATTCGGCAACGTCCGAGTTTTTCATCAACACCACGGACAACGTGTTCTTGAACACATCGGACGGCGGCTACGCGGTCTTCGGCAACATCACCACGGGGACGGCATTGGTCACTGCGATGAGCACCGCAACCTGCAATTTTTCAACCGCGAACTTTGCGTTGAGCAGCGCCGACTGCGTGCCTGAGCCCAACCTCGTCATCACCAGCGCCACGCGGACCCGATAGAACCGCCACAGACGCATGTGCCAACTGCTGGGCATGAACGCCAACACGCCCACCGACGTGATGTTCAGCTTTGCCGGTTTGGCGACGCGCGCCGATGAGCACAAGGACGGCTTCGGCATCGCCTTCTTTGAAGACCGCGGCCTGCGCCACTTCATAGACCACCACGGCGCGCGAACGAGCCCGGTGGCTGACCTCGTCAAGCGCTACCCCATCCGCAGCGACAACGTCATCGCCCACATCCGCAAAGCCACACAGGGCCGCGTGGCGCTCGAGAACACGCACCCCTTCGTGCGTGAACTGTGGGGCCGCTATTGGGTGTTTGCGCACAACGGCGACCTGAAAGGCTTCTGCCCGCCGCTGCACGGCGCCTTCCGCCCGGTGGGCGGCACCGACAGTGAACACGCTTTCTGCTGGTTGATGCAGGAACTGGCCAAGGCGCACGCCGGTGTGCCGACGGTGGAAGAGCTCAGCTTCACGCTGCGCGAGCTGCTGCCGCGGCCGGCACGCCATGGCACGTTCAATCTCTTGCTGTCCAACGGCCAGGCGCTGTGGGCACACTGCTCCACCCATCTGCACGTGCTGGAGCGCGCCCACCCTTTTGGCACGGCCACGCTCGCTGACGAAGACTTGGCGGTGGACTTTGCAGCGCACACCACGCCGCAAGACCGCGTGGCCATCGTCGCCACCACGCCACTCACCGAAGGCGAACCCTGGCAGGCGCTGGCGCCCGGCGAGATGCGCGTGCTGGTGGGCGGCCGCACGGTGGCGTCGGGGCGCTGCGGGCACTGACCGCAACCTGCCGCCGACAAACGCTTCCGGTGTCGCGGCACTTCCAGTGCCTTGTTCAAGGGTCTGCGGGCGCGGGTGTCCGGGCATGCGCCTGTAGCATTCAAGGCTGCGCCAGCCCTCAACAGCCCCATGCCCGCGATCCCCGTCCCCCGCTTCGACCAGTTTTACCGCTACCCCGAACTG
Organism: Rubrivivax sp.; assembly: GCA_031372005.1. Lineage (GTDB taxonomy): Bacteria > Pseudomonadota > Gammaproteobacteria > Burkholderiales > Burkholderiaceae_C > Rubrivivax. The sequence continues at coordinate 4,191 of JANMKK010000425.1, forward strand.
ACCCGCCTGCTGCAGGACTACGCCGCCGCCGCGCCGCGGCTGCTGAGCCTGCGGTCCATCGGCAAGAGCTTTGAAGGCCGCGACATCTGGCTGCTGGCCATCACCAACACCGCCACCGGTGACGACACCGACAAGCCCGCGTTCTGGGTCGACGGCAACATCCACGCGGCCGAGCTGACGGCCAGCACGGCCTGCCTCTACTGGTTGCACCAATTGGTCTCGGGCTACGTCTCTGGCCAAGAAAGCGACGCCGCCATCCGCCAGTTGCTGGACACACGCGTGGTCTACATGGTGCCGCGCCTGAACCCCGACGGCGCCGAACTGGCGCTGGCCGACAAGCCGCGCCACATCCGTTCTTCCACGCGCCGCTACCCCTTCGACGAAGAGCCGGTGGACGGCCTGACGATTGAAGACGTCGATGGCGACGGCCGCATGCTCAGCATGCGCATCCCCGACCCGCATGGCCCGTACAAGAAACACGCCACCGAACCACGTTTGATGGTGGCGCGCGAGCCCGGCGAATTTGGCGGCGACTACTACCGCATCGTGCCCGAGGGCACCTTGAAGAACTTCGACGGCTTCAAGATCACCACCAACCCCGACCGCGAAGGTCTGGACCTGAACCGCAACTTCCCGGCCTGCTGGCGGCAGGACTTCGAGCAGGTCGGCGCGGGTCCGTACCCGACCAGTGAACCCGAAGTGCGGGCGATGGTGGACTTCATCACCCAGCACCCCAACATCGGCGCGGCCGTCAGCGTCCACACCCACAGCGGCGTCATCCTGCGGCCCATGGGCACGCACAGCGACGACGACATGACGCCCGAAGATCTGTGGATGATCAAGCGCCTGTCGGCCAGCGGCGCCAAGCTCACCGGCTACCCGGCGGTGAGCATCTGGCATGACTTCCGTTATCACCCCAAGCAGATCGTCACCGGCACCCAGGATTGGGTGTACGAACACCTGGGCGCGCTCTTCTGGACCGTGGAAATCTGGTCGCCCAACAAGGAAGCCGGCATCAGCGACTACAAGTGGATCGACTGGTACCGCGAACACCCGGTGGAAGACGATCTGAAGCTCTTGAAGTGGAGCGACGACCAGTGCGGCGGCAAGGCCTATGTGGACTGGTACCCCTACCGCCACCCGCAGCTGGGCATGGTGGAATTTGGCGGCTGGGACCGCATGAACTATTGGCGCAACCCGCCGCCCGCGCTGCGTGAACGCGAAGCCGCGCGCTTCCCGGCGTGGCTGCTGCAGATCGGTCTGAGCCTGCCCAAGCTTGAAGTGCTGCGGGCCGAGGTGCGGGCTTTGGGCGACGACACCTGGCGTGTGCGTTTTGCAGTCGCCAACAGCGGCTACCTGCCGGCCTACGTGACCAAGCGCGCCATCGAACGCAAGACGGTGCGCGGCACCATTTTCAACATCCACCTGCCGCCCGGTGCCAGCCTCGTCACTGGCAAGGAAAGGGTGGAAGGCGGGCACCTGGAAGGCCACGCGCCGAAGTCCTCGCTGCAGGCCTTCTTGCCCACCCGAGAAATCACCGGCGACCGCGCCATGGCCGAATGGGTGGTGCGCGGCGCGCGCGGCCTGGCGATTGCGCTGTCGGCCAGCGCCGACCGGGCAGGCACGGTGCGCACCGAAGTCACGCTGGACTGAAAGGGTGTCGGGCAGCACGACGCTCCCACCGCGCCCGGGCGACGACTTTTCGTCGCTGTTCAACTTCTTGCCCATCGGGGCCTACCGCTCGTCGCCAGAAGGCCGCCAACTGCGCGCCAACCCGGCGCTGGTGCGGCTGAACGGCTTTGACTCCGAAGCCGAACAGCTGGCGGCCGTGCACGACATCGCCACCGAGTGGTACGTCGACCCGAACCGGCGCGCGCAATTCAAGGCCCTGCTGGAACGCGACGACAAGGTGATCGGCTTCGAATCCGAGGTCTGGCGCTTCAAGACTCGCGAGCGCATCTGGGTCAGCGAGAACGCCCACGCCGTGCGAGACGCGCAGGGCCAGCTGCTGTTCTACGAAGGCACGGTGGAAGAGATCAGCGACCGCGTGGCCGAACGCGAGGCCCTGGCCCGCAGCCGCGAAGACCTGCGCCAGATCATCGACCTGGTGCCGGGCATGGTCTACCGCGTGGTCATCCTGCCCAACGGTCAACGCCGCGCCACCTTCATCAGCCCCGGTGTGCGCGACCTCTTTGAACTCGAGCCCGAGGACGTGCTGCGTGACGGCACGGCCCTGCACCGTCTGCGCCACCCCGAAGACCGCCCGCAGGTGGAGAAGGCCACCGGCGACGCGGTCCTGTCCAGACAACCGCTGCAGCTGGACTTTCGCATCCTGCTGCCCAGTGGCCGCGAAAAATGGGTGCACATGGTCAGCGCTGCCGCGCCTTCGGATGGGGGCCACGAAGTGCGCGTGGGCATGGCCTTTGACATCACGCCGCGCAAGGCCGCCGAAGCGGCCGAGGCCACACTGCAAGAGCATGGCCGCATATGGAAGCAAGCGCTGGAAAGCTCTGGCGACGGCGTCTGGGACTGGCACATGCAGGCCGGCGTGGAGTACCTGAGCCCACAGTGCCGCGCCCTGTACGGCTACAGCGAAGCCGAACTGCCCGACCGCCCCGACGCGCTTGACGCCATCACCCACCCCGAAGACACCCCGCGCATGCGGGCTGACCGCGAAGCCCACTTCCAGGGCCGCACCGCCAGCTACGTCAACGAACACCGCGTGCGCTGCAAGGACGGGCAGTGGAAGTGGGTGCTGTCGCGCGGCATCGTCATCAGCCGCGACGCCGCCGGCGCGCCGCTGCGCATGATTGGCACCCACACCGACATCAGCGCCCACAAGCAGGCCGACGCGCTGCGCCATGAACGCGACCGCGCGGCGGCAGCCGACGTGGCCAAGTCGCAGTTTCTGTCGCGCGTGAGCCATGAATTGCGCACGCCACTCAACGCCATCCTGGGTTTTGCGCAGCTGCTGGAACTGGAGCCCGGCTCGGGCGACAAGCAGCTTGCCTGGAACCAGCAGGTGCTGGTCAGCGGCCGCCACCTGCTGGCGCTGATGGACGACATCCTGCAGCTGAGCAGTGCGCAATCAGGCTACGTGCCCGTCTCGCCAGAACCGGTGGCGCTGCGGCCGGTGGTGGAGGAAACCTGGACGATGCTGGCGGCGTCGGCGCTGGCGCAGCAGGTGGCCTTCATCGACGCCATACCGCAGGGCGACGGGCTTACCGTGATGGCTGACCGCAAGCGCCTCAAGCAGATCGTCAGCAACCTGCTGTCCAACGCCATCAAATACAACCGCCGGGGCGGCTGGGTGCGCGTCACGGTGTTGGTCCATGAAGGCACCGTGGAACTGAGCGTGGCCGACAGCGGGCCGGGGCTGGACGCGGCACAACAGGCGCGCCTGTTCAACCCCTTCGACCGCCTGGGCGCCGAACGCGGCCCGGTGTCGGGCACGGGGCTGGGGCTGGCGCTGAGCCGCCAGTTTGCGCAGGCCATGGGCGGCAGCATCGGCGTGCACAGCCACGCTGGCGAAGGCGCCACCTTCAGCCTGCGGCTGCCAGCGGGCTGAGGGTTGTTTGTAGCGCTGTTTGCAGCGCGGTTTTCAACGCTGTTTGCAACGCTGTTTGCAGCGCGGTTTGCAACCTCACCGCTGTTCAAACCGGAACACCGCCATGCTGGCTCGCAGGTTGGGCCAGCGCCGCACCACGCGTCCCGATTGCAAGCCAAAGGCGTCGCTCACCGCCAGGCCGCAGCGGCCGGCCAGCACTTCAAAGTCAGCGAAAGTGCCGACGCGGATGTTGGGCGTGTCATACCACTGGTAGGGCAGCGCCCGCGTCACCGGCATGCGGCCGGAGAGCACGTGCAAGCGGTTGCGCCAGTGCGCAAAATTCGGAAAGGCAACGATGCCGATGCGGCCCACGCGCGCCGTTTCCTTCAGCATGCGTTCGGTGTTGCGCAGGTGCTGCAGGGTGTCGATCTGCAGCACCACGTCAAAGCTGGCGTTGTCAAAGAGCGCCAGTCCTTCTTCCAGGTTGAGCTGGATCACGTTGACGCCGCGCTGCACGCAGCCCAGCACGTTGGCGTCATTGATCTCGATGCCGTAGCCCGTGCAGCCCTTGTGTTGCTGCAACCAGCTAAGCATCTCGCCGTTGCCGCAGCCGAGGTCAAGCACGCGGCTGCCGCGGGGCACCAGGTCGGCAATCAGTTCGAGGTCTTTTCTTTCACTCATGCGAGCCCCTCGCCCGCCGGGTACGGCGGTCGGTCCCCCGAGGGGACTGTGGCCGGCTCGGGAGCGGCCCAGCGCTCGGCCACTGCCGCACCGATCTTCTCGAAATACGCGCGCATCACCGCGTGGTAGCGCGGGTCTTCCAGCAAAAAAGCGTCGTGCCCGTGCGGCGCGTCGATCTCGGCATAGCTCACGTCAATGCGGTTGTCCACCAGCGCCTTGACGATCTCGCGCGAACGGGCGGGCGAGAAGCGCCAGTCGGTGCTGAAGCTCACCAGCAGAAAGCGGTGATGCCGCGCGACTTCAAAAGCCCTCTTGAGGCTGCCGCCGTGGGCCAGTGCGGGGTCGAAGTAATCGAGCGCGCGCGTGATCAGCAGGTAGGTGTTGGCGTCGAAGTACTCGCTGAACTTGTCGCCCTGGTGGCGCAAGTAGCTTTCGATCTGGAATTCAATGTCCTGCGTGCTGTACGACAGCGTTCCGCCGCGCTGAAGTTCACGGCCGAACTTGGCCTCCATCGCGTCGTCGCTCAGGTAAGTGATGTGGCCGATCATGCGGGCCACGCGCAGGCCGCGTTTGGGCAGCGTGCCGTGCGCCAGGTAGTGGCCACTGTGGAAGTCGGGGTCGGTGACGATGGCGCGCCGCGCCACTTCATTGAAGGCGATGTTCTGCGCGCTCAAGGACGGCGCCGTGGCCACGGCGATGCAGTGCCTGATGCGTTGCGGATGCCGCAGCGTCCACGCCAGCGCCTGCATGCCGCCCAGGCTGCCACCCAACACGGCGGCCAGCACGTCGATGCCCAGCCGCTGCACCAGCCGCGCCTGCGCATCGACCCAGTCTTCCACCGTCACCACCGGGAAGTCGGCGCCATAGGGGCGGCCTTCTGCGGCGGGGTCGGGGTTGGTGTGCGTGGGCCCGCTGGAGCCGAAACAGGACCCGGGGTTGTTGACGCCGATGACGAAGAAGCGCCCGGTGTCCAGCGGTTTGCCGGGGCCGACAAGGTTGTCCCACCAGCCGACGCTGCCGTCGGCATGCGTGCCGGCCACGTGGTGGCTGGCGTTGAGCGCATGGCACACCAGCACGGCGTTGTCGCGCGCGGCGTTGAGCGTGCCGTAGGTCTCATAGACCAGCGTGTAGTCGCGCAACACGGCGCCGCTCTTCAGCGGCAGCGCTTCGCTGAAATGCATCTGCTGCGGGGTGACCAGACCGACTGAAGCCATGAACGAAAAACCCGGCGCCGCGCGCAGCGGACACCGGGTGGGCATCCCTCTTTAGCGGCATTTGTTGATAGCGCCCGCAAGGTGGAACAAATCGGCGCTGAAGGATTTCAGTATAGCGACGCCCTAAGATGCCGCGACGCCCGAGGAGTGCCCCATGGTCCCTACGTCCACTTGGTTCAAAGGCTTTGAAGCCCGCGATTTCGATTTCAACGGAGTCCGCATCCACGCCCGCGTCGGTGGACGCGCCGGCGCACCGCCCTTGCTGCTGGTGCATGGCTTCCCGCAGAGCCATGTGATGTGGCACCGCGTGGCGCAGCTGCTTGCGCCGCACTTTCAGCTGGTGCTGCCCGATCTGCGCGGCTACGGCGACAGCGCCAAGCCGGTGGGTGACAGCAATCACGCCAACTACAGCAAGCGCACGATGGCGCTGGACCTGCTGCGGCTGATGCAAATGCTGGGGCACGAGCAATTTGGCGTCGCCGGTCACGACCGAGGCGCGCGGGTGTCGCACCGGCTGGCGCTGGACCATCCACACGCGGTGTCCAGGCTGGCGCTGATCGACATCGCGCCGACGCTGGACATGTACGAAGCCACCGACATGCGCTTTGCCAGCGCCTACTACCACTGGTTCTTCCTGATCCAGCCCACACCGCAGCCCGAACGAATGATCGACGCCGACCCCGTGAGCTATCTGCACTGGAAGCTGGGCGGTTGGGGCACCGGCACCATCGCTCACATCGAAGCCGAAGCCATGGCCCACTACGAACGCTGCTTCAGCAACCCCGCCACCATCCACGCCGCCTGCGAGGACTACCGCGCCAGCGCCGGCATCGACCTGGAACACGACCGCACCTCGCGTGCCGCTGGCGAAAGAATAGCCTGCGACACGCTGCTGCTGTGGGGCCAGCGCGGCGTGATCCAGGCGCTGTTTGATCCGATGGCGCTGTGGCGCGCGCAGTGCGCGGCGGGGCTTGAAGGCGAGGCC
>JANMKK010000427.1:0-1656 GCA_031372005.1 Rubrivivax sp.
GCGCCGAGCTTTTGCGCTTCTTCGATCGGCAGCACGCGAGAGCTTGCAGCCGCATTCGCCAGGATCTCGGCATTCACGATGGCTTCAATCTGCGTCACCTGCGCGTCGCTCACCGGCGCGTTGTGCGCAAAGTCAAAGCGCGTGCGCTCGGCGTTGACGAGTGAACCCTTCTGCTGCACATGCGCGCCCAGCACCTCGCGCAACGCCTTGTGCATCAGGTGCGTGGCGCTGTGGTTGCGCACCGTGCGGGCGCGGTGCTCGCCGTCCACACGTGCCACCAGCGTGTCGCCGACTTCGACTTCGCCTTCATTGATGCGCCCCTGGTGGCCGTGCACCGCCGCCTGGACCTTGATGGTGTCTTCGACCAGCACGCGGCTCTTGGCATTGCGCAACTCGCCGGTGTCGCCCACCTGACCGCCGCTTTCGGCATAGAAGGGCGTGTGGTCGAGCACGATCACCGCGTCGTCACCGGCCTTGGCACGTTGAACCGGGCTGCCGTCGATGTAGATCGCCGTCACCCTGCTGTGTTCACACACCATGTGTTCATAACCGTGGAAAGTGGTGTCAGCACCACTGTAGGCCAGGCCTTGCGCCATCTTGAACTTGCCGGCCGCTCGCGCCTGTTCGCGCTGGCGCGTCATGGCAGCGTTGAAGCCAAGCTCGTCGACCTTGACACCACGCTCCCTGCACACGTCGGCCGTCAGGTCGAGCGGGAAGCCGAAGGTGTCGTGCAGCTTGAAGGCGATGTCGCCGGCAATCACTTTCGCGCCCGCTTTTTCCGAAGACGCAAGCTCAGTTTCCAGAATCTCCATGCCATTGGCAATGGTCTGGAAGAAGCGCTCTTCCTCCACCTTCAGCACCTCGGTCACACGCGCCATCTCGCGCCGCAGTTCGGGATAGGCCTCACCCATCTCCTGCGCCAGTGGTGCCACCAGCGTGTAGAAGAAGGGCTTCCTCGCGCCGAGCTTGTAGCCGTGGCGGATACCGCGCCGCGCGATGCGCCGCAGCACGTAGCCGCGGCCTTCGTTGCCCGGGATCACACCGTCCACCACCGTGAAGGTGCAGGCGCGGATGTGGTCGGCAATGACCTTCAGCGACGGTGAGGTGGCGTCAACTTCCGCACCCCCCGCAGCCATTTGCACGGCACCCTTCGCCGCGGCCAGCAGGCGCACGAAGAGGTCGATCTCGTAGTTGCTGTGCACATGCTGCAGCACCGCAGCCAGCCGCTCCAGGCCCATGCCGGTATCGACGCTGGGCTTGGGCAGCTTGTGCATCACGCCGTCTTCAGTGCGGTTGAACTGCATGAAAACGTTGTTCCAGATTTCGATGTAGCGGTCTCCGTCTTCGTTCGGGCTGCCGGGTGGGCCGCCGGGAATCTCCGGACCGTGGTCGAAGAAGATTTCGCTGCAGGGGCCACACGGCCCCGTGTCGCCCATCATCCAGAAGTTGTCGGACATGTAGCGTCCGCCCTTGTTGTCGCCGATGCGCACGATGCGGTCCGCGGGCAGGCCGATGACCTTGAGCCAGATGTCGTAGGCCTCGTCATCCTCGGCATAGACCGTCGCCCACAGCTTGTCCTTGGGCAGCTTGAAGTGCACGGTCAGCAGTTCCCAGGCGTACTGGATGGCGTCGTGCTTGAAGTAGTCACCGAACGAG
>JANMKK010000006.1:0-3306 GCA_031372005.1 Rubrivivax sp.
GCAGCTTCTTCCAGCACCCGCTGTACCCCCACAGCGGTGGTGTGCCCAAGGGCACCAACATGGTCAACGTGCCGGTGGCGCCGTACACACGCGGCCCGGCCGTGCGGCAATTGATTGCCGACATGTGGCTGCCCGCACTGGATGCATTTGCGCCGCAGATGGTTTTCATCAGCGCCGGCTTCGACGCCCACCGTGAAGACGACCTGGGCCAGATGGGCTTGGTCGAAGACGACTACGCCTGGATCACGCGACAGCTGCTGCGCGTGGCTCGCCAGCACGCGCAAGGCCGCATCGTGTCGTGCCTGGAAGGCGGCTACGCGCTGGACGCGCTGGCGCGCAGCGTGGCCGCGCACTTGCGTGTGCTGGCCGGTGTCGATTGACGCTTTTCTGAAGCCGTACCCCTGACCCCATGAACCTCACTTTCTCGGCCGCAGAGTTCGGCCGGCTGACCCGCGCGCTGCTCAAGCCCTCTGCCCTGATCGAACTGGCCATCTTCTTGGGCTGCCTGCTGCTGGCCTGGGGGGTGGTGCGGTTGCTGCGCGGCGCCAAGCCGACGCCGGGCTCGACCTGGTTTGGTGACCGCATCATCGACGGCGCGCTGTTCCCGGGCCTGGCGCTGTTGCTGGCGCTGCTGGCGCGTTGGCTGCTGTCCAACTTCTGGCACGACGCGTTGACCATCGCCGTCTTCAAGCTCGTGGTGCCGATCCTGACGTCGCTGGCCGTCATCCGCCTGACGGTGCGGGTGCTGCACGTGACCTTCCCCAACTCCGCGCTGATGCGGGTGGTGGAGCGCAGTGTCTCGTGGCTGGCCTGGATTGCCGTGGTGTTGTGGATTACCGGCCTGTTGCCGCTGATGCTGCAAGAGCTGGACAGCATCACCTGGAAGTTAGGCGGCGCCCAGGTGTCGGTGCGCAACATGCTGGAAGGCGCCATCAGCGCGGTGCTGGCCTTGCTGCTGGCGCTGTGGGTGAGTTCGCTGTTCGAGGCCCGCTTGCTCAGGGGCGCCACCGACAACATCAGCATTCGCAAGATGGCGGCCAATTCGCTGCGCGCGCTGCTGCTGTTGGTGGGCCTGATGTTCGCGCTGTCAGCCGCCGGCATCGACCTCACGGCGCTCGGCGTGCTGGGCGGCGCGCTGGGTGTGGGCATCGGCTTTGGCCTGCAGAAGCTGGCGGCCAACTACATCAGCGGCTTTGTCATCCTGGCCGAGCGCAGCATGCGCATCGGCGACATGGTGAAAGTGGACGGCTTTGAAGGCCGCATCACCGACATCAGCACCCGCTACACCGTGATCCGCGCGCTCAACGGCCGCGAGTCGATCGTGCCGAATGAAATGATGATCACGCAGCGCGTCGAGAACTCTTCGCTGGCCGACCCCCATGTGCAGATGAGCACCGTGGTGCAGGTGGCCTACGGCACCGACCTGGATGCGCTGATGCCCAGGCTGTGCACCGCGCTGGCCTCGGTGCCACGCGTGGTGGCCGACCCGGCGCCGGTGGTGCTGCTGTCGGCCTTTGCCAGCGACGGGCTGGAGCTGACGCTGGCCTTCTGGATCGCCGACCCGCACAACGGCCAGGGCAATGTGCGCTCAGTCGTCAATCTGGCGGTGCTGCGGGTGCTGGATGAAGCGGGTGTCGAGATCCCGTTTCCGCAGCGCGTGATGCGCGGCTGGCCGGCTGCGGGCCCGGCCCCAACACCGGCTGCTTCAGCCTGAAGCCCATTCGCGGCAAAGCCTGTGGATGGTGCAGTCGGCCATGCAGCGCCGCCCGTGAATCGGAGCACCCATGAAGGGCGGCGCCAAGGTCTTCTTGCAAGCCCGCATGCTCAAGCGCTGGTGGCAGCTGCCGGTGCTTGACAGCGCTGCTACCCTGGTGCGATGCAGCCTTTGACCTTCCGCAACCACCGCATGCCGCGCCGGCAGGCGTGGCTGCTGGGCGCGATGCTGGGCATCGTGTTGCTGGCTGCGCAATGGCTGTCGCTGGTGCACCGCGTGGACCACGCACCCGGCTTGGCCGCCGGCGTGCAGGCCGAGCACTGGAACGGGCACGCGCCGGGCGGCGCGAGCTGCCAGCTGCTCGATCACCTGGGGCTGACGGACGCGCTGCCTGGCTTGATCGTGTCGCTGCCAGCGGTGCCCTGCGCCGGCGGCACGCCGGCGGCCGAGCTGCGATCCGTGGGGCACCGCCCCGCGCCGTCGGCCTTCCTCGCCCGCGCGCCGCCACGCGTCTGAAGGCGCGCCGGGGTCTGTGACGCCAAGCGCCCCTTCAACAACCCGAAAACCTCGCCGTCGCTGGCTGCAGAGCCGCGCCGGTCCGCGTATTTCCATGTGCCTGCGCATTTCTTGCGCGGCACGGTTGTCTTGACAAGGAATTTCCATGAGCCGTTCATTCCCCTTGCAGTGCGTGGCAGCCTGCACCGCGCTGCTGTGCAGCACTTTTGTCGCGGCACCTGTCTTTGCGCAGGAAACCGTCGTCATCACCGGAAACCCGCTGCGCCGCGAGCGCGGTGCCGAGGCCGCCAGCAGTCTGTCGGGCGACGCACTGGCCGCGCGCCGCGCCAGCACGCTGGGCGAAACGCTGGACGGCCTGCCCGGTGTGTCCGCCAGCGGCTTCGGGCCCAATGCCAGCCGCCCCGTCATCCGCGGCCTGGACGGCGACCGCGTGCGTTTGCTGGACAACGGCGGCGCGGTGATCGACGCGTCCAACCTGAGCTTCGACCATGCCGTCGCCATTGACCCGCTGGTGGTGGAGCGCATTGAAGTGCTGCGCGGGCCGGCCGCCTTGCTGTACGGCGGCAACGCCACCGGCGGCGTCGTCAACACGGTCGACAACCGCATCCCGCGCGCGGCCATCACCGGCCTGGCGGGCCGTGCGGACGTGCGCCTGGGCGGCGCCGCCAATGAACGTTCTGGCGCCGTGGTGCTGGATGCAGGCATTGCCAATGGTTTTGCCTGGCACGCCGACGTGGTGGGACGCCGCAGCGGCGACCAGCGTGTGCCGCGCTACACGCCCACCGTGGACGGCGCCGCGCTCGACCCGAGCGTGCGCGTGCGCAATTCCGCCGCCGACAGCCACAGCGCGGCGCTGGGCGCCGGCTGGGTGGGCGGCAGCGGTTACCTGGGTGCATCTTTCGATGCGCTGCGCAACCAGTACGGCGTCACGGCCGAGCCCGATGTCTACATCAAGCTGCAACGCGACCGCCTGGCGCTGGCCGGTGAACGCCGTTTCGGCAGCGGCTTCATCCGCAGCCTGTCACTGCAGGCCAGCAACACGCGCTACCAACACGAAGAAGTCGAAGGCAATGGCG
>JANMKK010000027.1:0-7258 GCA_031372005.1 Rubrivivax sp.
GCCGATACCGACATCGCCAGCAGCAGCAGGGCCACGGCACGGCCGACGCCGTCGGTGCTGGTCCAGAACTGTTGCAGGCCTTGCACGGTGGCTCAGGAAGTGGCTGGCCTAGAGGCCCAGCACGTCGGCCATGCCGTACAGCCCCGGCCCGCGGCCGGCGACGAAGTGCGCCGCGCGCAGGCTGCCTTCAGCGTAGTTGGCGCGGCTGCTGCTCTTGTGGCTGATCTCGATGCGCTCGCCAGTGCCGGCGAACATGACCGTGTGTTCACCGACGATGTCACCACCGCGCACGGTGGCAAAACCGATGCTGCCGCGTTGGCGTTCGCCGGTGTGGCCGTGGCGTGTGAACACGCCTTGTGCGGCCAGATCCACACCGCGGCCGCGCGCCACGGCTTCGCCCATTGCCAGCGCGGTGCCGCTGGGTGCGTCGACCTTGTGGCGGTGGTGGGCTTCGATCACTTCAATGTCGTAGCTGTCGTCCAGCGAGCGTGCTGCCGCTTCCAGCAGCTTGAGCATGACATTGACGCCCACGCTCATGTTGGGCGCCAGCACGATGGCGATGTGCTGCGCATGCGCTGCCACTTCGGCCTTCTGCTGCGGCGTGAACCCGGTGGTGCCGATGACTGCGTGCACGCCCACTGCACGGCACACGGCCAGGTGCGCCAGCGTGCCTTCGGGGCGGGTGAAGTCGATCAGCACATTGGCGTGAGCCAAGCCGATGCGCAGGTCGGCCGTGATGGCCACGCCGCTGGCCTGGCCCAATGCGGCTGCAGCGTCAGTGCCCAGCGCCGGGCTGCCGGCGATGTCCAGAGCACCGGACAGGCGCAGTGCAGGGTCTGCCATCACGGCTTCCACCAGCATGCGGCCCATGCGGCCCGATGCACCGGCGACGGCGATGTTCAGCATCGCGTTGGGCTTCGCATCAAGCCGGGCTTCAGCCCTGTTCAAGCGGCGGATATTCGCGCACCGGCCCCATGGGCTCAGGCGCCGGCACTTCCTTGCGCACCGGCATAGGCAAAGCTTTGCGTTCTTCTTCGCTCAGTTCCAGCTTGGGCGCGCGCGGGTCCTTGAAGCGGCTGATGGAGGCAACAAATTCGCGTTCCGACGGCAGGTCGGGCGCTTCCATCGTCTTGACCACATCGCCTTCAAAGGTCACCACCACGCTGCGGCGCTGCACGTCGGTGTTGGGGCGGCGCAGCGTGAAGATGTAATCCCAGCGGTTGGCGTGAAAGGGGTCGGCCACCAGCGGCGTGCCCAGCACGTCGCGCACCTGCAGGCGCGTCAGCCCCGGCTTGATCAGCGCGGCCTGCTCTTTGGTGATGGCGTTGCCCTGCACGATGTCGATGCGGTAGGGCGTGATGAAGCCGAGGAAGCTGTCGGTGCGCTGCAGCGATTCACAGCCCGTCAACATCAGGCCCGCCACAAGGGCGCAGGGGATAAGCAGGAGTCGGCTCATGGGCTTTGGATCAGGGCTTTGGATCAAGCGGTGGGCACCGTGGCGGCGCCGGGGACCACCGGGTGCAGGCCCTGGTGACTATGATCGGCGGATTCTAGCGGGGTAGCCCATCCGGGCGAATGTTTGGACAGCCGCCGCGCCACCTGGGCAGGAGAGCTGATTTGAAGCACGCCGATGAACTCAAGAGCAGCGGCCTGAAGGCCACGCTGCCACGCATCAAGATCCTGGAGATATTCCAGCACGCCGCGCGCCGCCACATGACGGCCGAGGATGTGTACAAGGCGCTGCTGCTGGAAGGCGCCGACATCGGGCTGGCCACGGTCTACCGGGTGTTGATGCAATTTGAACAGGCGGGCCTGCTGTCGCGCAGCAATTTTGAAAGCGGCAAAGCGGTGTTCGAGATCAATGAAGGCCAGCACCATGACCACCTGGTGTGCCTGGACTGCGGCCGGGTGGAAGAGTTCTTCGACGCCCAGATCGAACAGCGCCAGCGCGAAGTGACGGTGTCACGCGGCTTCGAGCTGCAAGAACATTCGCTGGCGCTGTATGCGCGCTGCACCAAGGTGAATTGCGAGCACCGGGGCAAGTGAGCCGCCGCTTCCCTTCGAGAACCGCGCAGCTCAATCGTTCTCGCCGCGCTCCATCGCCGCCGCGTGGCGCTTGATGAATTCCTGGTAGGTGTCGATGCCGCGCAGCTGCAGCACCGTGTTGCGCACCGCCGCTTCCACCAGCACCGCCAGGTTGCGCCCCGCGTCCACCGCAATCACCACCTTGCGCACCGGCAAGCTCAGGATGTCCTCAAACAAGGGCTCGTAGGGCAGCCGTTCGAATTCGCGCTCCATCGTCTCTTTGCGAACCAGGTGCACGATCAGCTTCAGCCGCATCTTGCGGCGCACTGCGGTTTCGCCAAAGATCGCTTTGATGTCCAAGAGACCGATGCCGCGCACTTCCAGCAGGTTTTGCAGCAGCTCAGGGCAACGGCCTTCCAGTGCAGTCTGCGACGTGCGGAAGATGTCCACCGCGTCGTCGGCCACCAGGCCGTGGCCGCGTGACACCAGTTCAAGCCCCAGCTCACTCTTGCCCAGGCCCGATTCGCCGGTCAGCAGCACCCCAAGGCCCAGAATGTCCATGAACACGCCGTGGCGCGTGGTGCGGTCGGCAAAGTGCTGGCCCAGGTAGCCGCGCACCAGGTCGATGACGTGGCCGGCAGACTCGTCGGTGATGAAGAGCGGGATCTCGGCGCGGTCGCACATCGCCACCAGGCGTTCTGGCGCGGCCTGGCCGTCGGCAACGATCAGCACGGGCGGCTCTAACGTGACGATGCGCGAGATGCGCCGTTCCAGGTCGTCGGAGGATGCTTCGGTGAGGTAGGCCACCTCGCGCCGGCCCACGATCTGCACGCGGTATGGGTGGATGTAGTTGAGGTAACCCACCAGGTCGGCGGCAGACCGTGCGTCGCGCACGGCGGCATCGTCAAAGCGGCGTTCGGGGTGAGCGTGGCCGGCGATCCATTCCCAGTGCAGCGCTTGGCGGTGCGCCTCGAAGAGCGCTTCGGCGCTGATCGAGGTGGGCTTCATGCGGTGGCCCGCATGGTCAGGCGACCGACTTCAGCGGTTCCCAGTCTGCAATCAGCTTGTGCACCGCGGCTGCATCGGGCTCGGTCTTGAGGCGTTCACGCAGTTCGCGGTCGGACAGCATCTCTGCAATCTCGGAGAGGATTTCCAGGTGGCGCTGGGTGGCGGCCTCGGGCACCAGCAGGAAGATCAGCAGCGCCACCGATTCGTCGTCCGGCGCATCAAAGGGAATGGGCTGCAGCACGCGCACCACGGCGGCGAGCGGATTTTTAAGGCCCTTGATGCGGCCGTGCGGGATGGCCACCGCGTGGCCCAGGCCGGTGGAACCCAGGCGCTCACGCGCAAACAGGTTGTCGGTGACGATGCTGCGGGCAATGGCGTGCTGGTTTTCAAACAGCAGCCCAGCCTGCTCAAAGACACGTTTCTTGCTGGTGGCGTCCACGTTCACCAGCACGTTGCTGGTGGGCAGGATGGCGGCGAGTCGGTTCATCGGACCATTCCTCTTCGCGCGGGCACATCTGGCAAACCCGGCGAATGAAGCATTTACATCAAGCGGACATGATAGCAACCGCGTCCGGAGCACAACACCGTGCCGGTGCCTCGGAAGAGGTGCTTGTGTGCGTTCTTGCGGCGCTGCAGCAACAGCATGTCCACCACGCCCGGCCGCCCAAACAAAACGGCCCCGCCAAGGGGGCCGTTTCCGGGTTTCCGGGCTGGAGTCAGCGAATCAGGGCACGGTGACCGCCAGCCGCTTGGGTGATTCGTGGTGGTGGTTCTGCAGCCGGTCTTTGTGGCGCACCACCTGGCGGTCCAGCTTGTCCATCAGCTGGTCGATCGCGGCGTAAAGGTCTTCATGTGACTGCTCACAGAAAATGTCGCGTCCCTTCACGTGCAGGGTGACTTCGGCTTTCTGCCTTCGCTCCTTCTCTTTGAGTTTCTCCACGGTCAGCAACACAGTCACATCCACCACCTGGTCGAAATGCCGGGTCACACGGTCCAGCTTGGTGAGCACGTACTCTCTAAGAGCCGGGGTGACATCGAGGTGATGGCCGCTGATCGTCAAGTTCATCAGAACCTCCTTTGCGAGGGGGGGAAGGAAGGCCGACAGTCCATTTGTCAGCCACGGGGGAAAGCGATAGGAAGGGCGAGAAGAGGGTGGGGTGGCGGACGCAAAAGGCCGCAACCTTCAAACCAGTGTGCACCCGTTGAGGGCCTCTGACAAGCGGAAGACTGCAGCGCTTTCGGGGTCGTTCTGTGACGATTGCAACCGCCGGGCGCGGGCGTGACAAAAGTGCCTTGGCGCTGGCGGGTGAGCCGTGGTGCCAGGCGCGATTTATGCTGTGGACACCCCCCACCGCCACCGCCACCGCCACCGCCACCGCCAATGCCAATGCCGCAACCCATGCCCGCCGACCTGCTGATCCGCAACGCCACCCTGCCCGACGGCCGCACCGGCATCGACCTGCTTGCGCAGGGCGGCCACATTGCGGCGCTGGCGCCGGCCCTGCCCACGCCGCCCGGGGCGCAAGTGATCGATGCGATGGGTGCCATGCTCAGCCCGCCCTTCGTCGATGCCCACTTCCACCTCGACGCCACACTCAGCCACGGCCTGCCGCGTGTCAATGCCAGCGGCACGCTGCTGGAGGGCATCGCGCTGTGGGGCGAACTCAAGCCGGTGCTGACCGAAGAAGCTATTTGCCAGCGCGCGCTGCAGTACTGCGACTGGGCGGTGGCGCGCGGCTTGTTGGCCATTCGCTCGCATGTGGACGTGTGCGACGAGCGCCTGCTGGCCGTGCGCGCGCTGCTGGACGTGAAGCGCCGCGTTGCGCCTTACCTCGACCTGCAGCTGGTCGCCTTTCCGCAAGACGGCCTGCTGCGCGCATCCGGTGCGCTGGCCAACCTGAAGCGCGCGCTGGACCTGGGTGTGGACGTGGTCGGCGGCATTCCGCACTTCGAACGCACTGCCGCCGAAGGGGCAGAAAGCGTGAAGCTGCTGTGCGAACTGGCCGCAGAGCGCGGGCTGCCGGTGGACATGCACTGCGACGAAAGCGACGACCCCCATTCGCGCCACATCGAAACGCTGGCCTTCCACACGCAGCGCCTCGGCCTGCAGGGCCGGGTCACCGGTTCGCACCTCACGTCGATGCACTCGATGGACAACTACTACGTCAGCAAGCTGCTGCCGCTGATTGCAGAAGCCGGCGTTCACGCGGTCGCCAACCCGCTGATCAACATCACGCTGCAGGGGCGCCACGACACGTACCCCAAGCGCCGCGGCATGACGCGGGTGCCTGAACTGATGGCGGCTGGCGTCAACGTCGCCTTTGGCCACGACTGCGTGATGGACCCCTGGTACGCCCTGGGCTCGGCCTGCATGCTGGAGGTGGCAGCGATGGGCTTGCACGTGGCGCAGATGACGTCGGTGGCGGGCCAGCAACTGTGCTTCGACGCCGTGACCGTGAACGCTGCACGCATTCTTGGACTGCCTGGGTACGGCCTGGCACCGGGCTGCCGCGCCGACTTCTGTCTGCTGCAGGCAACGTCGCCGCAAGAAGCCATCCGCCTGCGCGCGCAGCGCCTGCTGGTGGTGCGCGCCGGCACCATCGTGTCGCGCATGGAGCCGGCGGTGGCCACGTTGAGCCTGCCCGGCCGCCCGCCGCGCGTGGATTTCACGCGACAGCCCGGCCCTGCGGGCCATGGGCCCCATCGTTAGAATGGGGCAGCCCCCAGGGAAGAGAGAGCGACACGTTCGCACAACAATGAAACTGCTCGGATCACTCACCAGCCCCTACGTGCGCAAAGTGCGCGTCGTGATGGCCGAGAAGAAACTTGACTTCCAGCTTGACCTGGAAGACGTCTGGGGCCAGGACCAAATCCTCAAGAGCAACCCGCTGGGCAAGGTGCCCTGCCTGGTGATGGAAGGCGGCGAAGCGGTCTTCGATTCGCGCGTCATCGTCGAATACCTGGACACGCTGTCGCCGGTGGGCAAGCTCATTCCCGGGAACGGCCGTGAACGCATTGAAGTGCGGACCTGGGAAGCGCTTGCGGACGGGCTGCTGGATGCGAGCATCCTGGCGCGCCTGGAAGCCACCTGGGGCGGCCGCACGGCAGCGCAGCGCTCGCAGGTCTGGATTGACCGCCAGATGAGCCGCGTCACCGCGTCGCTCATCTCCATGAGCCAGGGCCTGGGTGAAAAGCCCTGGTGCGGTGGCAACCACTTCACGCTGGCCGACATTGCGGTCGGCTGTGCGCTGGGTTACCTGGACTTCCGCTTTGCGCACATCGACTGGCGCGCTGCGCACCCGAACCTGCACAAGCTGCACGACAAGCTGTCCGTGCGCCAGAGCTTCATCGATTCGGCGCCGCCTGCCGCTTGAAGGAACGGGCCGCTTTCGAGCGGTGTCAGGCAACGTCAGGCGACTTCAGGCGATTTCAGGCAACGTCAGGCAGCAAGCACCGCCTGAAAGCTGCTGCCCTGCGCCAGCGGCCAATACTGCTTGAACACCGCATGCGGCCAATCGCCCCGGCCTTCCATTGCCGCCAACAGCGCGCCGGGCTTGACGAACGACAGCTGGTTGGCCAGCAGCTTCACTTCATGGTCGGCCACCCGGCGCACGATGTGTGACGGCGTGATCTGGTTCGGGTGCGTGAGGCCGGCGGCCTGCACCAGTTCTTTCAGCGCATGCAGCGTGTTCTGGTGAAAGCGCCAGACGCGTTCGGTCTTGGTCGGCACCACCAGCGCCTGCTGGCGCTTCGGGTCTTGAGTGGTCACGCCCGTGGGGCAGGCGCCCGTGTGGCAGGCCTGGGCCTGGATGCAGCCCAAGGCAAACATGAAGCCGCGCGCGGCGTTGCACCAGTCCGCACCCAGCGCCATGCAGCGTGCGATGTCGAAGGCACTCACCACCTTGCCAGCAGCGCCGATGCGGATGCGCGACCGCAGGTTCAAGCCCACCAGCGTGTTGTGCACCAGCAGCAGGCCTTCCTGCAGCGGCGCGCCGACGTGGTCGGTAAATTCCAGTGGTGCCGCACCCGTGCCGCCCTCGGCGCCATCGACAACGATGAAGTCCGGCAGGATGCCTGTCTCCAGCATCGCCTTGCAGATTGCAAACCACTCCCAGGGGTGGCCGATGCAGAGCTTGAAGCCGGTCGGCTTGCCGCCTGAAAGCCGGCGCAGGCGGTCGATGAAATGCATCATCTCCACCGGCGTCTTGAAGGCGCTGTGGCTGGC
>JANMKK010000064.1:0-15983 GCA_031372005.1 Rubrivivax sp.
ACTGGCCCATATCCATTTGCCGGAACGCTGCGCCAACCTGTGCTTTGGTGGCGCCATGAACAACCGGCTCTTCATGGCCAGCAGCCATTCACTGTATGCGCTGCATGTGAACGTGCGCGGGGCGGTGTGGTGACTCACCCCTAGACAGGTCTCCAGTGACCAACTGCCTGGGTAGGAATCCGCTCCCATGCGAAGCCATTCGTCAAGCGGCAAAGGAGCCAGCGAAGTGCTCACATAGGCAGACAAACCCTGAAGTCCGGGCGCGCGGGCTCGCGTTCAAACCCGATTTGTGGGGCTGGCTGAACCGTCTTGCCGATCAGGTGCGCTCATCGTGGAGCGCTGGGATGGCACAACGGCGTGCGCAGCTTCAGCTACCCGATCAGTTCCGTGGCATGGCGTTTGCGCAACCCGCCTCGCGGGAGAGCCATCGGGACATTGAGGCGCCGCTGAACTGCGTCAACGACTCAGAGGGTTTTTTCACCGGTGCCGTCAAATGAGCGCCACGCTCATTTACACGTTGACCACCCGCCCGTCTTTCAAGGCCAGAGCGCCACTGCCCACCAGATCTTGCACCGTGCGCCGGCCAAAGGCGGCCAGGGTGCCTTCAGGCCGGCCCAGGCGCTGCCAGACGGCGGTGAAGAGCGATGCTTGCGCAAACCAGCGCTCCAGCGCGTCCCAGTCCTGGCTTTGCACTTCCAGCAGGTGGTACTTCATCAGCGCGCGCACGGCATGGCGGGCATGGCGGTCGGGCGCGGCGATGAACCCGGCCAGACGCTTGCGCGCACGCTGCAGCGCACCGGCCAGGTCCGTGAACGGTGCGCCGTGGCCCGGGATGGCACAGCGCGCGCCCAGCGATTCGATCAGGTCCAGCGTGCGCGCCACGTCGTCAAAGGCCTGTTCACCGTCGAGCTCGGGGAAGACGACGCCGAAGCCGTTTTCCCACAGCGCGTCGGCGCAGATCACGACGCCCGCTGCTTCGTCAAAGAGGATGATCGAATGCGGGTCATGCCCAGGCGCGGCCAGCGCCTGCCAGTGGCGTCCGCCCACTGCCAGCGCCTGCCCGGGCGCCAGGCAGCCGTCGGGTACATAGCGTTCGCAGACCTGGCCTGTGGCACGGTAGCTCAGCACGCTCTCATTCCAGGCCAGCGCAGCTTGGTATTCGCCGGGTGGGATGTCGATGCGGCAGCCGAAGGCGCGCTGCACTGCCGCGTTGCCGCCGCAATGGTCCGAATGCAGATGGGTGTTGGCGATCTGCCGCAGCGGCTGGCCTGCCAGCGCCTGCTGCAGCAGCGCCACGGTCTGCGCGCTGTGCAGCGTGTGGCTGCTGTCCACCAGCACCGCGCCTTCGCCCGCGCTGCCGTGCAGCAACACGTTGTTGGACGACAGCCAGCCGCGTTCGAAGACGCTCAGGCCGTTCAAGGCGGTGGAGAAGGGGCTCATGGTCCGGCCATTCTTGCCGATCGGGCCTGGCCCGGGCGCAGGCCCTCTGCGTCGCTGTTGCCAGGCGATTGCGCGAGCTACCATTCGGCATCAGGGCGCAGACCCTCGGGGCCACTTTGAACCTCACCACCCACCCACCGCTTTCGCCGCCGCGCTCTGTAGCTTCGGCACTGCAGCTGCGGCTGCGGGCCGCGGCCAGTGCAGCTGCGGGGCGGCTCGGCATGCCGGCCGTGCTAACGCTGGTGCTGATGCTGATGCCAGTACTGGTGCCGGTGCTGGTCCTGGTGCTGACGCCGATGCCGGCGCAGGCCGCCGAACCCCAAGCCGTGCTGACCTTGCTGGAAGGCGAGGCCACCGTGGTGATTGGTTCGCGCGCCTACGCGGCGGCAACCGGTGCCCGGCTCGGCGCCGGCGCGATCGTCGAGACCGACGCCAAGGCCACCTTGCTGCGCCTGGAATGGCCCAGCGGCGCCATGCTGGACCTGGGCCCCGCCACGCGCGTGATGTTGCGGCTGCCGCAGGTCTATCTGTTGCAGGGTTGGGCCAAGCAGAGCCAGACAACAGCCGCGCCGGGGCCGCTGACGAGTGCCTTCGACGTGCAGGCCTTCAAGGGCGTGCTGGTCAGCCAGGTGGATGGCAACACCACGGTGCTGTTTGCCGAAAGTGGCGACAAGCAACTCAGCGCCCGCCGCAGCGGCAAGCCGCTCACCTTGGCCGGCAGCCAGACCGCTGTGCAGGGCGCGGATGGTGGGGTGCAAGTGATTCCCAGGCCGCCTGCTGGCTGGCTGCAAAGCCTTCCGCGCGCCTTCCGCGACACCTTGCCGCCCAAGGCAGCGCAATTCAAGGGCCCGCCGCCGGTGCTGAAGGCGCGTCTGGCTCATCAGGCGCATCAGGCGCTGAGCTACGCCGCACTTCAGCCCTGGCTCACGGCTGAAGCCCTGGTGCGGCACGACTTTCCCACCCGCTTTGCGGCGCTGCTGCAAGACCCCGAATTTCGCAGCAGCGTGCTCACGCATCTGCGCCAACATCCGGAGTGGGAAACCACCCTGCACCCGGCTGGCAGGGCCAAACTCCTGCTCAAGCCCATGCCGAAGCCGAGTTCCGTTCCCAACGCATCCACTGACCCGGAGCCCCCACGATGAAGCTGCTGCTCAAGTTCAACCTCATCTTCGTCCTCGTGATGGCGCTTGGCGTGGCGGTCAGCGGCTTCATCAGCCGCAACTTGCTGCAGACGCAGGCGCAGCAAGAGGTGACGGCAATCGGCCGCCTGCTGATCGAGCAGGCCACTGCGGTGCGCGGCTACACCTCGGGCCAGATCACCAAGCTGCTGGAAACGCAGATGAAGTACGAATTTCTGCCGCAGTCGATCCCCAGCTATTCGGCCACCGAAGTGCTGGCCACGCTGCACAAGAAGTACCCCGAATACGCCTACAAGGAAGCCACGCTCAACCCCACCAACCCACGTGACCGCGCGACGGGCTGGGAGGTGGACATCGTCAACAGCTTCCGCAACGACGCCGAGCTGAAGGAACTGGTGGGCCAGCGCGACACGCCGACGGGTCGGTCGCTGTACATATCGCGCCCGCTGCGCATCGTCAACCCGGCCTGCCTGGCGTGCCACAGCAGCGTGGAAGCAGCGCCCAAGACGATGGTCGACAAGTACGGCCCCGCCAACGGTTTTGGCTGGCAGTTGAACGAGGTCGTCGGCGCGCAGGTGGTGTCGGTGCCGATGACGCTGCCCTTGCAGCGTGCCGAGGACAACTTCCGATTGTTCATCGGCTCCCTGGTGGGCGTGTTTGTGGTCGTCGGGCTGGTGCTGAACCTGATGATCTGGCTGGTGGTGGTGCGCCCGGTGACGCAACTGGCCGCGCTGGCCGACCGCGTCAGCCAGGGCGAACTCGACGCGCCCGACTTCATCGTCCGCAGCAGGGACGAGATCGGCGCCCTGGCCGAATCCTTCGCACGCATGAAAGCCAGCGTGGTGCAGGCGATGAAGATGCTCGAGAATTGAGCGGCCTTCAAAGCCCACCGTGAACCATCCAGAGCGTCTCGGCAAATACCAGATCACCGGCGTGCTCGGCGAGGGCGCGATGGGCGTGGTTTATCGGGGTTTTGACCCCGACATACGGCGTGTCGTGGCGCTCAAGACCATCCGCAAACAGCAAGGTGAGGCCGCGCAGGCTGCAGCCCAGAGCGCGGCGCGGTTTCGCAATGAAGCGCAGGCGGCAGGGCGCTTGCTGCACCCGGGCATCGTCGGCGTCTATGACTTTGGTGATGACGGCCGCGTGGCCTACATCGCGATGGAATTCGTCGAAGGCCACACGCTGTCGCAGTACTTGACGCAGAAGGTCAAGTTCACCGAAGCCGATGTCGCCAGCCTGGCCGTGCAGCTGCTGGAAGCCTTGTCCCACGCGCATGAACACGGGGTGTGGCACCGCGACATCAAGCCGTCGAACGTGATCATGACCAAGACCGGGCGCATCAAGATCGCCGACTTTGGCATCGCCCGCACCGACACCACCGGCCTGACCATGGCCAACAGCGTGCTGGGCACGCCGATGTACATGGCGCCCGAGCAGTTCATGGGCCTGCCCATCGACCACCGGGTGGACGTGTACAGCGCCGGGGTGGTGCTGTACCAGTTGCTGGCCGGCCGCGCGCCCTTCACCGGCCCGCACGAAGCGCTGATGTACAAGGTGGTCAACGAAGTTCCGGCGCCGCCGTCGACGCTGGAAGGCGCGCCGCACGGCAGCCGCTTCGACGCCGTGGTGGCCGCCGCGCTGGCAAAAGACCCGCGCCAACGCCACGCCAATGCCAGCGCATTCCGCGACGCGGTGGTGGCCGCACTCGGGCAGGCGGCGCCGACCGCAGTGGCGCGCGAAGCCGTGTTCGCGTTGCCGATGCCGTCGGACTACGCACCCACCGAACGCATCCTCAACACCCAGCTCACCGACAGCGCGCCGCCCACTTTCTGGGACCCCGCCGTGCTGGCCAAGGTGGAATTGGCGCTGGCCAAACATGTCGGGCCCCTGGCCGCCGTGCTGGTGCGCCGCGCGGCCAAGGAATGCCAGGACTTGCCGTCGCTGCAGGCGCGGCTGGCCGAGCAGATCACCAGCAGCGCAGCGCGCGAAGCCTTTCTGGGCCACGGGTCGAAGGGTGGCACGGGCGGAGGCATGGGCGGCAGCAGCACCGGCATCTCGGCACGTGCCGGAGCGTCACCGACCCACGGGCCAGCGCACGGCCTGGGAAGCGGCACTTTCGCCGGCGCCACCTTGCCGGTGAACGAAGCGCTGATGGACCAGGCCTTGCGGCTGCTGGCGGCGCACCTGGGGCCGATTGCGCGTGTGGTGGTCAAGCGGTCCGCCGAAAGAACCCGCCAGCGTGAAGCCTTCTTCACGCTGCTGGCCGAAGCCGCGCCCGAGCCTGCGCGCGCCAGGCTGCTGGCTGACCTGCACAAGCTGCCGTAGGCGCCAGGTCCGCCACGGCACGGCGGCTGCGACAATGCGGGCATCCCAGCACTGCCTTGTCTGACCATGAGCCCCGACGAGCCCGACAGCGACCGCACCTTGATCCAGCCGCCTGCGGCTGGCAATGGTCCGGCCGGCTTCGACAAGACGCAGGTCTATGGCGCGCCGCCGGCCCCATCGGCCTCCTCGGCCCCATCGGCCCCATCGGCCCCATCGACCACTCCCGCTGCTTCAGCACCCTTGGCCGCGACCGTGCTGGTCTCGCCGCCCGTGCCCGACATGGGCAACGGCCTGGCCATCGGCACGCGGCTGGGTGAATTCGAGCTTATCAAGCTGCTGGGAGAAGGTGGCTTCGGCATCGTCTATCTGGCCACAGACCATTCGCTGCAGCGCCGCGTGGCGCTGAAGGAATACATGCCCAGTTCACTGGCAGCGCGTTTCGGTGAAAGCCAGGTCCAGGTCAAGAGCGAGCGTTACCGCGAAACCTTTGAAGCCGGACGCAAGAGCTTCATCAACGAAGCGCGTTTGCTGGCCCAGTTTGACCACCCGTCGCTGGTGAAGGTGTACCGCTTCTGGGAAGCCAACGGCACCGCCTACATGGTGATGCCCTTTTACGAAGGCAAGACGCTGCGCGACACGCTGCGCGCCACGCCGCACAAGCCCGACGAACCGTGGCTGCGCACGTTGCTGCTGCCACTGACCGAAGCGCTGGAAGTGATCCACGCCGAGCAGTGCTACCACCGCGACATCGCGCCCGACAACGTGATGATGCTGGCCGGCACCCAGCGCCCGCTGCTGCTGGACTTTGGCGCCGCGCGGCGTGTCATTGGCGACATGACGCAGGCGCTGACGGTGATCCTGAAGCCGGGTTACGCACCGGTGGAACAGTACGCCGAGATCCCGGGCATGAAGCAGGGCGCGTGGACCGACGTCTACGCGCTGGCCGCCGTGGTGCACTACGCCATCACCGGCCGCACGCCGCCACCGTCCGTGGGCCGTTTGCTGAACGACACCTACCAGCCGTTGGTGAAGGTGGCGGCCGGGCAGTACAGCGCAGGCTTCCTGGCCGCCATCGACCGCGCCCTGGCGGTGCGGCCCGAAAGCCGCACCCAGAGCGTGGCGCAGTTGCGCGATGAGATGGGCATTGTTCACCCGGCGCCCGACAGCAAAACGCAGAGGCCCTTGCCATCGGACCACCTGGGCGATGAACCCACGGTGCTGTTGGCGGCCTTGCCGCCGACCGAGGTCTTCCTGCCCACGCGCGTGGCGCCGCCGCCAGCGGTCGCGCGGCCATCGACGCCGCCCGCCGTGCCAGTTGCTGCGCCCCGTGTTGCCAAAGGCAACGGCAGGGCGATTGGCCTCGGTGCGGGCCTGCTGGTGCTGGGCGCGCTAGGCTTTGGCGGCTGGAAGATGATGGCCGCACCGACGCCGACGCCGACGCCGACGCCGGCACTGGTGCCCGAATTGGCCGTTGCACCAAGCCCGGCGCCGTCCCCCGTGCCCTCACCGTCGGGCGCTGCGCCTGCTGCGGCCCCCGCAGCGCCCGCGCGCTTCGAACCCGAACGCGAATTTGATCGCATCGTGCAAGCACAAACGGCCGGCTTCGGCGTCACCGCCGAACCCGTCAAGCCAGCCCTGCGCATCAGCAAGGGCGACGATTTCAAGTTCCGCGTCACGGCCGAGCGCGACGGCTTCGTCTATGTGCTGGGCCAGAGCCCCGACGGGTCGCTGGCCCTGCTGGTGCCGAACAAGAAACTGCCCTCGGTGCGGGTGCAAAAAGGCCAGACCTGGAACTTCCCCACCAAGGCCGACTTCATCCTCAGCGCTTCCGAGCCCGTGGGTGTGTCGCGCGTGGTGGTCATCGTCTCTGCGCTCAAGCGCAATTTCGACGCCATGCAGCCCAAGCCAGAAGGCCCGATCAAGCTCTTCCCCACGGGCGACCAGGCCACTGCGCTGGCCGCGCAGTTCAAGGGGCCTAACTCGCCACTGGCGGGGCAGCCAGACTGTGCGGGCGGCGGCGTCTGTGCCGACGAATATGGCGCGGCGCTGATGAAGTTTGAAACCCTGCGCTAGCGGCAGCCGTGAACAAGGCCTTCGTCAAGGAGCCTGAAGGCGACGATGAAGATGACGGCCCACCGGGGCTGCCGCCGCTGCCGGCCGGTGCCCGCAACTACCTCACGCCCCAGGGCTACCAGCGCTTGCGCGAAGAGTTTGCGCGGCTGCTGGACGATGAACGGCCGAAGATGGTCGAGACCGTGTCCTGGGCGGCCAAGAACGGCGACCGGTCCGAGAATGGCGACTACCTCTACGGCAAGAAGCGCCTGCGCGAAATAGACCGCAGGCTGCGCTTTCTGACCAAGCGGCTGGACATCGCCGAAGTCGCCGACCCCAGCGTGCACCACGGCGGCGAACAGGTCTTCTTCGGTGCCACGGTCACCTATGCCAATGCGGCCGGCGCCGAACGCACCGTCACTATCAAGGGCATCGACGAATCCGACAGCCTGGCCGGCGAAGTGAGCTGGGTGTCACCGATTGCACGCGCGCTGATCAAGGCGCGGGTGGGTGATGAGGTGTCATTGATGACGCCGGGCGGGCTGGAGAAACTGGAGGTGCTGAAGGTGCATTACCCCGCGCCGCAGGTGCCTGGCTGAAGCCCAGGGTAGAGGTCAAGCAGAGGTCAAGCAGAGGTCAAGACCAACCTCAGGTGAAGCGGTAACGCGACACCTTCACCACCACGGTCGAGCGGCGCAGTGTGCGCAACACGTCGGCCAGGTGCACGCGGTCGCGCACGCTGACCTGCAGGCGGAGTTCAATGGTGTCATCGACTGTTTCCTGGTCCATGTCCAGGTGCACGATGTCAGCTTCGGCGCTGCTGATCGATGACGCCACTTGCGCCAGCACGCCCTTGCCGTTGCTGACCTGCACGTACAGGCTGGTGTCGAATCCGCGGGTCAGGTCTTCGGCCCACTCGACGTGCATCCAGCGTTCGCTGTCGCGCTCGAACAGCCGCTTGCCGGTAGGACATTCGGCGGTGTGCACGAGCAGGCCTTCGCCGCGCCCCAGGTAGCCCACGAAGGGGTCGCCGGGAATGGGGCGGCAACAGCCAGCCAGCTGGATCGAATTGCCTTCGCTGCCGTCGACGAAGACCACGCCCTGCGTCGGCAGCGTGTCGTCGCTGCCATAGCGGCCCAGGCTGAGCGTGACGGCGTCCGGCCGCACGCCGTGTTCCAGCATCATCTGCGCCAGCCGCTTGGCCACGATGACGGCGATCTTGCGCCCCAGGCCAATGTCCACCAGCAGCTCACCGCGGTTGCGGTTGCCGCTCCAGCGCGTCAGCTGCTGCCACTGCGCCACGGCGGGAGCATCGGTCGGGTCAGCCGAAGGCAGCGGCAGGCCTTCTGCACGCAGCGCCTGCGACAGCATCTTTTCACCGAGGGCGCGCGATTCCTCGGTTTCCATGTTCTTCAGGTAGTGGCGAATCTTGGATCGCGCGCGGCCTGTGCGCACCACGCTCAACCAGGCCGGATTCGGCCGTGCGCCGGGCGCGGTGATGACTTCCACCACGTCGCCACTCTTCAGTTCGGTGCGCAGCGCGGCCGGGTCGCCGTTGATCTTGGCCGCCACCGTGTGGTCACCGATATCGGAGTGAATGGCATAGGCAAAGTCCACTGCCGTGGCGCCACGCGGCAGCGCCAGGATCTTGCTGCGCGGCGTGAAGACGTACACCGCGTCGGGGTAGAGGTCGATCTTCACGTGTTCCAGGAATTCGGCCGCGTCGCGGGTGTCGTCCTGGATGTCCAGCAGGCTTTGCAGCCACATCGTGCTCAAGCGCTGCGCGTCGGGTGCACCGTTCTTGCTGTCCTTGCCGTCCTTGTCGCCCACCTTGTACAGCCAGTGCGCGGCCACGCCGGCCTCAGCCACCGCGTGCATGGTGTCGGTGCGCATCTGGAATTCAACGGCCGTGCCCAGCGGGCTGACGAGCGTGGTGTGCAGGCTCTGGTAGCCGTTGGCTTTGGGGATGGCGATGTAGTCCTTGAAGCGCCCGGGCACCGGCTTGTAGAGCTGGTGCAGCACACCCAGGGCGACATAGCAGTCGGTCAGGTTCGGCACCACGATGCGGAAGCCGAAGATGTCGCTGACCTGCGCAAAGCCGGCGTGCTTTTCGCGCATCTTGCGGTAGATGGCGTAGATGGTCTTTTCGCGGCCACTGACCTGCACCTTGATCTTGTGCCGGGTGAAGGACTTCTCCACTTCCCTTTGCACCCGGTCCACGATGTCACGCCGGTGGCCGCGCGCCCGCTTCACGGCCTTGGCCAGGGCCGCATGGCGCCAGGGGTGCAGCAGCTCGAAGCACAGCTCCTGCAGTTCGCGGTACATCTGGTTCAGGCCCAGGCGGTGGGCGATGGGCGCGTAAATCTCAAGCGTTTCGCGCGCGATGCGCATGCGCTTGTCGGCGGCCATGGACTGCATCGTGCGCATGTTGTGCAGGCGGTCGGCCAGCTTGATCAAGATCACGCGCATGTCGCGCGCCATCGCCAGCAGCATCTTGCGGAAGCTCTCGGCCTGGCTTTCTTCGCGGGTGTTGAACTGCAGCTTGTCGAGCTTGGTCAGGCCGTCCACCAGGTCGGCCGTGGGCGCGCCGAACTTCTCGATCAGCTCGGCCTTGGTGATGCCGCAGTCTTCGATGGTGTCGTGCGTCAGCGCGGCCATGATGGCTTGCGCGTCCAGCTTCCAGTCGGCGCACAGGCCCGCTACCGCGATGGGGTGCGTGATGTACGGCTGGCCACTGGCGCGGAACTGGCCCAGGTGGGCTTCGTCGGCAAACTTGTAGGCCTCGCGCACCTGCTTCAGGTCGGCCTTGGACAGGTAACCGAGCTTGTCGGTGAGCGCGGCGAAACTGGACGCTTCAGCAATGGGTGCGTTGCCCATCGGCACCAGCGGCGCACGCTGCAGCCCCTGCAGTGCAGCGGGCAACAGTTCAGCAGCGAGTGAGCGCAGTCCCATGGCCGGAATTTAGCGTGGATCTTTCAAAGCCCTTGCGGGCAAGGGCGAATCCAAGCCCGCAAGCAAAACGGGCGCACTGTCTGGCCGACAGGGCGCCCGTCTGGGGCTGGACAAAACTCGCCGTCAGACCGGCACTTTGCGCAACATCTCCAAGCCAATTTCACCGGCAGCGATTTCGCGCAGCGCGGTCACGCCGGGCTTGTTCTTGGTTTCGATCTTCGGTGCGTGGCCCTGGCTCAGCATGCGCGCGCGGTAGGTGGCGGCCAGCACGAGTTGGAAGCGGTTGGGGATCTTTACCAGGCAGTCTTCAACGGTGATGCGGGCCATGGGATTCTTTCAAAGGTGATGCAGTTTCAGCGCAGTTTCACACCAGACCCAGCGCTGCAAAGACCTGCGAGCGGTTGCGCAACTGGGCGGCGTACTTGAGGCGCTGTGAGTGGACGACCGTTTTCAGGTCGAAAAGCGCTGTCTCAAAAAGACTGTTGATGATAACAAAGTCGAAGTGGCGGGCCTGGGCTACCTCGGTGCGGGCATTGGCCAGGCGGCGGGCTATCACGTCCACCGGGTCTTCGCCGCGCCGGTTCAGGCGCTGCGACAGCTCTTCCCAGCTGGGTGGCAGGATGAAGATCAGCACCGCGTGGGCAAAAAGCTGCTTGATCTGCAGCGCGCCTTGCCAGTCGATTTCAAGCACCACGTCTTCACCGCGCGCCAGCCGTTCTTGCAGCGCCTTGCGGCTGGTGCCGTACAGGTTGCCGTGCACCTCGGCCCATTCAAAGAAGTCGCCGTGCGCGATCTTGTCGCGGAACGGCGTTTCTTCGATGAACCAGTATTCGCGCCCGTCCACTTCCTGGCCGCGCGGCTGGCGCGTGGTGTGCGACACCGACACGGCCAGCCGTGAATCCAGTTCCAGCAGCGCCTTCACCAGGCTGGACTTGCCGGTGCCGCTGGGTGCTGCTACGCAGAAAAGGTTGCCAGGGGTTTCCATGGCAGGATTTTCCCTCAAGCCGGGCTGCAGGGGCGCGCCGCCAGAGTCGAAGCCTCTTTTCCCGCTCTCCTGAGCAAAGGTGGCATCTGCGCAATCGGTCGGTCGACCTCCAGCTCAGGCGTTGGCGCCGTGCCCTGCTCGCACTGGCAGCGCCAAGCGTTCCGTCCACAGCTGGCTGGGGAAATGAATCGCGTTGTGCTCTGCGCTCAGCCGATACAGCAGGCGCATGTCGAAGCCGTCAGCACGCTGTGGCAGCGCATAGGCACACAGGGTGAAGCCACCATGTTCTTGGTTCAGGCTGTGCACCAGGGCCTCAATGGCGATTGCCTCGTCCACTTCGCCCATTGCGCACAGCGTGGGTGCCAGGTCGCCGACAGTGCGAACACGTTGCAGTACCCCGCGCGCCGCCGGGCTCATGAAGGCTGTGAGCACTTCGCGGGTGAGGCGCAGATCTACGCTGCCGCTGGCACGGACTTGTGCCAGCGCTTCGTCGGTATCCACGAAGACACATGCGTCCTCGTAATGCACGCCGCACATGCGCAGACAGTGCTCAACGGCTTGGCGGTGTGCCTGGGTCAGCACCAGCAGGCCGCTGTCCCCCGCTTCCAACCCCTCGGCCAGGAAGTCACTGACTTGCTGGGCCGGATAATCGTCTTCGTAAAAATGGAGATGGTGTTTGCACATGCGATCAACCTTCCGCTGCAGCCTATCAGGGCCGGGCGGCGCTGACTGTGGGCTGGCGCACGCAGTCGGTGCCGCAGTGCCAGGCGGGAGGACCGTCAGCGCAATTCGTTGGCCAGCAAAGACGCGATGCGCTGGCCGTTTTCACCTACGTCGGCGGCACCCGCAGAGGTCAGCACGGCCACCACGCTCTTGTCGCCCGTGCCTTTGACGGCGATGCGGTAGCGGATGGCAGCTTGCGGGTTGGTGGTGTCGCCCATCAGCCGTGCCCAGAAGCCGGGCTCTTCCTTGCCGGCGTTTTTCGGGTCCACGTAGCGCACGTAATACACACCCAGGGTGCGGTCGCGGTCTTCCACCGTGAAGCCGCCGCGGTCCAGCGCCAGGCCAACGCGCCGCCAGGCGCGGTCGAAGGGGTCATCGATTTCGATCGCAGTGCCGCCAGACACGGCGCGCGCGCGGACGGGCACTTCGGGTGCGCTGGCCACCAGGGTGCGGGCGGGTTCGTCCTTGACGCCCAGCGACACCATCAGGCGCGTCAGCATCTCGGCTTCAAGCTGCGGGTCGCTGGCGCGGGCGCGCCAGCTGGTGCTTTCCTTGCGCTCGGTGGTGTAGGTCTCTTCAAGGCCGCGGTGGGCGATATAGACCTCGCTGCCGGTGGCGGTGCGTTCAACGCGGGTGCGGAACTGGTCGCGCTCACCGGTGTCCCACAGGTTGCCAAACACCTTGCCGATGGTGCTGCGGATCAAGTCGCTGGGCAGCTTGGCACGGTTCTCGGCCCAGTTGGTTTCCAGCAGGCCGGCCTTGGCGTCGTCCACCACCAGGTTGAAGCCACGCTGTTCCCAGAAGGCGCGCACCTGCGGCCACAACTGCTCGGGGGTCATCGGCACCACGAGCCAGCGCTGCTGGCCCTGGCGTTCAACGCGCATGCCGCCGTTGGCAGCGACCGCGACGGTGGGCGTCGCGGTGGCAGCGCCCGCAATCCCCGCAACCCCCCCAGCCCCTGCCGCACCCGTTGCTGGCGCCGCCCCGGCCGACGACGCGCTGATCACGCCGCCCTGCGGCTGGTAGCGGGAATCGCGGGCGAGCTGGCTCAAGTCGGGCGGCACTTCAAGTGGCTTGGTCTTGGTGGCCGCGCTCTTGTAGTCGATGCTGTCACCGGACAAGCCGGCATCAAGCGACGAACAGCCGGCCTGGATGCCCAGCGCAGCCAGCAGGACCAGCGTGGAGGCGTGGATGGAAAAGGCGGCGGGGAGTGATTTCACGTTCGAGGTCTCCGACACGGCCGCGTGGCGGCGTGTGATGGACAGAAAGGGCCTGTGGGCCGGGAATGACTTTGCGAAATTCGGGTTCGAAGAAGGCGTCAGGTCAGCGCAGCAAGCCAGCTTCCCGCAAGGCCTGCCCCACCAGCGCCTGCCCGCCATCGGTCAGCGGCACGATGGGCAGGCGCAGATGGTTCTGGCACAGCCCCATCTGCGACAGGGCCCATTTGGTCGGCGCCGGGCTGGGTTCGCAGAACAGTTGGCGGTGCAGATTCAGCAGCTTGAACTGCAAAGCCGCGGCACGCGCTGCATCGCCTTGCAGGGCCGCCATGCACAGCTCGTGCATCAGGCGCGGCGCCACGTTGGCGGTGACGCTGACATTGCCCTGGCCGCCCAGCAGCATCAGTGCCACGGCGGTGCCGTCGTCACCCGAATAGACCGCAAAACCCTTGGGCACCTGCATGATGAGCTGGCAGGCGCGTTCGATGTCGCCGCTGGCTTCCTTGATGCCGACGATGCCGGGCAGCCGCGCCAGCCGCAGCACGGTGTCGGGCTGCATATCGGCCACCGTGCGGCCGGGCACGTTGTACAGCACCAGCGGCAGGTCCACGGCTTCGGCGATGGCCTTGAAATGCTGGTAGATGCCTTCCTGCGAAGGCTTGTTGTAGTACGGCACCACCGACAAGTGGCAGGTGGCGCCCACCTCCTTGGCGAAGTGCGCGAGTTCAATCGCTTCAGCGGTGGCGTTGGCACCGGTGCCGGCCATGACGGGCACGCGCCCGGCGGCGTGCTGCACGGCGGCGCGGATGATCTCGCAGTTTTCTTGCATCGACACCGTGGGCGATTCACCCGTGGTGCCGACGACGCCGATGCAGTCGGTGCCCTCGTTGATGTGCCAGTCGATGAGCTTTTTCAGCGCGGCGTAGTCCACGCTACCGTCCGCGTTCATCGGCGTGACCAGTGCCACGATGCTGCCTGTGATGGGATTCATTCGGTCTCGGTTCGCGGCTGTGTTCAAGCCGATCTGTCGATTTTAGCTGGCTGTGCCAGCCAGGCAGTAGCGGCGCCGCGGGCTGAGTCCGGGCGGCTCTTTCACCGCCACGATGCGCTGCACGAAGCGGTGAACTTCGCGGTGAACTTCGCGCTGAACTTCGCGCGCGGGTTCTGACTCAAAGCCGTCCTCAAAAGCCACCACCCGAAGACCCGCGCAAGCCTGCAGAAGTTCCCCGGGTTGCAGCAGGAATTCTGGCCGCGACGGTTTGCCGATGTGTTGCTGGCCGTCGGCAAAGGTTTCGTGGATGAACACCGCGCCGTCCGCCAGCGCGGCGAAGATGTCCGGCCAGAGCGCGCGCCAGAGATAGTTGGTGACGACGATGCCGTCGAAGCGGCGGCCTGGCAGCGGCCAGGGGCCGTATTCGATGTCGGCTACCACCACTTCGGCCAGGCCCTGCAGCGGCGCCACGGCTGCCGCGTCGCGATCAACAGCGGTGACGCGCCAGCCCTTTGCGGCCAACCAGCGCACATGGCGGCCGCTGCCGCAGGCCACGTCCAGCACGCTGCCGCCAGCCGTGACGAGCGGCGCGAAGCGTGTCACCCAGGCCGATGGGCTGCCGCTGACGTGGTTCAAAAACAGGCCCACAGTTGTGCGGCCAGGTCGCGCGCCAGGTGCGGGTTCTGATAGGCCATATAGACAGCCGCAAGAGCGACGCCTGCCAGCGTCCAGCCCAAGGCCTTGAGCAGAAGCTTGTTCACGCCGGCTGCGGCACGCCGCGCTGAATGGCGGCCTCACGCACCGGCAGGTTCACCAGCGCAGCCACCACGCCCAGCACCACGGCGATCCACCACACCACGTCGTAGCTGCCGGTGCTGTCGTAGAGCTTGCCGCCCAGCCACGCGCCCATGAAGGAGCCCAGCTGGTGGCTCAGAAAGACGAAGCCGCCCAGCATGCTCATGTACTGCACGCCGAAGATTTGCGCCACGATGGCGTTGGTGGGCGGCACGGTGCTCAGCCACAGCACGCCCATCACGGCGGAGAAGATGTACACGCTCCAGGGTGTGAGCGGCAGGGTGATGAAGGCCACGATCACCACCGAGCGCAGCAGGTAGATCGCCGACAGGATGTACTTCTTGGGCATGCGCTGCCCCAGGCTGCCGGCAGCGTAGGTGCCAAAGACGTTGAAGAGGCCGATCAGCGCCAGCGCGGTGGTCGCCACGCCCGGCGACAGGCCGTGGTCCCGCAGGTAGCTGGGCATGTGCACGCCGATGAAAACGACCTGGAAGCCGCAGACGAAATAGCCGGCAGTCAGCCAGCGAAAGCTCGGGTTGGCAAAGGCCTCGCGCACCGCCGAACCCACACTTTGCTGGTGCACGGCAGCATGCCTGGCGGGTTCGCGCAGGCCGATCGCCAACGGGGCGATGACCAGCGCCATGCAGGCCAGCACAAAGAGTGCGTTCTGCCAACCGATGCCGCTGATGAGGCCGGTCTCCACCGGCACCATCAGGAACTGGCCGAAGGAGCCGGCCGCCGCGGTCAAGCCCATTGCCCATGAGCGTTTTTCAGCCGGCACGTTGCGCGCGATCACGCCGTACACCACGGCATAGGTGGTGCCCGAATGCGCAATGCCGATCAACAGGCCAACGCCGAACAGGAAGGTGGCGCCTGAGGTGGCCACCGCCATCACGGCCAGGCCCGCCGCGTAAAACATGCTGCCGATGGTCAGCACCCGGAAGGCGCCAAAGCGGTCGGCCAGCATGCCCGTGAGCGGCCCGAACAAGCCCCACACCAGGTTCTGGATGGCGATGGCAAAGGCAAAGGTTTCGCGCGTCCAGCCGCGGTCCATGGTGACCGGTTGCAACCACAGGCCAAAGCCGTGGCGGATGCCCATGCTGAGCGTGACGATGGCCGCGCCGCAGATCAGCAGCTGAACCATCGACAGCTTGGGCGGCGAAGAAGCTGCATTCATCCTGTGATTGTCTGGCAAAACACCGCACGTTGTTGCCAGCACCCTGGCTACAGTGGCAGCGCAACAAGAAGGGGTCGTGCATGAAAGTCCTGGTGCTGGGTGGTGGCGTGATCGGTGTGGCTTCGGCGTATTACCTGGCCAAGGCCGGCCATGAAGTCGAAGTGGTCGACCGCCAAAGCGGCCC
>JANMKK010000070.1:0-4554 GCA_031372005.1 Rubrivivax sp.
GGCCCCACGTGGGGGCTCTCTCCTGACGAAAGGCAGTGTAGCAGCGGGCGACTTCGCTTCAGCCCGCGCGGCCCCCCGTCTCGAAGCGCCCGCGCGCGTCGAAGTTGGGCAGCTTGAGCAGCCAAGCGTAGGACACCTCCATCCAACGGCAGACGCTGAGGAAGCCGTCGACAAGGCCTGGCGTTCGCGGGCCGAGACGGAGCGCCAGCCCTTGGCATCATGCAGGGCCTTCACCGCCAACGCCCACCATGAACACAGCCGCAGCCTTCGCCGACCTGATGCAAGCCCACCGCTCGATCCGCGAATACAAAGACCAGCCGGTCCAAGCCGGCCTCATCGACACCGTGCTCACGCAGGCGCTTGCGGGTTCTTCGTCCAGCGGCAACCTGAATTTGGTATCGGTCATCAAGACGCAGGACGTAGCGCGCAAGGCGCGCTTGTGTGAATTGCACTTTGGCCAGCCGATGGTGCAGCAGGCGCCACTGGTGTTGACGTTTTGCGCCGACAGCTTCCGCACCCGCCAGTGGCTGACGCAGCGCGGCGCGCGGCTGAACTTTGGCAACCTGCTGAGTTGGCACGTGGCGTCGTTCGACGCCGTCATCCTGGCGCAGACCACGGCGCTGGCGCTGCAAAGCCACGGCCTGGGCATCTGCTACATGGGCACCACGCTGCACAGCATGCGTGCGATTGCCGATTTTCTCGAAATGCCCGACCACTGCCTGCCCGTGACCAGCATGGTGGTGGGCTGGCCCGACGAAGCACCGGCGCAGCGCGACCGCCTGCCGCCGGCGGCGTGGATCCATGACGAAACCTACCAGCGGCCAAGCGCCGACCACATCGACCAGCACTTCGGTGCGCGAGAGGTGAAGGGCTGGGCGCGTTACCGCAGCGCGGGCCAGCCCATGATCGACAAGATGGACGAGCTTGGCATCACGTCACTGGCGCAGTACTACACCAGCGACATCAAGTACGCGCCGCAGGTCTTTGAGCGTGACTCGGCGGCACTGGAAACGCTGCTGCGCGAGCGCGGCTTTTTGGCATAGAGCGGGTTTAGAAGGCCAGCGCGGCCGACAGCATCGGGCCATGGATGCGCGCGTCCAGCACCAGCCGGTCACAGCAACCGATGAAGGACACCGACTGCACGTCCAGCCGGTGCCTTGTGATGCGGTAGCCCAGGTCCAGCGCCAGGTGCCGGTTGGCCTGCCATTGCGCGGCAGCGGTCGCTTGGTAGTTGCCTGACTTGCTGAAAGTGATGCGCCCTGTTGCGCGCCAGTCGTCTGCCAGCCCGTGGCGGCTGAAGAACCCCAGCAGGGGCAGGGGCGCTGAGTTGGCGGCACCGCTTTCGCGGGCCGGGTTGGACGGGCTGCCAGCGCTTTGAAAGCGGCGCGACACGCGCACCCACTGGCCGCCCAGGAGCACGCCGGCTTCGGTATGCGGCCCCGCCTGGCCCGACCACCCGCCCAGCACCCCCAGCGTGGACAAGCCCAGGTCAGACCGCAGCGCGGTGCCAGGCGGAAACACCGTGCCGTCCACCGCCAGTTCGCGGCTGAGCACGGCGGTGCCCGTGCCGCGAGCCGAACTGTGTTCGATTTCGATTCGCCAGTGCTGGCCGATGAGCCGGCCAAACACCAGGCCCGGCAGCACTCGGTGACGCGACAGCCCCAGATCGTTTTCAGCACTGAAGGGCGTGCCGTTTTGCGTGTTGCCAAACAGCACGGACTGGTCGCCGCGTGAACGTTGCTGCCAGGTGCCGGCCACGGCTTGCACTTGCAGCCAGGTGCGGGGTTCGGCCTGCGGCGCAACGGACGGCGCGGCTGCTGACGCGGTCTGCGCCTGAACGGCAGCCCAGGGCGCCAAGGCGAGCAGCGCCAGGCCCATCGCGCACCGGGTGCGCCAAGCGGATCGCTCAAGTTTCGGTTGACGCATCAGAACTCCAGGGTTTGGACGCGCACTGTAGCGACGGCGCGCGCTGCATGCATCCCACAACGGGTGGGCGTCGCGGATCGGGTTGGTTTCGGGCGGCGTACAGCGCGGCGTACCGCATGGCGTACGGCAGCCGCGAAGCCGTAACATCGCGCGATGGCTGACGACATCGCTTCCCTGCGCCGCATCTTGAAGAACTGCCACACGATTGCCGTGGTGGGCTTGTCGGCCGAATGGCACCGGCCCAGCTTCTTTGCGGCCAAGTACATGCAGCAGCACGGCTACCGCATCGCGCCCGTGAACCCGCGCTACGACAGCATCCTGGGTGAGCCCTGTTTTGCGCGGCTGGAAGACATTCCCTTTGCCGTCGATATGGTGGATGTCTTTCGGAAGCCGGCCGATGTGCTGCCGATTGCCCACAGCGCGGTGGCCATCGGCGCGCGCTGCCTGTGGCAGCAGCTGGGCGTGATGAACGAAGAAGCCGCTGCGGTGGCGCGCGCCGCAGGGCTGGACACGGTGATGAACCGCTGCGTGAAGATCGAACACGCGCGGCTCTTTGGCGGGCTGCACTGGGCGGGCGTGAACACGGGCGTGATTTCGGCGCGGCGGCCGGTATGAAGGGGGCGCGATGAGTGACCGCCAATTCAAGCCCGAGACCCTGGCCATCCACGCCGGCCAGATCCCCGACGCCGCCACCGGCGCGCGCGCACTGCCCATCTACCAGACCACCAGCTTTGTCTTCGACAGCGCCGAACACGCCGCCAGCCTCTTCAACCTGCAGACCTTCGGCAACGTCTATTCGCGGCTGAGCAACCCCACGGTAGCGGCGCTTGAAGAACGTGTGGCGGCGCTGGAAGGTGGCCGCGCCGCAGTCGCCAGCGCCAGCGGCATGGCCGCCGAAGCGATGGCGCTGATGACGATCCTGCAGGCCGGCGACCATGTCGTGGCGGCCGGCGCGTTGTATGGCGGCAGCGTGACGATGCTGGCGGTGAGCCTGAAAAAATTCGGCATCGAGACGACGTTTGTGGATGCCGCATGTCCCGATGGTCCGGATGCCTTTGCCGCCGCCATGCGGCCGAACACCCGCGCGGTGTTTGCGGAAAGCCTGGGCAACCCGAGTCTGGTGGTTCTGGACATCGCGGCCGTGGCCGATGTTGCACACGCCCACGGCGTGCCGCTGGTGATCGACAACACGGTGCCGTCACCGTTCTTGTGCAGCCCGCTGGCGCTGGGCGCCGACATCGTGGTGCACAGCGCCACCAAGTACCTGGCCGGCCACGGCACCACCCTGGGTGGCGTGGTGGTGGAGGGCGGTCAATTTCCATGGGACAACGGCAAGTTCCCGGGCATGACCGAGCCCAGCGCTGGCTACCACGGCGTGAAGTTCTACGAGACCTTTGGCGACTTCGCCTACACCATGCGCTGCCGCATGGAGAGCCTGCGTGTCTTTGGTGCTGCGCTGTCGCCGATGAGCGCCTGGCAGATTCTGCAGGGCGTGGAGACCTTGCCGTTGCGGATGGAAAGGCACTGCGCCAACGCACTGCGGGTGGCCGAGTTCTTGCGCGACGACCCGCGCGTGAGCTTCGTCAACTACCCCGGCCTGCCCGATCACCCGCAGCACGCACTGCTGATGCGGCAGATGCGCGGTGCTTCGGGCCTGCTGGCCTTTGGGGTCCAGGGCGGCGTAGAGAACGGCGTGAAGTTCATTGAAAGCGCCCAGTTCATGAGCCACCTGGTCAACATCGGCGACACGCGCACGCTCATCAGCCATCCCGCAAGCACCACGCACCGGCAGTTGGACGCGGAGCAGCAACGGGCAGCGGGCGTGCGGCCGGACATGGTGCGCATGTCGGTGGGGCTGGAACACATTGACGACATCCTGTGGGACATTGACCAGGCACTGGCAACGGCCGTGCGCTGAGACCTTGCGCTGAGCCCTTTCGGCGCGCGCGTACGATGGTTCTTTCCCCTGCAGGAGCACGGCCATGAACATCTACGAGCAAGGCTTGGCCAAGACGGCCGCCAACTATGCGGCGCTGTCGCCCGTCAGCTTCGTCGAGCGCAGCGCCGAGGTCTTCGCCGACCTGCCGGCCGTCGTGCACGGTGCGCGCCGCTACACCTGGGCGCAGACGCGTGAGCGCAGCGCACGCCTGGCCGCCGCGCTGGCGGCGCTGGGCGTGGCGCGCAACAGCACGGTCAGCGTCATGCTGCCCAACACGCCAGAGATGGTGGAAGCGCACTACGCGGTGCCGGCGCTGAATGCCGTGCTCAACACGCTGAACACGCGGCTGGACGCGCACCTGCTGGCCTGGCAGCTGTCCCACTGCGAAGCGCAGGTGTTGATCACCGACCGCGAATTTGCGCCCACCATCGCCAAGGCCCTGCACCTGCTGCACAGCGAACACGGCCGCACGGTGGTGGTCATCGACGTCTGCGACAGCGAATACACCGGCCCCGGTGACCGCCTGGGCGCGCATGAATACGAAACGCTGCTGGCCGCCCACGCACCGCTGCAGGTGCTTCAGGGCCCCGCCGACGAATGGGACGCCATAGCGCTGAGCTACACCAGCGGCACCACCGGCGACCCCAAGGGCGTCGTCACCCACCACCGCGGCGCCTACCTGAACGCGG
>JANMKK010000075.1:0-1966 GCA_031372005.1 Rubrivivax sp.
ACCGGCCGCAGTTTTCAGCGTTGGCTGATGCAGCCCAGCTGGTCTATTACGACCACCGCGGCAACGGCCGCAGTGAGAGCGGTCCGCAAGAGAACTGGACGCTGGCGCAGTGGGGCGACGACGTGCGCGCCTTCTGCGATGCGCTGGGCATCGTGCGGCCCATCGTGCTGGGCGCCAGCTTCGGCGGCATGGTGGCGTTGTCGTACGCGACGCGCCACCCGGGCCACGCGGCCAGGCTGATCCTGCTGAGCACGGCCGCGCGCGGCGGCGCCCACACCGCAAGGCGCGTGGCGTTGTTTGAACAGTTGGGCGGCCCGAAAGCCGGTGCGCTGGCACGCCGCCGCCTGATCGACGGCGACAGCAGCCGCGAGGTGCTCGACGACTGGCTGCGCATCTGCGTGCCGTTGTATGTCCGCACGCCTTCCGACCCCCAGTGGCAGCTTCGGGGTGTGCGCAACGCCGAAGCCACCCGCTGGTTCAGCCGCGCCGACGGCGAAGGCAACCATTTCGACCTGCGCGATCAACTCCACCGCATCCGCTGCCCCGTGCTGCTGATGGGCGGCACACTCGACCCCATGCTGCCGGTGGAAAACCAGCGCGAGATCGCCCGGTTGCTTTCTCAACATCTACCCGCACACTTGTTGCGTTATGAAGAATTCGAAGGCGCCGGCCACGGCCTGGTGGCCGACGCGCCAGAGCGCGCCCTGACACTGATGCGCGACTTCATCGCGCTGGAGATACCCCCATGACCCAAGACCGCGTGATGCTGCTCATCGACGCCGACAACGTGTCGGTCGATGTCATGGAACAGGCCGTGCGCCTGCTGCTCAACCAGCACGGCGGCCTGCACGTGCGCCGCGCCTACTGCACCGCAGAAAGCGCCGTCAGCAACCAGGCTGCGTTCAAGCGCCTCTCCATCAAGCCGATGGTCAACCTGGCGGCCGGCAAGAACAGCACCGACATCGCGCTGGCGGTGGATGCCATCG
This sequence comes from Rubrivivax sp., assembly GCA_031372005.1. Taxonomy (GTDB): domain Bacteria; phylum Pseudomonadota; class Gammaproteobacteria; order Burkholderiales; family Burkholderiaceae_C; genus Rubrivivax. The sequence goes on from JANMKK010000075.1 coordinate 987, forward strand.
ACCTGGTGCTGGCCGAACGGCCTGACGTGGTGGTGATTGCCTCTTCGGATTCCGACTTTGCGCCGCTGGTGCACCGCCTGCGCGAAAAAGGCTGCGTCGTGCGCGGCATTGGCCAGCTGGGCAAGACGGGCAACGAGACGCAGGACGTGTACGACGACTTCACGGTGCTGGAACACCACAAGTCTTCGGCCAGCGCGACTGTCGCGGCCAAGCCCGCACGCAAAACGGTGCGCAAGGTGGCAGTGAAGGCGCCGGCAGTCAAGAAGGAGAAGGCGCCAGCCGCCAAAAAGGCGGCGGCGAAGACCGCAGCCACGAAGGCTGCGCCGCGCAAGACGGCGGCGCGAAAGGCTGCATCGAATGTGGCGGCTGAAGTGCCAGTGTCAGTGTCAGTGTCCGCCCCGGCTCCCGCGCCCAAGCCGGTGCCCGCACCGACACCCACGCCTACCGCCCGACCGGCCCAGGCGCGCCAGTCTGCGCACGGGAGCGCATCGGTGCAGTCGGTGCTGGACTGCCTGCCCGAACTGGCCGCAGGCCAGAGCCTGGCCTTGAACGTCGCCGTGCAGCGCCTGCGTGAAGCCCAGTTGCTGGGCAAGAACAGTTCGTCGCTCAAACTCTTTGCGCAGCTGAGTGATCGCTTCGAGCTGCTCCCCACCGACAAGCCGACGCAGGTGCGTCTTCGTCGGTGAGCTGCGCCGACGCACCGCTGAAGAGCCCAATCCCCTACCCCGCCCGGGCCTGCTTGAAAGCCGGCGCCGGGCCCTAACATCTCGCCCTCTCCGGCAGCAATCCGTTCTGTCCGGGCAAACCGCGGCTCTGGAGGCCGTCAAGCCATGAAACGCATCCTGCTCTTCGTCGTCACCAACCTGGCCGTCATGCTGGTGCTGGGCATTGCCGCCAGTTTGCTGGGCGTCAATCGCTTCCTCACGGCCAATGGCCTGAACCTCCCCATGCTGCTGGGCTTTGCCGCGCTGATGGGTTTT
>JANMKK010000100.1:0-3082 GCA_031372005.1 Rubrivivax sp.
ATGGCGCCCGCATCATCCTTGGCCCAGACGACGAACACGTCGGCTATGGGGGAATTGCTGATCCACATCTTGCTGCCGCTCAAGGCATAGCCGCCGGGCACGGCCTTGGCGCGCGTGACCATGCTGCCCGGGTCGCTGCCGTGGTCGGGCTCGGTCAGGCCGAAGCAGCCGATCCAGTGGCCGCTGGCCAGTTTGGGCAGGTACTTCTGCTTCTGCGCTTCGGTGCCGAACTCAAAGATGGGCACCATGACCAGCGAGCTCTGCACGCTCATCATGCTGCGGTAACCGCTGTCCACACGCTCCACTTCGCGCGCCACCAACCCGTAGCAGACGTAGTTGAGGCCCGCGCCGCCATAGGCTTCAGGGATGGTGGGCCCGAGCAGGCCGAGTTCACCCATCTCGCGGAAGATGGCCGGGTCGGTCGTGCCGTTGCGGAACGCGTCCAGCACGCGCGGGGCCAGCTTGTCCTGGCTGTAGGCGTGGGCGGCGTCGCGCACCTGGCGTTCGTCGCCGCTCAACTGCTGGTCCAGCAGCAGCGGGTCGTCCCAGTGGAAGCTTGCTTTGGTGGCCATGGTGTTTGTGCTTTCTTGCGCTTTGGCTGGGTTATTCAGGGATGACGGCGGTGACTTCGATTTCGACAAGCGCGCGGTCTTCGATCAGCGCCACCACCTGCACCGCCGTCATGGCGATGCCGAAGTCGCCGATGACTTCGCGGTAAGCCGCGCCGATGTCGCGGCCCTTTGCGATGTAGTCGCGCTTGTCGGTCAGGTACCAGGTCATGCGCGTGATGTGCGCGGGTTTGGCGCCGGCCGCTGCCAGCACGTCCACCACATTCTGCAGTGCCTGGCGCACCTGGGCGGTCAACTCATCGGACTGAAAGTGGTTCTGCGCGTCCCAGCCGATCATGCCGGCGACGAAGATTTGCTTTCCCGTCGCGGCCACGCCGTTCGCATAACCCTTGGGCCGCGCCCAATGTTCGGGTTGCAGCAGTTGTTTGCTCATGATGCTTCCTTGATGAGGTCGCGGCCGATGATGAGTTGCTGCACCTCGGTGGCACCTTCGTAGATGCGAAGCGACCGGATTTCGCGGTACAGCCGCTCCACCGTCTCACCGCTGACGACACCCTGGCCGCCGAAGAGCTGCACCGCCGCGTCGATGACCTGCTGCGCGCCTTCGGTGGCGGCCAGCTTGGCCATCGCGGCCTGGCGCGTGACGTTGATGCCCTGGTCACGTTCCCAGGCTGCGCGGTAGACCAGCAACGCGGCGCTGTCGATGGTGAGTGCCATCTGCGCGAGCTTGGCTTGTGTGAGTTGAAAGTCGGCCAGGTGCTGGCCGAACATCTTCCGCTTCTTGGCACGTTCAAGGCCTTCTTCCATGGCGCGCCGCGCAAAGCCCAGTGCGGCTGCGGCCACGCTGGTGCGGAAGACATCCAGCGTTCGCATCGCCACCTTGAAGCCTTCACCGGCCGCGCCGACGCGGTGGCTCAGCGGCACGCGGCAGTGGGTGAAGCGCAGGCGGGCCAGCGGGTGCGGCGCGATGACGTCGATGCGCTCGGCGATGTCGAAGCCCGGCGTGCCCGCTTCGACGACAAAGGCGCTGACGCCGCGCGCACCCGGTGCTTCGCCGCTGCGCGCAAAGACGACGTAGAAATCGGCGATGCCGCCGTTGCTGATCCACGTCTTCTCGCCGTCCAGCACGGCATGGTCGCCGTCGATGCGGGCGGCGCATTGCATCGCGGCCACGTCGGAGCCGGCGCCGGGTTCGCTCAGCGCAAAGGCGGCGATGGCTTGGCCGGCCGCCACCTTCGGCAACCAGCGCGCCTTTTGCTCGGCCGTGCCCGCCAGCGAGATCGCGCCCGAGCCGAGGCCCTGCATCGCAAAGGCAAAGTCGGCCAGGCCGTTGTGGCGCGCGAGTGTTTCGCGGGTCAAGCACAACAGGCGGGTGTCGAGCGTGTCGCCAACCGCGTGCTTCAGCCAACCGGCGCCGCCCAGCTGCTTGACGAACGACTTGCACTGCGCATCCACATCACGGCCGTGCAAATCGCGCACCTCAGCCTGCGCCCAGGCGTCCAGCGCCACTGCGAATTCTCGGTGGCGCGGCTCGAAGAAAGGCCAGCGCAGATGTTCCAGTGCGTTCATCGTCAGTTGCCCTCAAACACCGGCTTGCCCTTGGCCACAAAGGCGCGGTAGGCGCGGCCGAAGTCTTCGGTCAGCATGCACAGCGCCTGCGCCTGCGCTTCGGCTTCGATGGCCTGGTCGATGCCCATGTTCCACTCTTGATGCAGCATGGTCTTGGTGATGCCGTTGGCGAAGGTGGGCCCGCTGGCGATGTCGCGCGCCAGCGCCAGCGCGTCGGCCTGCAGCGATTCAGGTGCAGACAGCCGGTTGTAGAAGCCCCACCGTTCAGCCTCTTCCCCGGCCAGCGCGCGGCCGGTGTACAGCCATTCACTGGCCCGCCCCTGGCCCACGATGCGCGGCAGCAGCGCGCAGGCGCCCATGTCGCAGCCCGCCAGGCCCACGCGGTTGAAGAGGAAGGCGGTCTTGCAGCGCGCGGTGCCAATGCGCAGGTCGCTGGCCATCGCGATGATGGCGCCGGCACCGGCACACACGCCATCGACCGCCGCGATGATGGGCTGCGGGCAGTGGCGCATGTTGCGCACCAGCTCACCCGTCATGCGGGTGAACATCAGCAGCTCGGGCGCCTTCAGCTGCAGCAGCGGGCCGATGATCTCGTGCACGTCGCCACCGCTGCAGAAGTTGCCGCCCGCGCCTTGCAGCAGCACGCAGTGCACGTCGGTGGCGTGGCGCAGCTGGTGAAAGAGGTCCCGCAGTTCTGCATAGGACGCGAATGTCAGCGGGTTCTTGCGCTCGGGGCGGTTGAGCGTGATGACACCAACGCCGTGCGCCACTTCCCACAGGAAATGCGCGGTCGGGTAGTCGGCCAGAGAAACGCGGTTGCCGGCGTTCAGGGTGGGTTGCACACGGTCGGTCATGGCAGGCCTCAGGGTGCAGCCTTGCTGCGTTGGAAGAGTGACTCCATCTGCGCTTTGCCGGCGGTGTACTGCACGGGCCAGTCCACACCC
>JANMKK010000109.1:0-34707 GCA_031372005.1 Rubrivivax sp.
TGCGGCGGAACAGCAGCGACTGGTTGTTGCGCTTGGGGCGCTTGTCCTTGGAAAAACGACCTTTACCACGTGGCGGGGGCATATGAGCTCCTACTTGAATTCAATTCGATCCGGATGGGCCCGGCCGGGCGTCGAGCTCGACCGAGGTGATGTGGAACAGCAGACCGCGGCCGTTTCGGGTGCTGGTGATGAAGCCTGCGTACAGGCCGGTCGATCCCAACTCCAGCGGCAACAGCACCTGCGTCACGGCCCCGATGGCCACCGCTTTCATCTCCATGGAGACCTTGCGGGGCTGGCTGTCTTCCTGAACCTCGGACTCGTGCTTCAAGCTCAAGTCCAGGGCCGGAAGACCCGCCGGGGTGTAGCGAGGGGCTGCGCGCTCCACCAGCGTCGCCGACAGAACCAAGCGGTTCAATTCGGGCTAGCCAGTGGCCAACGGCACAGACTGCGCAGGCGACTCGGCCGTCAGGCCGTGGCCTCCTGGCGTTCCTTGCGGGCTTCTTCTCGTTCCACCGCCTTCATCATGATCGACGGGGTTGTCTCGGCCTTGGGCTTTTGCACGGTCATGTGGCGCAACACGGCGTCGTTGAAGCGAAAGCCGGTTTCGATCTCTGTCAGCGTGTCGTTGCTGACTTCGATGTTCAGGCACAGGTAATGCGCCTTGACCAGCTTCTGGATCATGTAGGCCAGCTGACGCCGGCCCCAGTCTTCCACGCGGTGCACCTTGCCACCGCTTGCGGTGACCAGGGTCTTGTAGCGTTCCAGCATGGCCGGAACCTGTTCGCTTTGATCCGGGTGGATCAGCAGAACGATCTCATAGTGACGCATGAATACTCCTTGTGGATTCCGGCCCTGGGCACACTTGCTTTTTCAAAATGACCCAGGGATTCGGGTATGGAAGCCGCCCCGATGCGTCAACATGACGGGTGCAGCAAGGAAAGCCAAAAATTATAGCATCCGGCCGGTTCTGCGCAGCCACTCAGCCATGGTTCAGGGCCCAGACGCAGACGCAGACGCAGACGCAGACGCAGACGGCGGCATTTTCGGGTAGCGCACGTGCTCCACCAGGTCTTGCACTGCCCGCGCGGGCGCGGGTGTCATCAGGCTGATGATGACGATCACCGCGAAGCCCAGCGGCACACCAAACACGCCGGCAGAGATGGGCAGGATGCCAAACCACAGTTCAATCGGCGCTGTGACGCCAAAGATGCCGCGCATCCAGGGTTCCGTGGTGACCATGTAGTACAGAGTCACCCCCAGGCCGCTGACCATGCCAAGCACCGCACCCCACTTGTTGGCGCGCTTCCAGAACACGCCCAACACCAGCGCGGGGAAGAAGGCCGCAGCCGCGAAGGAAAAAGCCGCCGACACCAGAAAGAGGATGTCCGCCGGCTTCTGCGCCGCGACGAAGGCGGCCATCAGCGTCACCACCAGCAACAGCGTCTTCGAGATCATTACGCGCCGCGCCGTCGGCGCGTTGGGGTCGATCATCTTGTAGTAGACGTCATGCGAAAGTGCACTGGCAATCGTCAACAGCAGGCCGTCAGCCGTGGACAGCGCTGCAGCCAGGCCACCGGCCGCCACCAGGCCCGAGATCACATAAGGCAAGCCACCAATCTCGGGCGTGGCCAGCACGATGATGTCACCACCGATCTTCATCTCCCCCAACTGAAAGATGCCGTCCTTGTTGACGTCCACCACCGACAGCAACGCCGGGTCCACCTTGGCCCAGGACGTGATCCACGGCGGCAGCTTGTCAAAGGGCGTGCCCACCAGCACGTTGAAAACTTCGAACTTCACCAGCACGGCCAGCGCGGGTGCGGTGACATACAGCAGGAAAATGAAGAACAGCGACCAGGTCACCGACCGGCGGGCGTCCCGCACTGAGGGCGTCGTGTAGTAGCGCGTCAGGATGTGCGGCAGCCCGGCGGTGCCCACCATCAGGCAGAACACCAGCGCCAGGAAGTTGCGGCGCGAATCGTCAAAGACTTTTTGCGCTGCCGCGTCGCCATTCGGGTCACCAGCGTACTGGGCCGCGTGCCGGGGCATGCCAGCGAGTGGCTTGGCCGCCGCGTCGGCCGTGGCCTTGGCCTTGGTCCAGGCGGCGATGGCACCGGCCGCGTCCTTGGGCACTGCTGCCAGGGCCTTTTCGGCAGCCTGGACTTCGCGCAGCGGCGCATTGGCCGCTTGCAGTTCTTCAACCCGCCTCTGCGCCAGGGCGCGATCCTTGGCCAGGGCTGATGGCACGTCCCGCAGCTTCGCAGCCAGATCGTCGGCGCGCTGCTGGTAGATGGCGATGACTTCCTTCTCTTTCGGGTCGTCAATCAACTGCGCTTCGCGCGCGGTGACTTTTTCCAGCGTGTAGCCGTAGATGGCCTGCGGAATCGGCACGCCGGTCTGCTTGACCGACAGCCACACCACGGGGATCAGGTAAGCAATGATCAAGACGATGTACTGCGCCACCTGCGTCCACGTGACGGCACGCATGCCACCCAGGAAAGAACACACCAGGATGCCGCCCAGGCCGACGAAGATGCCGACTTCAAAGGCCAGGCCCGTGAGCCGCGTGGTGATCAGGCCAACGCCATAGATCTGCGCCACCACATAGGTGAAAGAACAGAGGATCGCGGCTACCGCGCCAACGACGCGCGCCAGGTTGCCGCCATAGCGCGCACCCAGAAAATCGGGGATCGTGAACTGGCCGAACTTGCGCAGGTACGGCGCCAGAAACAACGCCACCAGGCAGTAGCCGCCCGTCCAGCCCATGATGAAAGCCAGGCCGCCGTAACCTGTGAGGTACAGGGTGCCGGCCAGGCCGATGAACGATGCGGCGCTCATCCAGTCCGCGCCGGTGGCCATGCCGTTGTAGACGGCCGGCACGCGCCGGCCGGCCACGTAGTACTCGGCGGCGTCGTTGGTGCGACTCATGATGCCGATGCCCGCATACAGCGCCACGGTGGCCAGCAGAAAGATGATGCCCATCGCACCGCGGCTCATTCCCATCCGCTCGGCAATAGCCAACATCACCACAAAGGCAATGAAGCCTACCGTGTACCAGGCATAGACCTTGTTGAGGCCGCGCTTGAAGGCGGCGCGGGTGGCCTTGCTGGCCAGCGCGGGAGTGGGGTCGAAGAGCGGGCCCGGCATCTCAGTACCGCCCGGCCGTTCCCAAGGTACCGGGCGCCAACCGCAAGACGCGGCCGGCCTTCGTGCCGCCCAAGTCCGCGCAGGCGGACTTGGAGCCGCCGCAGTCAGCCCCTTCGGGGGGGTGAGCCCGCACCGAGCGAGCGCCTGCGCGCTCGCGAGTGGCTGGCGAACGACGTGCGGCTTGCAAGTCGCACGGCAGCAAGCGCAGCGAGCGTGGGGGCGCCATCTCAGTCATCCTCGGCGACGCCATGTTCCTGGTCGAGCCTGTCCATGCGGCGCGCATAGAACCCGATCAGGAGCACATAGACCACGGGCGCACCCTGCGACGCCATCCAAAAGCTGAACGGCCAGCCAAAGAAGTTGAAGTTGAGTTCGCGGGCAAAGTAGCTCACGCCAAAGGTGACGGTGAACCAGATGGCCAACAGCACCGCCGTCATGCGCAGGTTCTTCTGCCAGTAAGCGTCCAGTCGCTGGCGGGCGTTGATCTCGGGCACAGCGGTTGATTTCCTCGAATCAAGCAATGGCTTCAAGGCCGGTTTCGCGCGCCAGTTGTGCCGCGATGCGGGGCTCAAAGCCCTGCAGGTGCCGGATGATTCTGGCAGCCGCCTTCGGCTCGTTCATGTCCACGTGCACCCGCGCAAGCTGGTACCAACCGCAAGGGCTTTGGGGCTGCAATTCGGTGTTGCGCCGCAGGGCCGCAGCCGCTTCGTCGAAGCGATGCAGGCGAATCAGGACAAGCCCCAGTCCATACCAGGCGCGGTCCAGCAGCGGCCCGAGTTCGGTTGCGCGCAGGAAGGAAGCCCGCGCATCGTCCCATTGGCCCGCCGCTTCAAGCAGGTAGCCGTGGTTGAACCACGTGCCCGCGTCGCCGGGCCTCAGCAGCACCAGGCGCTGCGAGTCCGACAAGGCTTCAGCTGCGCGGCCCCATTGCGCCAGCAAGTGGGCACGGCTGGCGAGCGCGTGCACGTCGTCAGGACGGCGGCTGCAGAGCGTGTTCAAGCGCAGCAGAGCCGCTTCTCGCCGGCCCGCCAGCAACGACGCTGTTGCGCACCCGCGCTGCCACAGCACGGCCAAGCGGTTCATCCACAGATTCATCACCGCTCACCCCGCCCCTGCATCGCCATGGGCGCGATGAAGGGCAGCAGTTGCAGGACATAGAAAAGGCTGGGCAGGCTTGGCATTCAACCTCGGCGAGAAACGCCGACTGTTTTAGCGCGCGCTTACCCACCACTTACGGCCACGCACTCTGCCGACCCGGCGGCCCAGCTTGCGGGCTCTTCAGCCTCGGGGTAAGCGATATGGATAAATACCCGGCATCTTCAGCCCGCGACAAGATCTTCGACCTGTGCTCTTCGAGGCCTTGGCGGGCAATGCCCCCCGCTGAACGGCGGGTCAAAGCGGTTGGCAGGCACCATGGGGCCGCCCGTGGTTGCCTGTGGCCGCGTCAGTTTTGGGTCAGCCACGGTTTTCAAACTCTATATAGCCCGAGTCTGACCGACTCGGAATCTGGCATTTGCCCCGATTTGGAGACCGCCGTATGGCCACAAGCAGCACTAATTCACAGGCGCACATGAGCGCCGAACCGCGACCGATGTCCGCAGAAGAGAAGAAGGTCATCTTTGCCTCGTCACTGGGCACGATCTTCGAGTGGTACGACTTCTATCTCTTCGGTGTGATGTCGGCGATCATCGCCGCCAATTTCTTTACCGCGCTGGACCCGTCCACGCGGGACATTTTCACCCTGCTCGCCTTTGCTGCTGGCTTTGCCGTACGGCCCTTCGGCGCCATCATCTTCGGGCGCTTGGGTGACTTGGTCGGCCGCAAGTACACCTTCCTGATCACGATCCTGATCATGGGCTTGGCCACCTTCCTGGTGGCGTTTCTGCCCAACTACGCCACCTGGGGTATGGCTGCACCGATCATCCTGATTGCCTTGCGCTTGCTGCAGGGCTTGGCACTGGGCGGCGAATATGGCGGCGCCGCGACCTATGTGGCGGAGCACGCGCCACACGGCAAGCGAGGGGCCTACACGGCGTGGATTCAGACCACGGCTACCGTCGGTCTGATGCTGGCCTTGATGGTGATTCTGGGCACGCGCACCTACTTGGGTGAGAAGGAATTCGCCGCTTGGGGATGGCGCGTCCCCTACGCTTTTTCGGGCCTGCTGCTCTTGATCTCGGTCTGGATTCGCCTGAAATTGAGCGAGTCCCCGGCCTTCACCCGCATGAAGGCCGAAGGCAAGACCTCGAAGGCACCGCTGACCGAATCCTTCGGCCAATGGTCCAATCTGAAGATCGTGCTCTTGGCGCTGTTCGGTGCCACTGCCGGGCAGGCCGTGGTCTGGTACACCGGCCAGTTTTACACGCTGTTCTTCCTGCAGACTTTCCTGAAGGTGGACGGGCCTACCGCCAACATCCTGATCGCGATCTCGCTCATTCTGGGCACCCCGTTCTTCCTGTTTTTCGGCAGCCTGTCGGACAAGATCGGTCGCAAGCCGATCATCATGGCCGGCTGCCTGCTGGGCGTGCTGACCTACTTCCCGCTTTTCAACGCCCTCACCACGTACGCCAACCCGAAGCTGCAGGCGGCGATCCAAAAATCCCCGGTCACGGTGGTGGCACCGTCCGGTGACTGCAACCTGATCCTCAACCTGACTGGCACCGCCAAGTTCACCACCGCGTGCGACCTGTCCCGCACATTCTTGGCCAACTCTGGCGTCAACTACGACAAGACCGAGAACAGCACGGTCACCGTGGCCACGGTGAAGGTCGGGGAAAAGGCGATCGCTGGCTACACAGCTGCTACCGCCAAGGAAGACAAGCCGCGTTTTGAGAAGGAAGTGCGGGAAGCGCTCAACGCAGCCGGCTACCCGGCCAAGGCCGACCCGATCCCGGCTGGCAGCAGCAACTGGTGGATGATCATCGGCATCCTCACCATCATGGTGATCTACGTCACCATGGTGTACGGCCCGATTGCCGCCATGCTGGTGGAGTTCTTCCCCACCAAGATCCGGTACACGTCCATGAGCCTGCCGTACCACATCGGCAACGGCTGGTTCGGTGGCTTCATGCCCGCCATCGCCTTCTCGATCGTGGCGGCGCAGGGCAACATCTACAGCGGCCTGTGGTACCCGATCATCATTGCGTCCATGACCCTCGTCATCGGCACACTGTTCGTGAAGGAAACGAAGGACGTGGACATCTACAAGGACGATTGAGCCACTGCGACTGCGCCGGGCCGGAAGGTCCGGCCCAGTTGGGCCGCATGCTCACATGTGGCCCGGGTGACCGATGTCCAGCAGACGCTGGTGGATATCGGTCACCCTTTGCATCTGAAAGACTTGAACATGTGGAAAATTCTGGTGGGCTTTGCGGTCTTTGCGGCGCTGGCGCTGTTCGTTCTGGTGAAGTCGGGCGGTGACGTGGACCTCGGCGGGGAAAAGCATGACGTATCCCCACCCACCGCTGCGCCCACCGACGCACCGGCTTCCGCCCCCAAGGCCGCATCGCCTGCCACCCAATAGCGCGTGCCGGCTGCGGCCGCGCGGCCGCTACTGGATCATTCGCAGCACGCGCTCTTCCATGGCGCGTGCCACCTCGACGCCCTTGCTCTTGGCGATGGCGCTGCTGAACTGAGGAATCAATTCCTTCAGATCTACCATCGTGAAGCACTTCTCCACCTTCAGCGTGAAGAAGAAAGATCGAAAGCCCAGCAGGTCCACCGAGGTGTCGTTCATGAACTTGAGCGCTGCGCGGAATTTCTCGGCGTCCTGCGGCGCGGCCATGTCCAGCGTGGACAGGCTCAGCTCCACGTCCACTGTCGCCGCCGGTGTTGCCGCCGATGCGGCGCCCGACGCGGAATTCGCTGGCGCCATGTCCGACACCACCAAGCCCAGGGCCAGCAGACTTTCCAGAAAATCGGCCGGCGCCCCCAAAGTCAGCTGCGCCTGACGCAGTTGCACCACCGTGCGCGTGCCGTCCACCATGATGAGCATGGTTCGCAGGCGCTGCGACAGCTTCAAGGCACGGGTGCGCACCTCGTCAAGCCCAAGCGCGGTCTTCACAAAAGTCTCGGAATCGTTCATGCCACTCGAGGGGTGGATCTCCGGCGCGCGGCGCGCAACCTCAGGTCCGGCGCATGCACGCCAGACTTTGGGATCGTAGCCTTCAGAAAGAACAGGGGCTACCCGAAGAAGACCTGATTCGCCGCTTTTCCTGCTCAACCGGGCAGGTCGCGTCTTCAGCGCTTCGCCAGCCGCTGCCAGGTGTCAATGACGCTGTCGGGGTTGAGCGATATCGACACGATGCCTTCTGCAGCAAGCCAGTCGGCAAAGTCCGGGTGGTCGCTTGGCCCCTGGCCGCAGATGCCGACGTACTTGCCGTTGGCGCGGCAGGCCGCGATGGCGCGCGAAATCATGGCCTTGACCGCCGGGTCACGCTCGTCGAAGTCGCCCGCCAATTGCTCCAGGCCCGAATCGCGGTCCAGGCCGAGCGTCAGCTGTGTCAAGTCGTTGGAGCCTATCGACATGCCGTCGAAGTGCTCCAGGAACTGCTCGGCCAGGATGGCGTTGCTGGGCACCTCGCACATCATGATCACGCGAAGGCCGTCGGTGCCACCTTGGCTGGCGCGCTTCAGGCCGCGCTCGGCCAGCATGCGCACCACTGTGGAGGCCTGCTTCACGGTGCGCACGAAGGGCACCATGATCTCGACGTTGGTCAGGCCCATGTCCGTGCGCACGCGCTTGAGCGCTTCGCATTCCATTGCAAAGGCGTCGCTGAAGTCGCCGCTGATGTAGCGGCTGGCACCGCGAAAGCCCAGCATCGGGTTCTCTTCATCGGGCTCGTAGCGCGTGCCGCCAATGAGCTTTCGGTATTCGTTGCTCTTGAAGTCCGACAGCCGCACGATCACCGGCTTGGGCCAGAACGCCGACGCGATGGTGGAGATGCCCTCAACCAGTTTGTCGACATAGAAGGCGCGTGGCGATGCGTGCCCACGCGCGACAGATTCAACCGCCTTCTTCAAGTCGGCGTCGATGTTCGGGTAGTCGAGGATCGCCTTCGGGTGCACGCCGATGTTGTTGTTGATGATGAATTCCAGCCGCGCCAGGCCGACGCCGGAATTGGGCATCTGGCAGAAGTCAAAGGCCAGCTGCGGGTTGCCCACGTTCATCATGATCTTGATGGGGCAGTACGGCATTTCGCCGCGCACCACATCGCTGATCTCGGTTTCCAGCAGGCCGTCGTAGACGTAGCCGGTGTCGCCTTCGGCACATGACACCGTCACCAGCGCGCCTTCGATCAAGTGCTCTGTCGCGTCGCCACAGCCCACCACCGCCGGGATGCCCAGTTCACGCGCGATGATCGCGGCGTGGCAGGTGCGGCCGCCGCGGTTGGTGACGATGGCCGACGCACGTTTCATCACCGGCTCCCAATGCGGGTCGGTCATGTCGGTGACCAGGATGTCGCCCGGCTGCACGCGGTCCATCTCCGCCGGGCTGCGCACCAGGCGCACGGGGCCGGTGCCCACCTTCTGGCCGATGGCGTGGCCCTCAGTCAGCACCGGCGTCTTGCTGTGGTCGCCCTTCAGCTTGAAGCGCTGCTCCAGCTTGGCACCGGCCTGGCTCTTCACCGTTTCTGGACGCGCTTGCAGGATGTAGATCTTGCCGTCGATGCCGTCCTTGCCCCACTCGATGTCCATCGCACGGCCATAGTGCTTTTCGATGATCAGCGCGTACTTGGCGAGTTCGATGACATCGGCATCGTTCAGCGCGTAGCGGTTGCGCTGTTCGGGCGGCGTGTCCAGCACTTTCACAAGCGTGCGGGGTTCTCCAGGTCCGTCTGCCTTCTCTTGTGCCGACGCAAATTCCATGCGCTGCAGCTTGGAGCCCAGCACGCGGCGGGTGATGGGAAACATGCCCTTGTTCAGCGTCGGTTTGTGAACATAGAACTCGTCGGGGTTGACGGCGCCCTGCACCACCAGTTCACCCAGGCCGTAGCTGGCAGTGATGAACACCACATCAGTGAAGCCCGACTCGGTGTCGATGGTGAAGAGCACGCCGGCCGAGCCCATGTCGGACCGCACCATGCGCTGCACACCCGCCGACAGCGCCACCTCGGCATGCGCAAAGCCCTTGTGCACGCGGTAGCTGATGGCACGGTCGTTGTAGAGCGAAGCGAAGACTTGCCGGATGCGGTGCAGGACATCGTCGATGCCGCTGACGTTGAGAAAACTCTCTTGCTGGCCGGCAAAGGACGCGTCGGGCAGGTCTTCTGCAGTGGCCGAAGACCGCACCGCAAAGCTTGCTTGAGGTGCATCGGCCGACAGCAATGCAAACTGCGCGCGAATGGCTTCATCCAGCGCCGGGGGCAATGGCGTTTCAACCACCCAGCTCCGAATCAGCGCACCGGCCTCAGCCAGCGCGCGCACATCGTCCACATCCAGCGTCGCCAGCTTGTCGTTGATGCGCTGCGCCAGGCCGCCGTGCTTCAGGAATTCGCGGAAGGCATGGGCTGTGGTGGCAAAGCCGCCCGGCACCCGCACGCCGCTGGCGGCCAGCTGGCTGATCATTTCGCCGAGGGAGGCGTTCTTGCCGCCCACGACCTCAACGTCGCTCATCCTCAACTGTTCAAATGGGGCGACCAGTTGGGTCGGTGACAAGGTTGCCAGGGTGGCCATAGGGGGCCGATCAGCCGGTGTAGACATGGGAAAGCTCCGTGATGTGACAAAACCGGTGCTTCCGCAAAGGCGGCCCATGTTCCTGCGCTGGCGCGCTCTTCTTCGGGTTCTGTGCCAGGAGGGTTCACGTTGGGCGGCGGGCGGAATGGATGCGATCGATTCTAAGGAGTTCTTCCTTATGATGGCCTTCACCTTGAGCCTACATCGACCGTGCCAGCGCCACGCTGGCCAGCAACACCCGCCATGACCGAACGAACCGTGTTCTTTGTCTCGGACGGCACCGGCATCACCGCCGAGACCTTCGGCAATTCGATCCTTAACCAATTCCCGGCCAAGCCGCGCCATGTGCGGCGGCCGTTCATCGACACGGTGGACAAGGCCCATGTGGTGGTGGGTGAGATCAACGACACGGCAGTGCGCGAAGGCAAGCGCCCCATTGTCTTCATCACGCTCATCAGCGACGAAGTCCGCGCCATCGTCACGGGCGTTCGCTGCACAGGCCTGGTGCTGGACATGTTCCGCACCTTTGTCGAACCGCTCGAGGTGGAATTCGGCGTCAAGAGCAACCACCGCGTCGGCCGCTTTTCAGACGCCAGCCAAAGCGCGGAATACAACGAACGCATCGAGGCCATCAACTTCAGCCTGGCGCATGACGACGGCCAGAGTTCACGCAACCTGGAAAGCGCCGACGTCATCTTGCTCGGCGTCAGCCGCAGCGGCAAGACGCCGACCAGTCTGTACCTGGCCATGCAGCACGGCATCAAGGCCGCCAACTACCCGCTGATCCCTGAAGACTTCGACCGCGGCCGCCTGCCCACGCCGCTGGCGCCGCACAAACGCAAATGTTTCGGCCTGACGATCAATCCCGAAAGGCTGGCGCAGATTCGCCATGAACGCCGCCCTGGCAGCAAGTACGCAGCGCTGGAAAATTGCCGCTACGAAGTCAACGAGGCCGAAGCGATGATGCGGCGCGAAGGCGTGGCCTGGCTGTCGTCCACGCACAAATCGATCGAAGAGATTGCAACCACCATCCTGCGCGACTTGCGGCCCGACCGGTTGATCTATTGAGCCCGGCGCGCGCTTTCGTAAAAACACACTGCGGCGGCAGCCGCGACGTTGAGCGACTCCTCACCACCCGGCTGCGGAATGCGGAACTGCAGCGCGCAGCGGTGCAGCAAGTCGGCAGAGACGCCCTGCCCTTCATGCCCCAGCACCCACGCGCAAGGTGATGGAATATGAGCGTTAGGCAGTTCATCGCCGGCGTGTGAACTGGTGGCCACGAGCGGCACCTGCAGCACCTGCAGCGCTGACTCGTCCAGACCTTCGACCAACCGCAGGCTGAAGTGCGCACCCATGCCGGCGCGCAGCACCTTCGGCGACCACAAAGCGGCCGTGCCCTTCAGCGTCAGCACTTGCTGAACGCCAAAGGCGGCCGCGCTGCGCAGGATGCTGCCGACATTGCCGGCATCCTGCAGCCGGTCGAGCACGACGGTGGCCGCGTGCGGGTCGATGGCTGGAGTTTCGGGCAGCGCCAGCACGAAGCCTATTGGCCCAGGTGACTCCAGGCCGCTGATCGATGCAAGCAGCGGCGCCGGCACGATGCAGACCTTGGCCGCCCAGGCTGCAAGCTCGCGCAGCGCCGGGTCTTGCCAGCCCGCTTCGCTGATCACCGCCTGCTCGGCGGCGCCACCGCGCACCCGCAGCGCGCTGCACAGGTGTTGGCCTTCCAACCACACCTGGCCGACGCGCCGATAGGCACCACCGTCTTGCGCCAAGCGGCGCAGGCGCACCAGCAGCGGGTTGTCGCGTGAGGTGACAAGGACAGGTTCGCTCACACCAGCCGCTCCGCGGCACGCACTGGCGCAAAGCTGCGGCGGTGCGCGGAACAAGGCCCGTGCCGCTGCAGTGCGGCCAGGTGTTCGGCCGTTGGGTAGCCCTTGTGGTTGGCGAAGCCATAGTGCGGAAACTGTTCGTGCAGATCGGCGCACCAGCGGTCGCGCTGCACCTTGGCCAGGATCGATGCGGCAGAGATCGCCGCCACCTTGGCGTCGCCCTTGACGATGGCTGCCACCGTCATCGGCAGCACTGGCGCGCGGTTGCCATCGACCACCACGCGGTGCGGCAACAGCCGCAGCCCTTCCACGGCGCGGCGCATCGCCAGCAACGTGGCTTGCAGGATGTTGAGGCGGTCGATTTCTTCGACGCTGGCGCTGGCGATCGAGCAGCACAATGCACGCGCGCGAATCTGGTCGAAGAGCAGTTCGCGCCGGCGCGGGCTGAGCACTTTTGAATCCGCCAGGCCCTTCACCGGTGCCAACTCATCCAGGATCACTGCCGCCGCTACCACAGGCCCGGCCAGCGGCCCGCGGCCAGCTTCATCGACACCGGCCACCAGACCCGGCAGGTCCCAGCCAAGGCCCAGCTGTTCAAGCTTGAAGGACTTGCGCGATGGCATCGGTGGCTCGGGTGGTGGTGTCCTGCCGCAAGATTGCATGCAGATCCTCGAAGCGCTGCGCGACGCGGGCACTGGCGGCGGGGTCGTCGAGCCAGGCCGTGACGGCAGCCGCAAGCTTGTCGGGCACGCAATCACCCTGCAGCAATTCCGGCACGACAAACTCGCGGCACAGGATATTGGGCAGGCCGACCCAGGGTTGGTACTTCATGCGCTTCATCATCTGCCAACTCAGCGCTTGCATGTTGTAGCCAATGACCATGGGCCGTTTGTACAGCGCTGCTTCAAGTGTGGCGGTGCCGCTGGCAATGAGCGTCACGTCGCAAGCGGCCAGCACCGCGTGGGACTGGCCGTCCAGCATGCGCAGCGGTGCGTGGGGCGCGTGCATGGCCACCAGTGGCTCCAGCAGCGGGCGCAAGCCTGGCACCACCGGCAACACGAAGCGCAGATTAGGCCGCTGTCGGTGCAACAGCGCCACAGCCTGCAGAAAGCGCGGGGCGATGCAGGCGATTTCGCTGCGGCGGCTGCCGGGCAGCACGGCCACGACCTGCTCCTGGTCACCAAATCCCAACGCGGCACGGCTGGCCGCGCGCGGCGGCACCAGGGGTATGGCATCGGCCAACGGGTGGCCGACGAAGGTGGCGGCCACGCCATGGGCGCGCAGCAAATCGGGCTCGAAAGGGAACAGGCACAACACATGGTCCACGCTGGCCGCCATTCTCCTGGCACGCCCACCGCGCCAAGCCCAGATTGACGGGCAGATGAAGTGGATGGTCTTGATGCCGCCGCGCTTCAAACGCGCTTCAAGACCCAGGTTGAAATCCGGTGCATCGACACCAATGAAGGCCGCAGGTCTTTGCTGCAACAGTCGCTGGGCCAGCGCATCGCGGATGCCCGAAATCTCGCGGTAGTGACGCAGCACCTCAACGTAACCGCGCACCGCCAACTTGTCGTGAGGCCACCAAGCCTGAAAGCCTTGGCTTGCCATGCGCGGGCCGCCAATACCGTGGCTTTGAAGCCCAGGCCAGCGCATGCGCAGGCCTTGCAACAAGTGGCCCGCGAGCAGGTCGCCCGAGGCCTCGCCAGCGACCATCGCAAGCTGCATGGGCGGGCTCAGCTCAGCGCACGATGCCGCGCGTGGCAGTGGCCAGAAAGCCCAGCAACATCTGCACGTCGGCGTCTCCGCCTTCCACTGTGCCCAGCAACTGCTGAACAGCGGACTTGGCGTTGTCCAGCGTCAGGCCGTCGCGGTACAGCAGCCGGTGCATCTGCTTGATGAGTGCCAGCCGTTCGCTGGAAAAACCGCGCCGGCGCAGGCCTTCGGCATTGGTGCCGTGCACCGCCAGCGGGTTGCCGCCGACGGTCATGAAAGGCGGCACGTCTTGCGAAACATGGCTCTGAAAACCCGTCATCACATGCGCACCGATCTTGCAGAACTGGTGCACGCCGCTCAAGCCCCCCACGATGGCCCAGTCGCCCACCTGCACATGCCCAGCCAACGTGGCGTTGTTGGCCAGGATGGTGTGGCTGCCCAACTGCACGTCATGCGCGATGTGCACATAGGCCATGACCCAATTGTCGTTGCCGACGCGCGTGATGCCCTCGTCCTGCGCGGTGCCGCGGTTGAAGGTGCAGAACTCGCGGATGGTGTTGCGGTCGCCGATGTGCAGTTCGGTCGGCTCGCTGCGGTACTTCATGTCCTGCGGCGCCCCGCCCAGGGCCGCATGCGAAAAGATGCGGTTGTCACGGCCGATGGTGGTCGGGCCGTCGATCACGCAGTGCGCGCCGATCGTCGTGCCGGGCCCCACTTTGACGCCCGCGCCAATGACGGCGTAGGGGCCGACACCCACGTCGTCGGCCAGCTCGGCTGCCGCGTCCACAAGCGCCGTGGCGTGAATCTTCGTCATGCCTTCAAATCGCCTTGCGCATCGTGCACATCAACTCGGCTTCCACCACCAGCACACCCTCCACCGTGGCCCGGGTCTTGTAGCGGTAGATGCCTGATTTGTGGCGGTCGATGGCCGCTTCCAGGATCAGCTGGTCACCGGGGCCCACGGGGCGCTTGAAGCGCGCGCCGTCGATGCCGGCGAAGTACACCACGGTGTCTTCGTCGGGGTCGCCATCCAGCGACTCAAAGGACAACAGCGCGGCGGCCTGCGCCAGCGCTTCCAGCATCAGCACGCCGGGCATCACCGGCCGCGCCGGGAAGTGGCCCGGGAAGAAAGGTTCGTTGATGCTGACGTTTTTCAGCGCCTTGATGCGCACGCCCTTTACAAGTTCAAGCACCCGGTCCACCAGCAGGAAAGGGTAGCGGTGCGGGAGCTTGCGCAGGATGTGTTGAATGTCGAGCATCGTCAGGCCTTTTTCTCCAGTGCCCGCAGCCGATCCCGCAATGCGTGCAGTTGCCGCAGCGTGGCGGCGTTCTTTTCCCAGGACGCATTGTCATCGAAGGGAAACATGCCGCTGTAGGTGCCTGCCTTGTGGATCGACCGCGTGATGACCGTGGCGGCGCTGATGTGCACGTGATCGACGATTTCCAGGTGGCCGAGGATGATGGCCCCGCCGCCCGCCGTGCAGTGGCGCCCGATGCGCGCGCTTCCGGCCACGCCCACGCAGCCTGCAAAGGCGCTGTGCGCGCCGACGCGCACGTTGTGGCCGATCTGCACCAGGTTGTCGAGCTTGACGCCATCTTCCAGCACGGTGTCGTCGAGCGCGCCGCGGTCGATGCAGGTGTTGGCGCCGATCTCGACGTCGTCGCCAATCGTCACGCCGCCCAGTTGTTCGATCTTCTCCCAGCGCCCTTCGTGTGGTGCAAAGCCAAAGCCGTCTGCTCCGATGACCGCGCCGCTGTGCACGATGCCGCGCGCGCCGATGCGGCAGGCATCGCTGAGCGTGACGTGCGGCTTGAGCCAAGTGCCGGCGCCAACGGCTGCGTCTTCGCCGATATGGGCGTGGCTGCCGATGACAGCCCCGGCGCAGATCCGCGCACCGCGGCCGATGAATGCAAAGGCGCCAACCGATGCGGCAGCGTCGATGCGCGCACCTTCTTCCACCACGGCGCTGGCATGCACACCTTGCAGCGGCGCGCGCCGCGTCTGGGCAGCCCACCACTGAGTCAGTCGCGCGAAGGCCAGGTACGGGTCGGGGTGGATCAGCGTTGCGCCGCGGGCCACCGCCGCGTCGCGCAACGCGGGTGCGACGATGACGCAGCCGGCCTGCGTGGTGGCCAACTGCGACTGGTAGCGCGGGTTGGCCAGGAAGCCGATGGTCGTGCGGTCGGCGCTCTCCAGCGGGCCGATGCGCGTGACTTCGAGGTCCGCATCGCCCACCAGATCGGCCTCCAACAGTTGGGCCAGCAGGCCCAGGCGCGTGCGCGTGCGCATGGGCATGGGACTGTCTTCAGGTCTGCGGGCGCCAGGCCCTCACTTGCCAGGCGCGGCGGGGCTGTTCAGGACGCGGATCACCTTGTCGGTGATGTCCACGCGTGAACTGGCGAAGACCACTTCCTGCAGGATCAGGTCGTACTTTTCGGCATCGAAGATCTGCTTGATGACGCGGTTGGCGCGCTCCACCACCGCCGCCAGCTCTTCGTTGCGGCGCTGGTTCAGGTCTTCCTGGAATTCGCGGCGCTTGCGCTGCAGGTCGCGGTCCTGTTCCACCAGTTCGCGCTGGCGGCGGGTGCGTTCCGCTTCTGACAACGTGGGCGCGTCCTTGTCCAGCTTGTCGGCCGCTGCCTTCAAGCGTGCACCGATGTCTGTCAGCTCTTTCTCGCGTTTGCTGAATTCGGTTTCCAGCTTGGCCTGCGCCGCCTTGGCGGGCGTGGCTTCGCGCAGCACACGTTCGCTGTTGACGTAACCGATTTTGAGTTCCTGAGCCACAGCCGGTGCGGCGGTGGCGGCGAAGAGCGCGGCCGTGGCGATCAGCGCTTGCGCGACGGTGGCGACTGTGGAATTAGCGAACATCTTCATCAGAAGGCAGTCCCGATCTGGAATTGGAAGCGTTGGATTCTATCGTTGCGCTGCACGCGAAACGGCTTGCCCCAGCTGAGCTTCAGTGGGCCCACCGGCGATATCCAGCTCAGGCCCAGGCCCGCAGAGGCGCGCAGGGACGACGCGGTGACCTGTTCGTCCTCCCGCCACACGTTGCCGGTGTCGACAAAACCGAAGATGCGCAGGGTGCGGTCGTTGCCGGTGCCCGGCACCGGGAAGTACAGCTCGGTGTTGGCATTGAAGCGCCTCGCGCCGCCAATGTAGGCGCCAGTCGGGTCCACCACGCCCAGCGAGCCCTGCTCAAACGCGCGCACCGTGCCCAGGCCACCGCCATAGAAGTTTTTGAACACCGGGTAGGGCTTGCCGCCCAGACCTTTGCCGATGCCGACCTCGGCGTTCACGCCCAGCGTCAGGCGCAGCGGCAGTTGCCAGAATTCCTGGTATTGCAGGTTGGTTTTCAAGTACTTCACTTCGCCAAGGAAGCTCCACTCGAAGAACACACGCTGGTAGCGGCCGCTGCTGGGCACCAGCAGGCTGTCGCGCCCATCGCGCGCCCAACCCAGGGTGGCAGCGAAGGCGTTGGTCTTGTCGCCGTAGAGGGCGCGGTAGTTCAGCCAGGCCAGCGGCAAGCCGACCGAGGTGCCCAGTTCGGTGCGCTCCCAACCCAGTCCCAGGAACACGGTGTCGTATTCCGAGAAAGGCACGCCAAAGCGCAGCGAAGCACCGGGTGTCTTCAGCTGATAGCTGTCGCCCAGGTAGTTGACGGGGCGCTGGGTGCGGTAGAACGCGTCGATGGCCAGCGAAATGCCGTCCACCGTCCAGTACGGGTCCACGGTGCTGACCACCAGCGTGCGGTTGTACTTGCTGGTGTTGACCTCAATGCCCAGGCTGTGGCCGGAACCGAAGGCGTTGTCCTGTTTGATCGACGCGTTGAAGGTGAGTTTTTCGGCGTTGGAATAACCCGCGCCGATGGCCAGATTGCCCGTGGGCTTTTCGGTGACGTTGACCACCAGGTCCACCTGGTCGGGTGAGCCGGCCACTTCGTTGGTCTCGACTTCCACGTCCTTGAAGTAGCCCAGGCGGTCCACACGTTCCTTGGACAGCTTGATCAGGCCGCCGTCGTACCAGGCCGATTCCAGCTGGCGGAATTCGCGCCGAATGACTTCGTCCCGCGTGCGCGTGTTGCCCGCCACGTCGATGCGGCGCACATACACGCGGCGCTGCGGTTCGGCGGCAAAGACCATCGTCACCTGCCCTGTGGCGCGGTCAATTTCAGGCCGCGGTTCAATGCGCGCAAAGGCATAGCCGTACAAGCCGAAGAGGTCCTGAAAGCGCTTGGAGGTTTCCGTCACCGCGTCACCGCGATACGGCTGCCCCGGGCGCAGCAAGACGAAGGCGCGGAACTCTTCTTCCTTGCCCAGGTAGTCGCCCTCCAGGCGCACGCTGGTCACCGTATAAGGCTGGCCTTCCTTAATGGAAATGGCGATCGAGATGGTTTGCTTGTCGGGCGAGATCGTGACCTGCGTCGATTCAATCGCAAATTCAAGATAGCCGCGGTTGAAGTACCAGGCGCGCAGCTTTTCCAGGTCGGAATTGAGCTTGGTGCGCGAATAGCGGTCGGACTTGCTGTACCAGGTGAACCAGCCGCTGGGCGTGAGTTCAAACAGCTCCAGCAGCGTCGACTGCGACACCACGCTGGCGCCGACGATGCGCACGTCGCTGATGCGCGCGGCGTCGCCTTCGGTCATCGTGAAGGTGACGCTGACTCGGTTGCGTTCCATCGGCGTCACGGTCGTGACCACCTCGGCGCCGTACAGGCTGCGGCTGAGGTACTGGCGCTTGATTTCCTGCTCGGCGCGGTCGATCACCGCACGGTCGAAGGGCAGGCCTTCTGCGATGCCGGCATCGCGCAGCGACTTGGTCAGCGGCTCCTTGTCGAATTCTTTCAGGCCGACGAAAGAGACGGTGGCGATGATGGACCGTTCTTCGATGATGACCACCGCCACCTGCTTGTCGATTTCGATGCGCACGTCCTTGAACAGGCCCGTGGCAAAGAGCGCACGCAAGGCGGCCGCGCCCTTGTCGTCGGTGTAGGTGTCACCGATGCGAAACGGCAGCGCCGCGAAGACGGTGCCGGGGTCGGTGCGCTGCAGGCCTTCGACGCGGATGTCCTTGATGGCGAAGGGCTCGACGGCCCAGGCTGGTGACATCACGGTGGCCGCAGCGGCCATCACAACAAGCGCCGCAGCGGGGCGCAGCGGACCAAACGGGGAGGCAGGGAGCATGGAGATTCAGTGCAGGCCCAACAAGCGGGCCACGTCGTTGAAGAGCGCCACTGACATCATCATCAGCAACACCACGATGCCACCGCGCTGCAGCCTGGCCAGCCACGCGTCGGAGACGGGGCGTCCGGTAACGCCCTCGAAAATGTAATACATCAAGTGCCCACCATCGAGCATGGGCAGCGGCAGCAGGTTGAGCACACCCAGGCTCACGCTCACCAGCGCCAGGAAGCCAAGGTAGTAGGCCAGGCCTTGTTGCACCGACTGGCCGGCGTAGTCGGCAATGGTGATGGGGCCGCTCAGGTTCTTCAGCGACGCTTCGCCGATCAGCATGCGGCCGAGCATGCGCACCGTCAGCGACGACACCTCCCAGGTGCGCACTGCACCCTGCGTCAGTCCTTCGATGAAGCCGTGGCGCACGGTGACCATCGCCGGCGGCTGGCCGACAAAGGCGTCGATGCGGCCAACGTTGGTGTCGCCGTCGCGGGTGCTGCGTGGCGTGACTTCCACTGGCACTGAGCGGCCGGCACGTTCAACAACCCATTGCTGAGCGACACCTGGGGAAACCCCCTGCCCGCCACGCACCGCACCACGGATGCGGTCTCGCAGCGTCTGCGCGTCGATGATGGCCACACCATCGACAGACAGCACGCGGTCCCCGGCCATCAGCCCGGCTCTGGCTGCGGGGCCGGCGACTTTGACTTCACCCAGCAGCGGCTCGCTGAACACGGTGGCCAGGCCGATCTTCTTGACGAAGCCGGCGTCGACATCGCGCGACTCAAAACCCGCCAGGTCCAGTGCCAGCGTGCGCGTGCCGCGGCCTTCGCGGTCACTGACCTGCAGCTTCAGATTGCGCTGCGCCAGCGCGGCCTGGGTGACCTGCCAGCGCAGGTCGGACATCGACCGCACATCGACCCATTCGCTGCCGTCCACCGAGATCGACCGCGCCCAGTCGCCGGCGCGCAGGCCTGCACGCTCGGCCACGCTGCCGGCAGTCGGTGTGCCCAGCACGGCCTTGGGCTCGTCGATGCCGATCCAGTGTGCGGCGGCATACAGCAGCACGGCGAGCAACAGGTTGGCGATGGGGCCGGCGGAGACGATGGCGGCGCGGCTCAGCAGCGGCTTGCGGTTGAAGGCATGGTCCAGTTCGCCCGCGGCCACCGCGCCTTCGCGTTCGTCGAGCATGCGCACATAGCCGCCCAGCGGCAGCGCACACAACACGAATTCGGTGCTGTCGGCGTCGCGCTGGCGGCGAAACAGCACGGGGCCAAAACCCACCGAGAAGCGCAGCACCTTCACGCCACACGCCACGGCCACGCGGTAGTGGCCATATTCATGGACCACGATCAACACGCCCAGCGTGAGCAGAAAAGC
Organism: Rubrivivax sp.; assembly: GCA_031372005.1. Lineage (GTDB taxonomy): Bacteria > Pseudomonadota > Gammaproteobacteria > Burkholderiales > Burkholderiaceae_C > Rubrivivax. The sequence goes on from JANMKK010000109.1 coordinate 19,920, forward strand.
CAACAGGGTGGTCATGCGCGCAGTTCCTTCATGACCTGCTGCGCCGTGCGGCGTGCGCGCTGATCGAGTTCAAGCAAATCGTCCAGCGTGTGGCTGGCTCCAAAACCGGTCTGGGTGCTGTCCAGCGTGCGGGCATTGACACTGTGAATCGCGGTGAAGGCAATGGTTCCCGACAAGAACGCGGCCACCGCTTCTTCATTGGCGGCATTCAGGATGGCAGTGGTGCCGGGCGCTGCACGCAGCGCGTCCCAGGCCAGATACAGGCCGGGGAACTGCGCGGGGTCGGGCTCTTGAAACGTCAGCGCCTTCAGCGCCATGAAGTCCAGCCGCAGCGCATCAGATTCGATGCGCTCGGGGTATGACAGGCCGTAGGCAATGGGCACCTTCATATCGGGCGTGCCCAACTGCGCCAGAACGGAACCGTCGCGGCACACCACCATCGAATGGATGATGCTTTGCGGGTGGATGACGACGCGGATCTGCTCAGGCTTCAGGTCAAACAGCCAGCGCGCTTCGATGACCTCCAGCGCCTTGTTCATCATCGTTGCCGAATCGACCGATATCTTGCGGCCCATGACCCAGTTGGGATGTGCGACGGCTTGCGCGGGCGTCACGCCGTGCAACGACGCGTGCGTGCGTTCGCGAAACGGGCCGCCACTCGCGGTGAGCACGACGTGGTCCACGCGCCGCGCCCAGCTGCTGCGGTCTTCGGGCAGGCACTGGAAGATGGCCGAGTGTTCACTGTCGATGGGCAGCAGCGTGGCGCCGCCTTCGGCCCCCGCCTGCATGAAGAGGCCGCCGCCAACAACGAGCGCTTCCTTGTTGGCCAGCAGCAGCCTTTTTCCCGCCTTGGCCGCAGCCATGCAGGCCGGCAGGCCGGCGGCGCCGACGATCGAGGCCATGACGCTGTCCACCTCATTCGCGGACGCCAGCTCACTCAGTGCGGCCGCACCACTGCGCACTTCGGTCTGAAGACCTTCGGCGGTGAGCATGGCGCGCAACTCTGCAGCGCGTTCTGCCGTCGGCAACACAGCCACGCGCGGCTTGAAGCGGCGGCATTGGTCCAGCAGCAAATCAACACGGTGATAGGCCGTAAGGCCAACGACCTCGAAGCGATCCGCGTGGCGCGCCACGACATCGAGCGTGCTCGTGCCCACTGAACCCGTCGAGCCCAGGATGACGAGGCGCTGGCGCGAATTCATCAGGCCACCAGCGTCATCAAGGCCATCGCCGCTGGCACCACGGGCAGCAGTGCATCGACGCGGTCCAGCACACCGCCATGGCCGGGCAACAACTGGCTGCTGTCCTTGGCACCTGCAGCGCGTTTGACCAGCGATTCGATCAGGTCGCCCACCACGCTCAAGCCACACAGTGCCAGTAGCGCTGCCGTCGTGCCCGGAAGCCCGAAGGCCAGCCACAACCGCGTGTACAGGCTGGGTCCATCGACGTTGAAGCGGCTGTCTATCCAGATCCAGAGCGACGCCAGAAACAGCACACCGACCATGCCCGACCACACGCCTTCCCAGCTCTTGCCAGGGCTGATGGACGGTGCCAGCTTGCGGTGGCCGAAGGCGCGGCCTCCGAAGTAGGCTGCCACGTCGGCCATCCACACCAGGCACAAGACAGAGAGCAGGAAGTTGATGCCGATGACACGCGCATGCGCAATCGCAAGCCACGCCGACCACAACATTTACAAGCCCCAGCCCCCAGCGCGCGGCGCGCGGCAGTTGCGGCCAGGCGCTGGGCCCGCTGCGCAGCGCGACCGCGCCGGCCACCACCCACAGCGTTGCCACCACCCACCACAGCGGGTCGGGCGCTTGGTCCCGCCAGCCGCTGCAAAGCGCCACGGCACCGGCCAGCGCGACAGCGGCACCCATCGCCAGCGACAGCATGTCGCCGGCCTGGTTCAAGCGCCCCCACTCCCACCCCGCTGCGGCAATCAGCAACAGTGTCAGCAGCGCAAAGGGCCAGGCGCTGTCGAGCATCAGTGCGCCCAGCAGAAAGGCCACCAGCACAAGCGCCGTGATGATGCGTTGTCGAAGCATGAGCCCTTACAGCCCTTCCAGCGCGACGATGGGCGGCTGGATGCCCCCGAAGCGGCGGTCGCGTTGCGCAAAGGCCTGCAGGGCGGCGTCGATCTCGGTTTCACCGAAGTCGGGCCACAGGCAATCAGTGAAGAAAAGCTCGGAGTAGGCGGCTTGCCAGAGCAGAAAATTGCTCATGCGCATTTCACCGCCCGTGCGGATGAACAGATCGGGGTCAGGCGCAAAGGACAACGCCATGTGACTGGACAACCAGGCCTCGTCCACCGCTTCGGGCTTCACGCCTTGGGCGATGGCGTCTCGGCAGGCCTGCACCACGTCCCAGCGGCCGCCGTAGTTGAAGGCCACTGCCAGCGTGATGCGTGTGTTGTGCCGGGTGATGTGTTCAGCATGTTCCCAGGCCTTGCGCAACTTGTCGGACACCGCAGAGCGGTCGCCGACGATGCGGATGCGCACGCCGTCACCGGCCATCTTGCCCAGGTACTTGGACACGGCCACCAGCACCAGGCTCATCAGGCCCGACACCTCTTCGGTGGGGCGCTTCCATTTCTCGGACGAAAACGCAAACACCGTCAGGTACTGCACGCCGCGGTCGGCAAAGGTGTTGACGGCGCGGACCAGCGCATCGACACCCTGCTTGTGGCCGAAGAAGCGTGGCATGTAGCGCTTGCGCGCCCAGCGGCCGTTGCCGTCCATCACCACCGCCACGTGGCGCGGCACTGCAGCGGCGCTCGCGTCAGTGGCGTCAACCGCGTCGGCAGCTTGGCTCAAGTGGGACATCAATCGGCGGTCAAGACAGCGGGTGGCGCGGGAGTCGATGGCGTCGGTCAGACCGCCATCACCTCGGCTTCCTTGCCCTGCACCAGGCGGTCCACTTCGGCGATGGTGCGGTCGGTGAGGCGCTGGACTTCGTCCTGCGCGCGGCGCTCGTCGTCTTCGCTGGCTTCCTTGTCCTTGAGCAACTTCTTCAGGTGCTCGTTCGCTTCTCGGCGCACGCTGCGGCAGGCGATCTTGGCCTCTTCACCCGCGTGGCGGACGATCTTGGTCAGGTCCTTGCGACGCTCTTCGCTCAAGCCCGGCATCGGCACGCGCAGCAGGTCACCCTGCGCTGCCGGGTTCAAGCCCAGGTCGGATTCGCGGATGGCCTTTTCGATCTTCGCGCTCATGCCCTTCTCCCAGGGCTGGACGCTGATGGTGCGGGCGTCCATCAAGGTCACGTTGGCGACCTGGCTGATCGGCACCATCGACCCGTAGTAGTCCACGTGGACTTGGTCCAGCAGGCCAGGGTGGGCGCGGCCGGTGCGGATTTTCTGGAGTTCGCTCTTGAAGGCATCGACGGACTTGGCCATCTTCTGCTCGGCCGTCTTCTTGATCTCGGGGATGGTCATGGCGGTCATGGCGCAAGGGGCTTTCGGAGTCGTCACTTCAGCTCGACATGTCAGACATGTCAAACGTGCACCAGGGTGCCTTCGTCTTCGCCACGCACCACGCGCATCAGCGCGCCGGGCTTGAAGATGCTGAACACCTTGATGGGCAGGTTCTGGTCGCGACACAACGCGAAGGCGGTGGCATCCATGACTTGCAGGTTCTTGGCAATGGCTTCGTCGAAGGTGATGGTGCTGTAGCGTGTGGCAGCCGCGTCCTTGTTCGGGTCGGCACTGTAGACGCCGTCGACCTTGGTTGCTTTCAGAACGATCTGCACGCCCATCTCGGCGCCGCGCAGCGCGGCGGCCGTGTCGGTGGTGAAAAAGGGGTTGCCGGTGCCGGCCGCGAAGACCACCACCTTGCCCTCTTCCAGGTACTGCAGCGCCTTGGGGCGCACATACGGTTCCACGACCTGCTCGATGCTGATGGCCGACATCACACGCGCCGTCATGCCTTCTTGCCGCATCGTGTCGGCCAGCGCAAGCGAATTCATCACCGTGGCCAGCATGCCCATGTAGTCGGCCGTAGCGCGGTCCATGCCGACCGCACCGCCCGCGACACCGCGGAAGATGTTGCCGCCGCCGATGACAACCGCCACTTCGCAGCCCAACTGCGTGACGCCCTGCACTTCGCGCACCATGCGCACGATGGTGGCGCGGTTGATGCCATAGGCATCGTCGCCCATCAGGGCTTCACCCGACAGCTTGAGCAGGATGCGCTTGTACGCGGGCATCAAAACGACTCCGTAAACAAAGGCTGCAGTGTAAAGGGGGCGGCGTTTGTCCGCCCTTGCCGAGAATCGGCTTTACCCACGCAGTGCAGGCTAGGCCCCCTTGGCTGCAGCAATCTGCGCGGCCACTTCAGCGGCGAAGTCATCCACCTTCTTTTCGATGCCTTCACCCACCACGTACAGCGTGAAGCCGGCGACCTTCGTCGCCTTTTCTTTCAGCATCTGTTCAACCGTCTGTTTGTCGTTCTTGACAAAGGTCTGGTTCAGCAGCGAAACCTCTTTGAGGAACTTCTGCACCGAGCCTTCAACACGCTTGGCGACAATTTCGGGCGACTGTGCGGCCTTGCCGGCCGCCACTGCGGTGGCCGAGTCTTCAGCGGCCTTTTCTGCGGCGACGCGTCGTTCAACGTCGATCAAGCCTGCCGGCACGTCGGCAGTGGACAGCGCCTTCGGTTTCATGGCCGCGACGTGCATCGCCACGTCCTTGGCGGCCACTTCGTCACCGGTGAATTGCACCAACACGCCAATGCGCGTGCCGTGCAGGTAACTGGCCAACTGGCCATCGCCCGCGTAGCGCTTGAAGCGGCGAATCGCCATGTTTTCGCCGATCTTGCCGACCAGCCCCTTGCGCACGTCTTCAAGCGTCGGGCCGAAGCCGTCTTGTGCATAGGCCAGGGCCGACAGCGCCGCCACATCGGCCGGGTTGTGGTCGGCGATCAGGGTTGCACAGGCTTTGCTGAACGCCAGGAACGAATCGTTCTTGGTGACGAAGTCGGTTTCGCAGTTCACCTCAACCAGCGCACCGGTGCTGCCATTGACGGCGGCGGCGACCACACCTTCAGCGGCGATGCGGCTGGCAGCCTTGCTGGCCTTGTTGCCGAGCTTGACGCGCAGGATCTCTTCGGCGCGCGCAGAGTCGCCTTCGGCTTCGGTCAGTGCCTTCTTGCACTCCATCATCGGGGCGTCGGTCTTGGCGCGCAGTTCGGCCACCATGCTTGCAGTGATTGCGGGCATTGGAATCTCCATCAAAAACGGATCAGCCGCAGCGCGAGTGCGCTGCGGCGGGCGGTATCAGCCAGGGAAGCGGCCAGGGGACCGGCCAGGGAAGCGGCCAGACAATCAGCCGATCAGGCTTCTTCGCGGACTTCGACGAACTCGTCGCCACTGGCGCTGACCGCCTGCACGACTTCATTCGTGGCGTTGGCACGGCCTTCAAGCACGGCGTCGGCCACCGCCTTGGCATACAGCGCCACGGCCTTGGCCGAGTCGTCGTTGCCGGGGATGACATAGTCAATGCCGATCGGCGAGTGGTTGGTGTCGACGATGCCGATCACAGGAATGCCCAGCTTCTTGGCTTCGGCCACGGCAATCTTGTGGTAGCCGACGTCGATGACAAACATCGCGTCAGGCAAGGCGCCCATGTCCTGAATGCCGCCGATGTCCTTTTCGAGCTTCACCAGCTCGCGCTCGAACATCAGCCCTTCCTTCTTGATCATCAGCTCGGTGCCAGCGTCCTTGATGGCCTGCATGTCCTTGAGCTTCTTCAAGGAACCCTTGACGGTCTTGAAGTTGGTCATCATGCCGCCCAGCCAGCGCTGGTCCACATAGGGCATGCCGCAGCGCTGGGCTTCCAGCGCGATGACTTCGCGCGCCTGGCGCTTGGTGCCGATCATCAGGATCGAACCACGGCGGGCCGACAGTTGGCGCACGAACTTGAGCGCGTCCTCGAAGAGCGGCTGCGTCTTCTCGAGGTTGATGATGTGGATCTTGTTGCGATGGCCGTAGATGTACGGCGCCATCTTAGGGTTCCAGAAGCGCGTTTGGTGCCCGAAATGGACACCGGCTTCCAGCATTTCACGCATGGAGACAGACATGGATAACTCCGAAGGTTGGGTCTAGAATCCCGCCGCTTTATCGAGGCTTCGTGCAGTTGCTTCTTTTTCAGCTTCTGCACGTCACCACGACACCTTGGTTCGGTCGGGTTCGCTATTTTGTTCGCCTCAAGTACAGCAGAAGTGCCACGGGTGGCGGTCTGCGGCAACCCGGACATTGCGCCAAGCTTCAAGCCCGGAGCACCTTCCACGTCACCGATGAGGCAAACCCGATGAGTTTAGCACGGGCACTTGTGTCCGCCGGACTGCCGCAGCGCCGCCAGAGCATGCTGCAGCGCCAGCTCCAGCGCGAACCTGAGCCCTGGCCCTGCCCATGCAAGTAGCCGTTGTCGGCGCCGGCATCGTCGGCGTCACCACCGCGTTCGAACTGGCGGTGCAGGGCTTTGAGGTCACGGTGTTTGAACGCCGGTCCAGCGTGGCGGCAGAAACCAGCTTCGCCAACGCGGGCGTCATCGCGCCCGGCTACGTCACGCCCTGGGCGGCGCCCGGCATGACCTGGAAAGTGCTGCGCCACGCCTTCAGCCGCGACACGCCGGTGCGCTTTGCCGGCCTGGGCGCCGTGGCGCAAATCCCTTGGCTGTGGCGCTGGCTGCGCGCTTGCCGGCCGGAGGTGCATGTGGCCAACCGCAGCGCCATGCAGCGACTGGCCCGCTTCAGCCGGGACCGCATGCTGGAGCTGACGCACAGCCTGAGCCTCGACTTTGAGCAAGCCAGCGGCTACACCGTGCTGCTGCGCGGTGAGCGAGAAACCAAAGCCGCGCAGCGCGGCCTGGCTCTGCTGCGTGAACTGGGCGTGGTGCATGAGCTGGTTGACGCCGCGCGCTGCCGGCAGCTTGAGCCGGCATTGAACCCTGCGGCAGCGCTGCATGCCGCCATCCACCTGCCGCAAGACGGCGTGGGCAATTGCCGCCAGTTTGCGCACCTGATGAAGGCTGAAGCCACGCGCCTGGGTGCCACCTTTCGCTTCGACGCCGACGTGCTACTGTTGACGCCTGGCAAGCGGCCGGTGGTGGCCTTCAGCGGCGGCCGCGAGAAGCGCTTTGACGCGGTGGTGGTCTGCGCCGGTGTGCAGGCCAACGCCTTGCTCGCTGGCGTCGGCGTGAAGCTGCCGCTGGCACCGATCTACGGCTACTCGGTCACTGCACCCGTGCGCCACGTGGATGGCCAGGCGCCGATGGGCCCGCGCGCGGCGGTGATGGACGAGCGCTACAAGGTCGCCATCTCCAGACTTGGGCAGCGCATCCGCGTCGCCGGCAGCGCCGAAATCGGCGGCCGGCTTGATGACGTGAAGATGGCCACGCTGCGCACGCTGTACCGCGTGCTGGATGAGTGGTTTCCGGGCAGTGCCGTGACGCAACAGGCGCAGCACTGGAAAGGCGCCCGCCCGATGCTGCCCGACGGGCCGCCGGTGCTGGGCGAAAGCGGTGCGCCTGGCGTGTGGCTGAACCTGGGCCATGGCTCCAGCGGCTGGGCCCTGGCGTGCGGATCGGCGCGGGTGCTGGCCGAGCGCATCAGCGGGCGCGATGCGCCGATAGACCTGGACCGGTTGACGCTGGCACGCTGGCGCTGAAGGCGCGTCCATAGCGGCTGCACGCACACACAATGCAGCCATGCATGCGACCCCGTTGCCACATCGAATCACGGCGCGAACGACGGCGCGAATGACGGCCCGAATCACAGCAGAAAACGGGCCTTGGCCGCTGCACAACGCCACCGCATCACGGGCCGCTGAACAACTCGCGCTGCGCAACGCCCAACCGGGCAGCTTGATGGCCCGCGCTGGCGTTGCCGTCGCGCGCCTCGCCCGGGCCACCGCCCCGCATGCGGGGCTGGTGCAGGTGTGGTCCGGGCCCGGCAACAACGGTGGCGACGGCCTGGTGGCGGCGCGCGAACTGCACCTTGCTGGCCAAGGCGTGCAGATCATCTTGCTGGCCGACGCGGCCCGCCTGCCCACCGACGCGGCGGCGGCGCTGAAGGCTGCAGAAGCGGCGGGTGTGCCGATCGCCAGCGCAGCGCTGACATCGCAGGCGCCGGGCCTTGTCATCGACGCGCTGCTGGGCCTGGGCACCTCGCGCGCGCCGGCCGGTGCGCTTGCGCAGGCCATCGCGCACATCAACGCGCTCATTCAGGCCAGCAGCGCACCGGTGCTGGCCGTGGATATCCCGAGCGGCTTGCACCCGGACACCGGCGCCGTGCTGGGCCAGGCCGCCGTGGTGGCGCAGGCGACCCTGTCGCTGCTAACCCTCAAACCGGGCTGCTTCACGCACCAGGGGCGCGACCATGCGGGCGCCGTCTGGTTCGACACGCTGGGCACCGTCGTTGACGGCTGCACGGCATGGCTCGGTGGCCCACCGCCACGCCGTGGACGCAGTCACGCCGGCCACAAAGGCCGCTACGGCGACGTGGCCGTGGTGGGCGGTGCCACCGGCATGGTGGGTGCGGCCTGGCTGGCGGCCGGTGCTGCGCTGGCCGCAGGTGCAGGGCGTGTCTATTGCAGCCTGCTGGCCGACGCGGCAGCAGTTCCTCCACCGGGCCGGCCCGAGTTGATGACACGTGCGCAGTGGTGGTTTTCGCCGCCACCCGTGCTGGCCGCCACGACCGTCGTCTGCGGCTGCGGCGGTGGCAGCGGCAGCGATTTGCGGCAGGCCTTGCCGCCGCTGCTGTCGCATGCCGCGCGGCTGGTGCTGGACGCCGATGCGCTGAATGCGCTGGCCGCCGACAGCACGCTGCAGTCGTTGCTGCGCCAGCGTGGCGGCCGCGGCCTGCCGACGCTGCTGACGCCGCACCCGCTGGAGGCTGCGCGTCTGCTGAACTGTTCAAGCGTGGACGTGCAACGCGACCGCATCACCGCTGCGCAGACCCTCTGCAGCCAATTCGGCGTGACCGTACTGCTCAAGGGCTCGGGCACCATCGTTGCATGCACAACAGACTTGCCGCACATCAACAGCACCGGCAACGCGGCACTGGCCACGGCCGGCACCGGTGACGTGCTGGCGGGCTGGGCCGCCGGCTTGTGGGCGCAACAGCCCGAGGCTGCAGCCAGCGCGATTGCAACAGCAGCGGCTTGGCAACACGGCCGCGCGGCTGACTCCTTTGCAGCCCGCTTCCCTGGTCGAGCCTTGCGCGCAGCCGAGTTGATTGAGGTCATGGCCTGCGAAGGTTGACCCGCGCCGCTTGCGCGCTTGGCGTTGATCAGCGCCGCTTTCGCAGTTGGCCTGGTCAGCGCCTCGTGCGCGGCTTGGGTGCAGGGCGTTGCGGCGCGGGCTTGCGCGACTGGCGCGCCGGGTGGCCATCGCTCTTGCGGGCAGCGCCGCCGCCACCGCCACCACCTTTGGCAGCGCGCGCAGCAGCCTTGGCAATGCGGTCCGCGCCCTGCACGGCCGCCAGTTCGCTGCTGGCGTTGTGCGGGCGTCCGCGGTCCGGGCGCTCGGGGCGTTCGGTCTTCGTCGGCACCCGGTCGGTTTCGCCCTCGCGCACCATGCGGAAATCGATCTTGCGGCCGTCCAGATCGACCCGGCTGACCTGCACCCGCACGCGCGTGCCCACGCCATAGCGCAGGCCCGTGCGTTCGCCGCGCAGTTCCAGCCGCGCTTCGTCGAAGCGGTAGTACTCGCCGCCGAGCTCGGTGATGTGCACCAGGCCTTCGACGTACAACGCGTCCAGTGTGACGAAGAGGCCGAAACCCGCCACCGTCGTGACCGTGCCTGAAAATTCCTCGCCCAGCCGTTCCCGCATGTAGCGGCATTTGAGCCAGGCTTCGACATCTCGCGACGCTTCATCGGCGCGTCTTTCGTTGGCGCTGCAGTGGCCGCCAGCCGCTTCCCACAGCGTCATCTCTTGCGACAGCGGCTTGGCTTGGCGCTGCGGCTTGCCGCCCTTGCGCATCTCGGGCACGCGCGTTTTTTCGTTGGCCACCAGGTGATAGCGCCGCCCGGCCAGGATGGCCTTGATAACACGGTGCACCAGCAAGTCCGGATAGCGCCGGATCGGGCTCGTGAAGTGCGTGTAGGCCGCGTACGCCAGGCCAAAGTGGCCGTTGTTGGTGGCGGTGTAGATGGCCTGCTGCATCGACCTTAGCAGCAGCGTCTGGATCTGGATCGCGTCCGGCCGGCCGTGCGTGGCTTGCGAGATGGCGGCAATTTCTGCAGGTGTGGGCTCGTCGCTCAGGTGCACGGTCATGCCCAGCGCCTTGAGCTGGGCCTGCAGCGCGATGCGCTTCTCGGGCGTCGGCCCTTCGTGCACGCGGTACAGGCACGGGTGTTCGGCGCTGGCGATGTACTCGGCAGAGCACACGTTGGCTGCCAGCATGGCCTCTTCGATCAAGCGGTGCGCTTCGTTGCGCGTGCGCGGCACGATCTTTTCGATGCGGCCGTTGTCGTCACAGATGATCTGCGTTTCGGTGCTGTCAAAGTCCACCGCACCGCGCACAGCGCGCTGCTTGAGCAATGCGCGATAGACCTCGTGCAGGTGCAACAGGTGCGGCAGCAAGTCGCCCCGGCGCTGGGCCTCAGGCCCGCGCGTGTTGGCCAGCATGGCCGCCACTTCAGAGTACGTCAGGCGGGCGTGCGAATTGATGATCGCCGGGTAAAACTGGTAGGCGTGCACCTTGCCGTCCGCAGTGACAAGCATGTCGCAAGCCATCGCCAAGCGTTCGACATTCGGGTTCAACGAGCACAGGCCGTTGGACAGCTTCTCGGGCAGCATCGGGATCACGCGGCGCGGGAAGTACACCGAAGTCGCGCGTTCATAGGCGTCTTCGTCCAGCGGCTCACCGGGCTTGACGTAGTGGCTGACGTCTGCAATGGCAACGATCAGGCGCCAGCCTTCCACGGCCGATTTGCCACGGCCCTGTTTGAACGGCTCGCAATAGACGGCGTCGTCGAAGTCGCGTGCGTCTTCACCGTCGATGGTGACGAGCGCCACGTCCGTGAGATCCACGCGCTGCTTGCGGTCGGCCGGGCGCAGCTTCTCGGGCAGCGCGGCGGCTTGCGCCAGTGTCTCGGCCGAGAACTCGTGCGGCACCTCGTACTTGCGCACCGCGATCTCGATCTCCATGCCGGCGTCGTCGATCTCGCCCAGCACTTCGGCCACGCGGCCCACGGGCTGCGAGTGCAGGGACGGCGGTTCGGTCAGTTCCACCGACACCACCTGCCCCACGGCCGCGCTGGCGGTGGCGTTCTTGGGGATCAGGATGTCCTGGCCATAACGGCTGTCTTCAGGGGCCACCAGCCAGTGCCCGCCTTCGTGCAACAGACGGCCGATGATCGGCGCCTTGCGCCGCTCAAGAATGTCGAGCACCCGCCCCTCGGGCCGGCCCTTGCGGTCCAGCCGCAACACGCGCACACGCACTCGGTCGCGGTGCAACACGCTGCGCATTTCTTGTGGCGCCAGGTAGATGGCGGATTCACCGCTGTCGGGGCGCACAAAACCGTGGCCATCGCGATGGCCCTCAACGGTGCCTTCGATGTCGCCCATCAAGGGCAGGCCCGACTGTGTCGAGCTCGAGATGTTCTCTTCTTTGATGATATGATCCTTTGTTCCTGAAAGCCCAGATGGCGGAATTGGTAGACGCACTAGTTTCAGGTACTAGCGCTTAACGGCGTGGAGGTTCGAGTCCTCTTCTGGGCACCAAAATGTTGAAGGCCGGTTACTCTAAAAAGTGGCCGGCCTTTTTACTTGTCTAGACAGCGAATTTCTTGGCCAGTCCGTCGGGTCGGAGGTTGTCGTACTCCTCGAAAGGCTGGTGGATCCACGGGCTCGTGGGCAGCGTTTCGACGTGGTAGTCGGGCACGTAGGTCGACACGCCCTTTACCCAGATGACGGCCGCGCGCAGCTCCTGGATGGCGGGCATGCCGCGCAGCCGGTCCACCACCGCGCGCAGCGTGATGCCGGTGTCGGCCAGGTCGTCCACCAGCAGCACCCGACCTGCCAGTTCGCCCTTGGGCATGGTGATGTACTTGGCCAGGTCCAGGCGGCCCTGGATGGTGCCGGCGTCGGCCCGGTACGAGCTGGTGGACATGATGGCCAGGGGCTTGTCGAAGACGCGCGACAGCACGTCACCCGGCCGCATGCCGCCGCGCGCCAGGCACAGGATCTGGTCAAACTCCCAGCCCGAATGCGCCACCTTGAGCGCCAGGCGCTCGGTCAGCAGGTGGTACTCGTCCCAGGACACGTACAGGTGCTTGCCATCGTCGGTGAGCATGCTTGGGGGTCTTTCGCTTGTGGGTTGGTGTGAACGGGGAAGATGCGCGTTCAGGCACGGAAGGGGTGGCGCAACAGGACTGTGTGCACGCGGTCGGGGCCGGTGGAGACCATGTCGATGGGGGCGCCGATGAGCGTCTGCATGCGTTCGAGATAACGGCGCGCATTCACGGGCAGTTGCTCCCAGTTCGTCAGCCCCGCTGTGGTCTCGCTCCAGCCTGGCAGGCTTTCGTAGATGGGCTCGCAAGCCGCCACTTCATCGGCATCCAGCGGCAGCACGTCCAGCGTCGCGGCGCCCATTCTGTAGCCGGTGCAGATCAGGATCTCGGGCAAGCCGTCCAGCACGTCGAGCTTGGTGATGCACAGCCCCGACACGCCGTTGATGATGATCGAGCGCTTCAGCGCCGCCGCGTCCAGCCAGCCGCAGCGCCGCGCGCGCCCGGTGACGGTGCCGCGTTCCTGTCCGACCGTGGACAGGTGGTGGCCCACGCTGCCTGCTTCATCAATCCCCAGCTCAGTCGGAAACGGCCCGCCACCCACACGCGTGGTGTAAGCCTTGGTGATGCCCAGTACGTAGTGCAGCATGCCCGGTCCCACACCCGAACCGGCCGCCGCATTCCCCGCCACGCAGTTGCTGGAGGTGACGAAGGGGTAGGTGCCATGGTCGATGTCCAGCAGCGTGCCCTGCGCGCCTTCAAACAGCAGGTTGGCACCTTGCAGATGGGCGTTGTGCAGCCGGTAGCCCACATCAGCCATCAACGGCCGGATGGCATCCGCTGCGCCCAGTGCGTTGTCCAGCATCGGCTGCAGCGCCAGCGCCTTGGCGCCCAACACGCCCGTCAGTTCAGCGTTGTGCAGTTCCAGCAGTTCACGCAGTTTGGCTTCAAAGCGCGCCGGGTGCTTCAAGTCCTGCACACGCAGTGCACGCCGGGCCACCTTGTCTTCATAAGCCGGGCCAATGCCCTTGCCGGTGGTGCCGATCTTGCCGGCCGCCGTGCCTTCACGCTTGGCCTCGCGCGCACGGTCGATCTCGACGTGAAAGGGCAGGATCAGCGGGCACGACTCCGACACGAAGAGCCGCGACCGCACGTCGATGCCCAGTGCTTCGATGCGCGCGATCTCGATCAGCAGGTGCGCCGGATCCACCACCACGCCGTTGCCGATGTAGCAGGCCACGCCTTCGCGCATGACACCCGAAGGCACCAGTTGCAGCGCCGTCTTGCGGCCGTTGATGACGAGTGTGTGGCCTGCGTTGTGACCACCCTGGAAGCGCACCACGCCTTGGGCGTGGTCGGTCATCCAGTCAACGATCTTGCCCTTGCCTTCGTCGCCCCACTGAGTGCCGACGACGACCACGTTGCGTCCGGCGCCGGGCCGAATGGCTGCTTGCATGTCCAGGAATTCCTTGTTGAAAATCAGTCGACAGCGCCGACGTCGAGAGCCCGCAACACCCACTGCCCGCCGACGTTGATGAGTTCACGGTCACAGGCAAAGGCATCGGCAACGGGCTCATGGCCGGGCAGTACGGCCAGCACGGTTTCGCCGGCTTCGCGCAGCCGGCGCACGGCCGCACGAAGCTGCGGGTCTTCACCCCACGGCGCACGCACCGCAGTCGGTGCTTGCGAAGCGCGGGCCACTTCGGCCAGCGACTTGAGGTCGAGGCTGAAGCCCACCGCAGGCCGGTTGCGGCCAAACACCGCACCCACTTCGTCATAGCGCCCACCGCGGGCCAATGCATCGCTGCATCCGGCGCCGTAAATCGCGTAGCGGGCGCCGGAGTAGTAGGCGTAGCCGCTCATGTCCGAGAGGTCGAAACCCACCCGCAGCGACGGGTAGGCCGCGCGCAGGTGGCTGGCCAGCCACTGCAGCTGGTCCAGCGCCGCTTGCACCAGCGGCAACGCAGGCAGTTGGTTGCGTGCTGCGTCAAGCACCTCGTCACCGCCATACAAACGCAGCAGCGCGGCCAGGGCGTGGCGGGTCACGTCGGGCAGACCTGCAGTCAACGCCTGCAGCGTTGATGCGTCCTTGTCGGCCAGGGCCTGCACGATGTCTTGCAACTGCGGGGCTTGAAGCGGCACATCAGCGAGCACACCGCGCAGCACGCGCGCATCAGCCAGGTCGATGACGAGGTCGCCCACGGATGCGGCGCTCAGGCTGTCCAGCGCCAGTTCAGCGGCTTCCAGGTCGGCTTCAAGGCCTGCATGGCCAAAGATTTCGGCACCAAACTGCAGCGGTTCCCGCGTGGCGGCCAGGCCCGTGGGGCGGGTGTGCAGCACCGGGCCGCAGTAGCACAGGCGCGTCACGCCTTCGCGGTTGAGCAGGTGGGCGTCAATGCGAGCCGCTTGCGGCGTGGTGTCGGCACGCAGACCCAGCATGCGGCCGCTGAGTTGGTCGACGAGCTTGAAAGTCTTCAGATCAAGTTCACGGCCGGTGCCGCTGAGCAGCGATTCGATGTGCTCCAGCAAAGGTGGGATCACAAGCTCAAAACCGTAGGCCAG
>JANMKK010000155.1:0-8701 GCA_031372005.1 Rubrivivax sp.
GCCCGTTATGCCGCGTTGCTGGCCGACGCGCCGGCCGACCGCGAGCGCCTCAAGGCGCAGGGCGTGCCAATCAGTTTCCTGGACTACGACTGGAAGCTGAACGACGCAAAGTGAAGGCGCTCAGCCTCCATCCCGCGCCAGCCGCAGCCCGGTGAACTGCCAGCGCGCATCGGCGGGAAAGAAGTTGCGGTAGCTGCTGCGGATGTGGCTGCGCGGGGTGGCGCAAGAACCGCCGCGCAGCACAAACTGGTTGGCCATGAACTTGGCGTTGTATTCGCCCACCGCGCCGTCCCATGCGCGGAAGGCAGGGTACGGCGCGTAGGCGCTGCGCGTCCACTGCCAGACGTCGCCCATCATCTGCAACAGGCCCGGCCCGGCTTGCGCCACCGGCACCGGGTGCAGCGCACCGGTATCGACAAAGTTGCCGCTCGCCACAGCCTGTGCGGCGATAGGTTCCGCAGCGTGTTCCCATTCGGCCTCGGTGGGCAAGCGCAGCGGCAGTCCGTGTTGCGCCGCAGCCCAGGCTGCGTAAGCATCGGCTTCATAGAGGCTGATGTGGGTGATGGGCGTGTGCGGGTCCAGCGGCACCAGGCCGTGCAGGGTGAAGATGCTCCAGTCGGCATGCGTTGGCGCTTGCCCGCCCTCGTTCTGGCGCCAATACAGCGGCGCGCGGATGCGCTGGCCTTGCACCCAGTCCCACCCCGCCGCGAGCCACCAGCGCGGCTGTTCGTACCCGCCGCTGCGCATGAAGTGCAGCCACTCGCCATGCGTCACCAGGCGGTTGGCCAAGGCATACGGTTGCAGCCAGGTCTTGTGGCGCGGGGTCTCGTTGTCGAAGGCAAAGCCTTCACTTGCCGCCGCGTCGTGCCCGGTCTGCACCAGGCCACCTTCAAAGTTCACCCAGCAAAGAGGCACTGGCGCCACGCTGGCCAGCGGCCACTGCGGCCGGTACACGGGGGCCAGCGGGTTGCAGGACAGCAGATGCAGCAGGTCGGTGAGGATCAATTCCTGGTGCTGCTGTTCATGCTGCAGGCCCAGCGTGACGATCTCGCTCAGGCGTGCCAGCCGTTCAGGATCGGCGGCATCCTGCAGCACACGCAGCAGCCGCAGCACCCGCGCATCCACGTCCGCGCGGTAGGCCTTGACCTCCGCCAGCCCAGGCCGGGTGATCAACCCGCGCTGCGGCCGCGCATGCTGCGCGCCCACGCCCTGGTAGTAGCTGTTGAAGAGGACGCGAAATGCCGGGTGGTACGGCTGAAAGTCTGCTTCAAGGCGCTCGAGGCAAAAGGTCTCGAAGAACCAGGTGGTGTGCGCCAAGTGCCACTTGGCGGGGCTTGCGTCAGCCATGCTCTGGGCCTGACAGTCGGCTTCGGACAGCGGCGCCACCAGATCCATCGTGGCCGCGCGCACTTCGGCATAGCGCCGCGCGAGCACCGGCAGCGGGGCAGCTGCGGGTTGCAAGGCAGTCATCAAGGCAGTCATCGTTTTCCCCTCTGCGGCACGCCGTTGGCCACACACCTTACCAAGGGTCAATGAACCCCACTGTGCGCTCGCGAACACGCGCGCCGGCCAGCGCGCGCGCCAGCCAGGCGCGGGTGTCGGCCGGGTCGATGACGGCGTCAATCTCCAGCGTGGCGGCCATGTTCAGCGCGCCTCCAGCTTCCACCTGCCGGGCCAGCAACTGCTGGAAGAGTGCGTCACGTTCTGCGCCAACACGGGCCGCTGCCAGTTCCTTGCGCCAGCCCAGGCGCACCGCGCCTTCCAGGCCCATGCCGCCAAATTCGCCCGTGGGCCAGGCGACGATGGCGTCTGGCACGTGGAAGCCGCCAGCGGCCATCGCCATCGCGCCCAGGCCATAGCCTTTTCGCAGCACGACGCTGAAGAAGGGCACGCGCAGCGCCGCGCCGGTGACGAACATGCGGCAGACATGGCGCACCTGCGCCTGCGCTTCAACCGCCGGGCCGACCATGAAGCCGGGCGTGTCGATGAGGCTGACCATGGGCAGGCCGTGGGCGTTGCACAGCTGCATGAAACGCGCAGCCTTGTCGGCAGCGGCTGCGTCGATGGCGCCGCCCAGGTGCTGCGGGTTGCTGGCCAGCACACCCACCGAGCGGCCTTCAATCCGCGCCAGCGCCGTGACCACGGCAAGGCCAAAACCAGCGCGCAGCTCCAGCACGCTGCCGCTGTCGCACAGCGCGTGCAGGGCGCCGCGGATGTCGTACACACGCAGGCGGTTCTGCGGCACCACCTGCCGCAGCGCACCGCTGTCGGGCGCCACCCATTCGGTGGCCCGGCCCTGGAAGAACCCGAGGTACTTCTTCGCCACGGCAACCGCTTCGATTTCATCCGCCACCAACACGTCAATGACGCCGCTCTTCGACTGCACGTCGGCGGGCCCGATCTGCTCGGGCTTGAAGACACCGAGCCCACCGCCTTCGACCATCGCCGGTCCGCCCATGCCGATATTGCTGTGGTCGGTGGCGATGACCACGTCGCAGCAGCCCAGCAGCGCCGCGTTGCCCGCAAAGCAGCGCCCGGCCGCAATGCCCACCAGCGGCACCTGCCCGCTCAGGCGCGCAAAGCGGGCAAAGCTGGCCACAAAGAGGCCGGCGACGATGGGCATGTCCACATCACCCGGGCGGCCGCCACCGCCTTCTGCAAACAGCACCACCGGCAGTTTGTTCTGCAGGGCGATGTGCAGCAGGCGGTCAGTCTTCTGGTGGTTGCGAAAGCCTTGTGTGCCGGCCAGCACGGTGGCGTCGTAGGCCAGCACCGCCGTGCGTGAGACATCGGCCCCGAAGAGCGTGCCGTTGACGCTGCCAATGCCGGTGACGAGCCCGTCGGCCGGCGTGTTGGCCACCAGGTCTTCGGCACTGCGGCGCCGGCTTTGTGCAGCCACCGCCAGGGCGCCGTATTCGCTGAAGCTGCCTTCGTCGCACAGCGCGGCGATGTTCTCGCGCGCCGTGCGCTGGCCGCGTGCATGGCGTGCGGCCACGGCTTGCGGGCGCGCGGCGTCCAGCGTGCGGGCCTGGCGGTCCAGCACGCGCTGCAGGTCGGGCCGGATGGTCGCGCTGGCAAGGCTTGAGATGGCGGCGCGGTCCGGTGTCGCAGCGCTGTCCGCATCGCTGCCTTGCAGCAACCCAAGCAGCGCCAGCACATCGCCCGCCGCCACGCTGTCGCCGGCACGCACCAGCCACTGCAGAACGCGGCACGGCGCGGTGGCCGGCAACAGGTGTTCCATCTTCATCGCCTCCAGCACCGCCAGCGCGGCGCCCTCGGCGGCCCTGTCACCGGCCACCACGCATTGCTGCACCAGACGCCCGGCCATCGGGGCGCGAAGGCACGAATCGTCGGGCCGTGAGGCAGCCTCGGCCGCCGGCCACAGCGCCAGCAGGTGGCTTTCAACAAATCCCGTGTCCAGCACCTGGCTGGCCATTTCAGGCCGTTGCGCCAAGGCGCGCAGCAGCGGCAGGTTGGTGGCCACGCCGTCGATGGCGCACTGCGCCAGTGCCCGCTGCGACCGACGCAGCACGTCCTTGAAATGCGGCCCTGGCGTGTGCACCACCAGCTTGGCCAGCAGCGAGTCGTCGTGCGGCGACACCGCCATGCCGAGGTGGCCATGGCTGTCCACGCGCACGCCCGGTCCACCCGGCATGTGCCATTGCGTCAGGGTGCCCGCTGCGGGCAGCACCGTGCCGCGTGCGTCGATGCTTTCCGCATTGATGCGCCACTGGATCGCATGCCCCGACACCGTGGGCGGATGCGCCAGGTCCAGCCCCAAGTCCTGCAGGCTGCGCCCTGCCGCAACGCCGATCTGCAGCTGCACCAGGTCCAGCCCCGTCACGGCTTCGGTCACGGTGTGTTCCACCTGCAGCCGCGGGTTGGCTTCGATGAAGGCAAAGGTGAAGGCAGACGTGGACGCAAGCGGCATTGCAGCCGATGCAGCATCCACCAGGAACTCAAAGGTGCACAGGCTGCGCAGTTGCAGCGCCCGCGCCATCGTCAGCGCTGCTGCCACCAGCTGGCCGCGCAGGGCCAGCGACAAGCTCGGGCTGGGCGCCAGTTCCACCAGCTTCTGAAAGCGCCGCTGCAGCGTGCATTCACGCTCGCCCAGGCTGATGACGTGCTGGCCGTCGCCGATGACTTGCACTTCGATGTGGCGGGCCTGCGGCATCAGGCTTTCGGCGTACACCGCACCCTGGCCGAAGGCAGTCTGCGCTTCGGACACGCAGCGGGCATAGGCTTCGGGCAGGTCAGCCACCTGCCGCACCACACGCATGCCGCGCCCACCACCGCCGCCCACGGCCTTGAGCATCACGCCGCTTCCGCCATGGGCAGCCATGAACGCCTGTGCATCCGCCAGCGACACCGCGTGCGCGCTGCCCGCCAGCACCGGCACCCCGCAGTCGCGCGCCAGCAACCGTGCGCGGGCCTTGTCGCCCAGCAAAGCCAACTGCGTCGGGCTGGGGCCGATGAAGACCAGGCCTGCGTCGGCACAAGCCTGCGCAAAGTCGGCTCGCTCACTCAGGAAACCGTAGCCGGGGTGCACCGCGTCGCAGCCACTTT
This sequence comes from Rubrivivax sp., assembly GCA_031372005.1. GTDB lineage: Bacteria > Pseudomonadota > Gammaproteobacteria > Burkholderiales > Burkholderiaceae_C > Rubrivivax. The sequence goes on from JANMKK010000155.1 coordinate 4,567, forward strand.
CGCGCGCGCAACGGACGAGGCGGTCCACATCCAGGTAGGCAGCAGGCGCCACCGGGGCCAGACCCGCCGCAAACGCAGCCGTGCTCTGCAGGCCCATGTCGGCCGCCGCCTGCGCGATGCGCAAGGCGATTTCGCCGCGGTTGGCGATGAGGATGTGGTGGATCACGGGGCCGCATTCTGAGGCACCGAATCCGGCCAACCGGCCGCCGCGGTTCTCAAGCCGACGCAGGCCGAAGCAGGCCGAAGCGTGTGCGGCCGCAGTGCCCTGATCATGCGCAGCATTCCTCCACCACCCGCATCGCTGCCATGAAGTCATTCGCCGTTTTGTCTTGCACCGTTCTCGTCAGCCTCGCCAGCCTCGCCCGCATCACCCACGCCGCAGACACCCCAAGCCCAGAGGCCCTGGAACGAGGTCTGGCCGGGCGCTGGAGCGGCGCGCTGGAATACCGCGACTACCAAAGCAACCGCAGCTTCAAGCTGCCGTTGAACACGCTGCTCAGCACCGGCCCCGACGGCGCGACGATGACGCGCGTTTCCAGCTATGACGACGGCCCGCAGACGGGTCTGGTCACCATCACCACCGTGAGCCTCTTCGACGCCAGCGGCATGCTCACCAGCGCCATGTTCCGCAAGGGCCGTGCGGTGGAAGTGTGGAAAGAAGCAGCGCGCGTCAGCGCTTTCGTCGACGCCGCGCACTGGACGCTGGTCTATCAGCGCCAGGGCCAGGACGACAACAGGGCCGCCGACATCCGCATCACCCAGACCCGTCGCGGCGCAGAGCTGACGGCGCTGAAGGAAGTCAAGCCCGTGGACGCGCCCGACAGCGCCTATGCGTTTCGCAACCAGACGGTGCTGACGCTGCAGGCAGCGCCTTGACTGTCAGCACCGCGCCGTCAGCCCAGCCTTCACCCCAGCCTTCACCCCAGCATGGAGGGGTCGAAGTTGGCGCCACACAGCACCAGCGCGATGCGCTCGTGCGCTGCAGGCTTGATGGCGCCACAGCGCAATGCCGCCAGCGGCAGCGCGGCGGCGGGCTCAACGGCCAGGCGCAGTTCTCGCCACAGCACATGCTGGGCTTCTGCGATGGCATCCACCGGCAGCAAGTGCGAAGCCGCCACAAAGCGCTGGCAGATCGGCCAGGCGATGTGGCCGATGCGGCGTGCGCCCAGTGCGTCGGCTGCCAGACCCCCCACCGCCACATCGACAGGCTCGCCTGCAGCGCGCGCGGCGTGCAGCGTGGGCGAACCCACGGGCTCCAGCGCCTCGACACGGCTGCGGCTTTCAAACCAGGCCGCGATGCCGGCAATCAGGCCACCGCCGCCGACGCTGACCAGCACGCGGTCGGGCAGGCCGGCGTCGTCTTCAATCTCTGCGGCCAGCGTGCCGGCGCCGGCCACCACCTCGGCCTGGTCGTAGGCGTGCATCAGCAGCGCGCCGCTGACCTGCTGGCGTTGCAGGCAGGCCGCCAACGCATCGGCATAGGCAGCGCCGGCCACCACCACCTGCGCGTTCAACGCGGCCAGGGCCTGGCGTTTGGCAGGGCTTGCCAACTCTGGCAAGAAGACTTCGCAAGGCACCCCCAAGGCCTGCGCGGCGGTGGCCACTGCAATGCCGGCATTGCCGCCGGATGCAATCACCACCCCCGCGGCCGGAATGGGCAAGGCCCGCATGCGGTTGAACATGCCCCGCGCCTTGAAGCTGCCGCCGCGCTGGAGATGTTCAAGTTTGAGCCACAGCTCGGCGCAAGACACACCCAACGCGGCGCCGGGCAGGCGCCACAACGGGGTTCGCCGCACGTCGCCAGCAATGCGCGCTTGCGCGGCGCGGATGGTTTGTGGGTTGACGAAAGGGTCGTTGACAGTCATCGCTTCATCGTAGCCGCTACAGTGGAGCGATGAACCCACCCGCCGCTCCTTCTACTGCTCCTTCTCCCGCTCCTTCTGCAGCCTCCCTGGCCTGGGCCCAACGCCTGGTGCGCATCCACACCGTCAGTGATGCGTCAAACCTGCCGCTGATCGAGTGCATCGCCGACCACCTGCGCAGCCTGCAGGTGCCACTTCGGCTGACCTACGACGAAGGCCGCAAGAAGGCCAACCTCTTCGCCACGCTGGGCACCGGCAAGCCCGGTGGCGTGCTGCTGTCGGGCCACACCGACACGGTGCCTTGGGACGGCCAGGCCTGGACCCTGGACCCGCTGTCCGCCCTGGTCCGGGACGGCCGCCTGCACGGCCGCGGCAGCGCCGACATGAAGGGCTGGATCGGCCTTGTCGTCGCGCAGACCCAGGCCTGGCTGGAAGCGGATTTGCCGCACGCGCTGCACTACGCCTTCAGCTACGACGAAGAGGTGGGCGGCTTCGGCGCCAGGCACCTGATTGCAGACTTGCGCGACGCCGGCATCGCGCCCGCCATCTGCATCGTCGGTGAGCCGACCGACATGGTGCCGGCCATTGCGCACAAGGGCGTGCACCGCTGGCGCTGTTGCGTGCGCGGCAAGGCGGCGCATTCGTCGCTGACGCCAATGGCCGTCAACGCAGTAGAAGCGGCGGCACGCGTGGTGGCGCACATCACCGCACTGGGCGATGAACTGCGCGCTTCAGAGCCACGCCAAGTCGGCTTCGACGTGCCCTGGTCCACCAGCGCGGTGTGCCGCATCGAAGGCGGCATTGCCGACAACGTGGTGCCCGAGGAATGCCGCTTCCACTATGAATTCCGTGACCTGCCGGGTGCCGATGCAGCCGCGCTGCAACGCCGCGTGGTGGACTACGCGGCCACGCTGGAGCCGGCCATGAAGGCTGTGGAGGCCGGCAGCGGGTTTGCATTTGAAGCCTTTGCGTCGATGCCTGCCTTCAAGGCCCGGCCTGACGAGCCTGCGGTGCAGCTTGCACTGCGTCTTGCCGGCACCGCCAAGACCACGCTGGTGGCCTTTGGCACCGAAGCGGGGCTGTTCCAGCGCGCCGGCATGTCCACCGTGGTGTGCGGGCCGGGGTCCATCCACCAGGCGCACCAGGCCGATGAGTTCGTGAGCCTGGCGCAGTTGGCAAAGGCCGAAGAATTCCTGCGCGGCCTGGGTCAGCCCGCCAGCAGATGACGGGGTGCTTGCCCAGCCCGCCACAGGTCCAGCATGCGCGCCAGCAGCGCATCGAATTCAGCCGTGTAGCGCGTGCTGTCAAACAGCGGCAACTCCATCCGCCGTTCGTTCAAGTGCTGCTTGTAGCCGGCCAGCAGCGTGGGGTCCGCTGCCAGGGCGCGGACCGCGCGCTTGTAGTCCTCGACATCCGCAAACGCCAGCTCGCCAAGCCCCGCCGCGTTCAGCACACCAGCCGCCACCCGCGATGCATAGGCGTTGCCGAAAAGTGTGACCACGGGCACCCCGGCCCACAGCGCGTCGGCCGCCGTGGTGTGGGCGTTGTAGGGCCAGGTGTCCACAAACACATCGGCCAGCGCCAGGCGTGAGAAGTGCGATTCGTAAGTCACCGTCGGCGCGAAGACGATGCGCTCGGCCGCCACGCCGCGCGCCGCAGCTTCGCGGCGCACGTTGTCGTGCAACTGGCCGTTGGTTTCCTTGAGCCACAACACCGCGTGCGGCACCTCAACCAGCACCTCGCACCAGGCGTCAAAGGCTGCAGGCAGGATCTTGTAGGTGTGGTTGAAGGCGCACATCACGAAGGCGTCCTCGGGCAGCCCCGCCTGCGCGCGGTGCAGCGCCTTCGGCAACGGGCGCCAGCGGCCGTTGGGCTGGAAGGTCAGCGGCATCTGCGCCAGCTTTTCGCTGAAGTGCGGCGCCAGTTCCACCGGCGTGACCAGCGGGTCGCCGATGAGATAGTCGATGAAGTCGGCACCGGTGCTGCCGGGGTAACCCAGAAAGGCCACCTGGATCGGCGCCGGCCGCGCGGCAAAGACACCCAGGCGGTGGCCGCGGGTGTGGCCAGCCAGGTCGATGAGCACGTCGATGCCGTCGGCGCGCACGCGCTCTGCGGCCTGTGCGTCACTGCAGCCGCGCAAGTCAATGAACTGGTCTGCAGCGGCTGCAATGCGGTGGCGCAGCGGCGATTCGTCGTCGGGCCCTGAGCTGTACAGCACCACTTCAAAACGCGTGCGGTCGATCTTTTCCAGCAGTTCCACCAGCAGCTGCGAC
>JANMKK010000165.1:0-45338 GCA_031372005.1 Rubrivivax sp.
ACGAGCAAGGTCAACGTCAATGGCGGCGCGATAGCGATCGGGCATCCGATCGGCGCCAGCGGCGCGCGCATCCTCGTCACGCTGCTGCACGAGATGATCAAGCGCGACGCCAAGAAGGGAATCGCGAGCCTGTGTATTGGGGGTGGCATGGGTGTCGCCCTCACCGTCGAGCGGTAAGAATCCAAACATCAACCAGGAGAGAGACATGACACAAAAAGTAGCGTACGTCACCGGCGGCATGGGTGGCATCGGCACCGCCATCTGCCAGCGCCTGCACAAGGAAGGCCACAAGGTCATCGCCGGCTGCGGCCCCAGCCGTGACCACGTGAAGTGGATCGACGAGCAGAAGGCGCTCGGGTACACCTTCCATGCGTCGGTGGGCAACGTCGCTGACTGGCAAAGCACGGTGGACGCCTTCACCAAGTCGGTGGCCGAACACGGCAGCATCGACGTGCTGGTCAACAACGCCGGCATCACCAAGGACCGCATGTTCCTGAAAATGTCGCCCGAAGACTGGAAGACGGTCATCGACACCAACCTGAACAGCATGTTCTACGTCACCAAGCAGGTGGTGCCGGGCATGGTGGAGAAGGGCTGGGGCCGCATCATCCAGATCAGCTCGGTCAACGGCGAAAAGGGCCAGGCGGGGCAGACCAACTACTCAGCGGCCAAAGCCGGCATGCACGGCTTCACGATGGCGCTGGCGCAAGAAATGGCGGCCAAGGGCGTGACGGTCAATACCGTCAGCCCGGGCTACATCGGCACCGACATGGTCCGCGCCATCAAGCCCGAAGTGCTGGAGAAGATCGTTGCCACGATCCCCGTCAAGCGCCTGGGCCGGCCTGAAGAGATTGGCGCCATCGTGGCATGGCTGGCGGGTGAGGATTCGGGCTTCACGACGGGTGCCGACTTCAGTTGCAACGGCGGCCTGCACATGGGGTAGAGCGCCGCGGGTGGTTGCTGGTGTTGGGCTGACGCTGGGCTGATGCTGGAGTTTGTGTTTGTGCGCCAGCGGCCGCCTCAGCGCGAAGCGGCATGCCGCTTGAGCGCGGCCAGCGCCGGCGGAATCGCCTGGTGCACGCGCCTCAGGTCCTCGTCGTGGCCGCTGCTGCTGCCCAAGCGCCGGATGCTGTCTTCAAGTGCGGCCGCTGCATCCGACAGCGGCATGGCGCCCAGGCTGGCCGCGATGCCCTTCAGGTCGTGCGCCAGGCGCTGCGCGCGCTCGGCCGAGTGTTCTGCCGAGCGGTTGGCATTCGCGCCGCGCTGCGGTTGGATGCAGACGCCATCAAAACTGACCGACCAATCCTGGATGAACACGGTCGCGTGCTCGGCCAGGCGTTCGTAAAGGTCGGCGCCGTCACCCAGGCGGGCGCGTGCGGCATCCACGTCCAGGACCTGGGGCACGGCGTCGGCCGATGTCCCATCCATCGTTCCCAAACCCGCAGCGGCCCTGCCCGCCCCCGCCAAGAGCGGCAATTGCTGCAGTGCGTCCAGCAGCTGTGCCTTGGTGAAGGGCTTGCTCATGTGGCGGTCGCAGCCGGCGGCCACGCTGGCTTGCACGTCGCTGGCGTAGGCGTTGGCGGTCAACGCGACCACCGGTGTTCGCGTCCGCACACTTGAAGCTTCGAGGTGGCGCAGTTCGCGCGTGACGCTCAAGCCGTCCAGGCCGGGCATCTGGATGTCGATGAACGCCAGGTCGTAGGGGCGCCGGCGCAGCATCTCCAACGCCGCAGTGCCGTGGGGGGCGACGTCAAGCGTCATCGCCTGGTCTTGCACCATGGCCTGGAACAGGTAGACGTTGACCTCGTTGTCTTCGGCCAGCAGAACCGACATCGGGCGCCCGCCGTGGGCGAGCCCCGGCGTCGGCACCGATGCATCGGCCTCGCACCGCGCCGGCAACGCTGCCGGTGGCAGCGGCAGCAGCAGCGTGAAGACGCTGCCCAGGCCGGGCGTGCTGCGCACCAGCACCTGTCCGCCCATCAACTGGGCCACGCTGCGCGTGATCGACAGGCCGAGGCCCGTGCCACCAAACTGGCGCGTCACGCTGGTGTCGGCCTGCGCAAAGGGCTCAAAGATCGATTCGAGCTTGCTGGGCGCGATGCCGATGCCGCTGTCGCTGACGGCGAAGCGGATGCGGCCCGGCGTGGCGGACGCGCCTGCCGTGCTGGGGTCTGCGGGCTCCGGCACCACACTCAGCCGCACCTCACCCTGGAGCGTGAACTTGATCGCATTGCCCAGCAGGTTCACCAGCCCTTGCCGCAGGCGCGACCGGTCGCCGAGCACGCCGTCGGGCAGATCGGGCGCGACGTCCAGGTGCAGAACCAGCCCCTTGTCCTGCGCGCGCGGCCGCATCAGCTGCACCAGGTGATCCAGCAGGTGGTGCAAGGAAAAGGGCTCGGCGTCCAGGCCCAGCTTGCCGGACTCGATCTTCGACAGGTCGAGCAGGTCGTTGATAAGCTCCAGCAGCGCCTGGCCCGATTCGCGGAACACCTGCACATGGCGCTTTTGCTGCGGCAGCAGCGGGCTTTCGTCCAGCAGCTCGGCCACGCCCAGCATCGCGTTCAGCGGCGTGCGCACTTCGTGGCTGACGTTGGCCAGGAAGACACCCTTGACGCGCGCCGTCTCGGCCGCCACCGCCAGTTCCTGGGCCAGCTCCCTTTCGATGGCGCGCTGCTCGTGCTGGTGGCTCAGCAGCGTGGCCAGCAGGCCGGCCGCCAGTGCGGCCAATGGCGCTGCCCATTGGGTGGGCAGCCGCCACAGCACCAGCCCCGTCAGCGTCAAGCCCGCCAGCAGGGCCAACGCCGCGCCGCTGATCGCCAGGTTCCGCGCCGGCTCTGCGCGGCCGCGCCGCGCGACCCAGAGTGCTGGCAGCAAGGCCACCAGCAGCAGCAGCCCATCGGCCCACCACAGGGGCGGGTGGACCCACGTGCCGTCTTGCAGCGCGCTGTAGGCCTGGGCCAGCGCGTCCGCGCCCGAGGCCTGGCCGCTGACCGTCATGACCACGTCGGCCAGCAGCGCGCTGCTGCCGATGAAGACCACGCGCCCGTCCACCCAGGGCCTCAGCGCGGCGGCAGGTGTCTGTCCCCAGGCGACGGCCAGCAGGTCGGCAAAAGGCCGCACCGGTGTCGATGCCTGGCGCCCCGGCAGGGCCAGGTGCAGGGCGCCCTGGCGGTCGGCTGCGGCGGCGACCCACGCCGTGCCCGCCGTGCCCTGCAGCGCCTCGAACACCGCCAACGGCAGCACCGGCAGCCTCAACCCGCCGCTCTGATGCCACAGCGGCAGCCGCCGCAGCACGCCGTCGTCGTCCAGCGGCGTCGTGACCACGCCAAGCCGAGGCCATTCCCCAGCGGGCCACACGCTGACGCTGGGCAGTGCCATCGAAGGCCATGGGTGCGCGGGAACCGCAGGCACCGGGCGGGCTGCGGACGGTGCATGGGGCGCATGGGGCGCCTGCGATGCCTGCGGCGCGTGCGGCGCGTGCGGCGCGTGCGGTGAGTGCGTCGCGTGCGGCAGCGCGGCGTCCTGCACATGGTGCAGGCCGGCGGCGGCCAGCACCACCGGTGCGCCTGGACTGCCGATGACGCGGGCCAGCTCCGCGTCGTCCGGTTGCGCGTCGGCCAGCAGCAGGTCGATGGCGATGGCGCGCGCGCCCAGCTCGCGCAGCTGCTCGGCCGCCAGCGCGTAGACATCGCGTTTGAAAGGCCAGGGGCCAAGCTGCGTTTTGAGGGCCGCCAACGACGCATCGTCGATGTCGAACACCACCGCGCTGGTGCTGGGCTGGTTGGGCGCCAGCAGCCGAAGTTGATGGTCGAGCAGGCCGCGTGAAAAGATGCCGTTGAGCGGCGTCAGCCACACCACCAGGCCGACGAGGGTGGCCGCGCACGGCACCCCCCATGGGCGCGCGGGGCGCGGGCGGCCTACAGCAGCAACAGCAGCGGCAGCAGCCACAACCACCACAAGGAACGCGGCACCTCGATCAGCTGCGCCGAGCCGTATGCGCCAGGCCGGCCATCGGCGGCCAGGGTGCGCAGGCGCACGTGGTAGGTGCCGGGTCCGGGTCGGGGGAAGAGGACTTCGGTGCGGTCGGTCTTGGCATCCAGCACCAGGTCGGCAAACGCCGCGTCTCGGGCAACCTGAATCTCGTAGCGGGCGCCGCTCAAGGGCGATGCCAACCAGGCCAGGATCAGCCCGTCGTCAGAGGTCTTGGGCGCCTGCGGCGTGGGTGCGGCGGGCGGGGGTGGTGGCGGCTCAGCGCGTTCAAAGACGCGCGTTTCGCTCCATGGGCCCTGGTCGCCATCGGCCCGCACAGCCGCCATGCGCCAGTGCTGCATGCCCAGCGGTAGCGGCACTTGCGTGTCGACGCTGCGCAGTCCAACGCGTTCGATTTGCGGCGGGCTGAAGTCGGCGTTGGGCGACACCTGCACCGTGTAGGAGGCGGCATCGGGGCTGCGTGACCAGACCAGCGTGACCGCCTCGTCGAACAGGCGTTCACCGGCGCGCGGGCGCAACAAAAACGGCGGCTCCGGCCGCGCCTTCAGCGTGAAGGTCTTGCGGCCCGCGATGCCTTCGATGCCTTCGGCGTCGAGCGCCCGCACGCGCAATTCGTAGCGGCCATCGGCCAGGTTGTCGGGCCACTGCGCGAAGGGTTGGTCGAAGACGCCGTCCAGCAGGAGTCGACCGCCCGCGTTGCCGGCCTCGGCGTCGAAGACTTGCGCCCGGTAGCGTGTCAAACCAGTCTGGGTTTCGATGAAGCGCCCGATCGGCAGCTGCAGCGGCACCCGCTCCAGGCGGTCCGGCAGACCGGACAGGTCGGGCTGCGGCGGCAAGGCCCGCGGCGCGCTGACGCCGCTGGCGGTGGCCGCCACGCCGAAGCCGGCATTCACCGCTTGCGGCCCGGCAGCCACGCGGCCTTGCAGCACCTCGGCCAGCGCGCGCGCGCCGTCGATGCGGCTGCGAAAGTCGGTGCCGCGCACGCCCAGGTTGACGGTCGGCGTGCGGATCTCGAAGCGCTTGGGCGGCTTGTCCGGAGGCACCTGGGTTTCCAGGCTGCCGCTGTCCAGCCGCACGCGTGAGTCCACCGCGCCACTCGGACCCAGCCTGACCAGGCGGTCCAGCTGCAGACGGCTGTCCGGCCCGACCAGCGTGCGCGTGCCATCGGCAAAGCGCAACGAGACCGAAGACTGCTTGCCGGTGATCACCAGGTCGCCGCCCAGCAGCGTCGTGGCGGCCTTCAGCGCCTGGCGGCCGGCGCCTGCCCTTTCGAGCCAGACCTCGCCATGGCTGTGCATCACCTCGGCCTGCGCCGCCTCTTCGCGCAGCATGGCGACGGGGATGCGCAGCGGCGCGCCGGGTGTGAGCCGGCGCGGGTTGGTGATGCGGTTGAGCTTTTGCAGCGTCTGCCAACGCGCTTCGGGCCGCAGCCAGCGGGCCTTCAGGCCCACCAGCGTGTCGCCCGCGGCAATGGTGTGCACCCATTCATCGGCTTGCGCAGCGGCAGGCGCGGCCGACGCAGACTGCGCGGCCCATGCGGCCCACACAACTGCAATCAGAACGCTGCTCAAACCCCTTGCAGTGCACTCGCCCATGTGGAAACGCCCAGTGGCAAGACGGTCGCTGTGCTGTTGCAGCAGCGATGACCATCCGTCGCGGAACCTTGGAAATTTGGTCGGGCGATGGTACAGGCGGAGGGTCGAAACCGGGCAGACCGATCGCGCGGCCAATTGTGTTCTTGTTCCTGACCAGACGCCCGTTATTCGGGCCCGGGGTTCAGCTGCTGCCCTGGATGAAAAACTTGATCACCGACTTGGCCGCGAAACCCACCAGCCCCACCCCCAACCCCAGGAAGAGCACGAAGGTGCCGAAGCGCCCCGCCTTCGATTCGCGCGCCAGCTGCACGATGATGAACACCATGTAGAGCATGAAGGCGCCAACGCCGAAGGTGAGGCCAAATTCGGCGATCTGCGCTTCGCTGTAGCCAAACATCAGCGGCTGCCTTCAAGGTCCACCAGGTCCCGGTAGGCATGCCAGCTGGCGTGCGCCAGCCAGGGCACTGCAACCACCATGCCCACCAGCAGCGTGGCCATGCCGAGCAGCGTGATGACGAGGATCAGCGTCGCCCATAGCGCCATCGGCAACGGGTTCAGCAAGGCGGCGCGCATGCTCAGCAGCACGGCAGCGAGCACGCCGATGTCACTGTCCGTGCTGCGGTCCGTGTCGAGGTCCGTGTCGCGGTCCATCAGCAGCGGCACCGCCACCACCGTGGACGCAAAGCTGGGCCCGGCCAGCGTGCTGCCCAGCAGCAACCAGCCCTCGAAAAGATGGCCGTGCGCCGACAGAACCACCACGCGCAGGAAGTCCTGCGGGTTGTGCGCGGGGGCTTCGGCAAAGCGCGTGATGAGCGAGGCCGAGATCAGCACCCAGCCGGTGCCGGCAAATGCCAGCAAGATGCCAAACAGCACCAGCCGGCCGTTGTTCGGCCGCCAGACGGCCAGACGGCCAGACGGCCAGACGGCCAAGGCCGTTGCCAGGCCCGCAGACTGGCCTTTTTGCAGCGCGCGGCTGACGGCATGCAGGCCCGTGGCCAGCACCGGCGCCACCAGCAAGAAGCCGCTGAAGGCGCCGGCCAGAAGCCAGAAGCGGTCACCTGCCAGGCCCAGCAGCAGCGCGCCGAGCGCAGCCGTCACCAAGCCGTTCAGCAAGCCCGGTAGGGGGCAGCGAACGAGGTCAGCCAACCCAGGGCCAGCCAGCGCAGCGGTTGCGTGATGCCGACGGCACGCACGCCGTGACGTCGCCGCACATTGCTGGGCGCCGGCAGACTCATGCTGGGGGTTTGGTACTCATCGGTTGACTTTAGGCGGTACGGCCCCGCGCAGCCTTGACCAGCATCAGCCCGCGGCCGAGCGGTCGAGCAGCGGTGCGTCAGTCGGCGACAAGCGTTGAATCTTCAGTCGGCGACAAGCGCCTGTGCCGCCGCCCGCAACCTGCCCACCGACGCATCCACCAAATTCACCACCGGCGCCTGCGCAAAGCCGCTGAAGTTGCGCTGCATCGACTTCAGATACACCGGGTCGTAGTGCGCCGTCAGCAGTTCTTCCACCACCACGGCCATCGCGCCTGCGCGGGCCTGCTGTTGCCAGCGCTCGATCGTCTCGGCACCGCGCAGTTCGCGCAGCGCCTGCAGGCGTTCGCAGAAGGCCTCGGCGTCGTTGACAAAGTGCGCGTAGTCGTCCAGCAAGAAGTTCACCCGCGCCGCCACCGTCATCTGCACCTGCACACAGGCCGAGGCGCGCAGATGCACCAGCAGCGCTTCGGGCACACGCAGACGGCCGATGGTGCGGCTTTCGCCTTCGGCATAGACCACGCGCCCCGGGTCGAAGCTGCGCAAGGCATGCCACACGCCCGTCTCGAAGGCTTTCTGCGACGGCTGCGGCTGCCCCGGTACCAGGCCCAGCACGCTGCCGCGGTGGTTGGCCAGCGCTTCCAGGTCCAGCACCTGCGCGCCTTCTGCAGCCAGCGCATGCAGCAGCCGGCTCTTGGCCGACCCGGTGCGGCCCAGCAGCACGCGAAACTGCAGTGTCGCTGGCAACGTGATCAGGTCGGCCAGCACCGCGCGGCGAAATTCGCGGTAGCCGCCTTCCAGCACCTGCACGCCGAAGCCGATTTGGTCCAGCACAAGCGCAAGCGACCCGCTGCGCTGCCCGCCGCGCCAGCAATACACCAGCGGCCGCCACGTGCGCGGCAGTGGCATCACATGGTTTTGCACGTGGTGGGCGATGTTCAACGCTGCCAACGCGGCACCGCGTTTGCGCGCGTCAAAGGGAGAAAGCTGTTTGTATTCGGTGCCTGTTGCCGCACGCTCGGCATCGTTCAGCACCGGCCAGTTGACGGCGCCGGGCAAATGGTCTTCGGCAAATTCGCTTTCACTGCGGGCGTCGATGAGGGCGTCGAAGGCAGCCAGGGCAGGCAGGGCTTGAACGGCAGTGATGCGGTGCAGACTCATGGGCGGTGGATTTTGCATGGCCGCGCCCCGTGGCCCCAAAAAAGAAAAGGCCAGGGACAAAAGTCCCCGGCCCGCCTGAAAAGGCGCACGCGCCCGGTTGGTAGTGCTAACGCTGGCGGCGTGCGGCCCCTGCCGCCAGCAACGCCAGGCCGACCAACGCCAGAGAAGCCGGCTCGGGCACCGTACCAGAGGGCACCGAGTTGCTGATGTGCAGCGTGTAGGTGCCGGCATTTCCAGAACCGCCGCTGTAGCCGAAGTCGCGAGCCGTGCAACCGGTGGCGTCAAACCCGCCACTGACGGAACCATCCGGACGCGTCAGGTTGTTGAGTGCGCAGCCGGCAAGGTTCGGGAAGTTGGAATAGCCGGCCAGGCCCACGTAGTACGTGTCCGACGCGGTCAGCGTGAATGCGCCCAGGAAGGCGTTCAGGCCGGTGCTGGAGCCAGCGTCGGTGGCCGTGTCATCGACCACGGCGATCATTTCTCCGTCGGAGCGGAACAGTGCCAGCGTCGAATCCCGCAACGTGCCGCCATTGGCATCGTCATGGTCGAAGAACACGGTGGCGCCGGCCACGCCGGTGAAGGAATACCAGTTGACGACGTTGCTGCCTGCGGCCAGCACGCCCTGCACGGTGGTGTGCGACACCGTGGTGGAATTGAAAATATCGGTGTTGGACGTCAAACCGAAAGTGCCGTCGACGTTGATGGCAACCGGCACGGCCAGCGCCCACAGCGGTGCTGCAAGGCCGAGTGCGCAAACTGCCTTGGAAATAGTTTTCTTTGTGAACATGACGCCTGTCCTCGTTAAGTGGCGAAACACTGCGTCAGCACGAACCAGGCCAGATTGTAAAAATCGTTACAGCAGACGGCTTTGGGCCCTGCGGACACCCCGGCCGGCGGGCTGTCGTAAGCCAGACCGACAGCGTGCTAACCCTGTGCCGCCACGGCATCCAGCAATTCGGTCTCGATGCGCAGCTGCGCCTTGGGTTTTTGCAGCTCGGGCCCGTCGACCAGGAAGGTGTCTTCCACCCGTTCACCCAGCGTCGTGATCTTGGCCAGCTGCAGGTTGACCTGGTAGCGCGCCATCACGCGGGCTATGGCGTAGAGCAGGCCCGAGCGGTCGCTGGCCGACACCGTCAGCAACCAGCGTTGCGCCCGTTCATCAGGCGCCAGCGTCACCCGCGGCGTGACCGGGAAGCTGCGCACGCGGCGTGAGACACGGCCTGTGCGCGGTTCGGGCAGCGGGCCGGTGGACGCCAGCGCCAGCGTCGCCTGCGTTTCGACGAGCGAGATCAAATCGCGGTAGCCGCCCGGGGTGTCGGGCAGCATGCCCTGCGTGGCCACGACCTGGAAGGTGTCCAGCGCAAAACCGGCACGCGTGGTGTGGATCTTGGCGTCCAGGATGCTGAAGCCTGCGCTGTCGAAGTAGCCGCAGATGCGCGCGAAGAGGTCGGGCCGGTCGGGGCAATAGACCAGCACCTGCAGCCCGTCACCTACCGACGAAGGCCTGGCCCGGACCACCGGTTGGGCCGACACCACATGGCGCCACAGCGCCCGTGCGTGCCAGGCGATATCGGCCGCATCGTGACGCGCGAAGTAGCTCACTTCCAGCGTTCGCCACAGCGGTTCTTCGGTGCCTGGCAGCGCCGAATGCAAGGCCAGGTTCTGCTGCGCTTCCTGCTTGCGGGCTTCTATTTCGGCGTCCAGGTTGGGCTGCGCGCCACCCAGCGCGCGCAGCGTCAGGCGGTACAGGTCTTCCAGCAGCTTGCCCTTCCAGGCATTCCACACCTTGGGACTGGTGCCGCGGATGTCGGCCACCGTCAGCAGGTACAGCGCCTGCAGCTGGCGCGGGTTGTCCACCAGCGTCGCAAAGTGGCGGATGACGTCGGCGTCGGACAGGTCTTCCTTCTGCGCGATGCGGCTCATCGTCAAGTGGTGCTTGACCAGAAATTCGATCAACTGCGTGTCGTCGCGCGGCACACCGTGGTCGCGACAGAAGTGGCGCACCTCGATCTGGCCCAGTTCGGAATGGTCGCCGCCACGGCCCTTGGCGATGTCGTGGAAGAGCGCGGCGATGTACAGCACCCAGGGCTTGTCCCACTGCGCCGCCAACTGGCTGCAAAAGGGATATTCGTGGGCGTGTTCAGGGATGAAGAAGCGGCTCACGTTGCGCACCACCATCAGGATGTGCTGGTCCACCGTGTAAACGTGAAACAGGTCGTGCTGCATGCGCCCGACGATGCGCCTGAAGACCCACAGGTAGCGCCCCATCACGCTGGTCTGGTTCATCAGGCGCAGCGCATGCGTCAGGCCGCGCGGTTGGCGCAGGATGTCCAAAAACAGTTCGCGGTTGATGGGGTCGCGGCGGAAGGCGGCGTCCATGACGTTGCGGGCGTTGTACAGGGCGCGCAACGTGCGGGCGCTCAGGCCCTGCAGCCCGGGCGTCTGCTCGAAGACCAGGAAGGTTTCCAGGATGGCGTGCGGGTTGTCGATGTAGAGGTCGTCGCGCGCCACTTCCAGCATGCCCGCGCGGTCGAAGAAACGCGCGGTGATGGGGCGCATCGGTGTGGCTTCAGACCCGCTGACGCGCTCTTCGATGTTGAGCATCAGGATCTGGTTCAGCTGCGTCACCGCCTTGGCCGCCCAGTAGTAGCGGTGCATCAGCACTTCGCTGCTGCGCTGGTCCACGCTGGCCTTGTAGCCGAAGCTTTCGGCAACCGCCGTCTGCAGGTCAAACACCAGGCGGTCTTCACGCCGCCCCGCGACGCAGTGCAGCCGGGCGCGGATGAGCTTGAGCGTGCCTTCGTGCTTGACGAGCTGGCTGGCTTCAAAGGCCGTGATCAGGCCTTTGCTGGCCAGCTCCGTCCAGGTGCGGCCCAGGCCGGCGGCACGGGCCACCCAGATCACCACCTGCAGGTCGCGCAGGCCGCCCGGGCTTTCCTTGCAGTTGGGTTCCAGCGCATAGGGCGTGCCTTCGTACTTGACGTGGCGTTGCTGCATTTCCAGCGTCTTGGCGCGCAGGAATGCGCGCGCGTCCATCGCCTTGTCCTGGGCATTGCGAAACTGCTTGAACAGGGCCTTGGCGCCGCACAGTTGACGGGCTTCCAGCAGCGCGGTCTGCACGGTGACGTCGCGCGCCGATTCGGCCACGCAGTCGGCCACGGTGCGCACCGAAGAGCCGATTTCCAGGCCGATGTCCCAGCAACTGGTGACGAAGCGTTCAATCGCGCTGTCCAGGGCCGGGTTTGCCGAGTCTGCCTGCGGGTCTGCCGCATCTGCCGCAGCTGCCGCATTTGCCGCATTTGCGGCATTTGCGGCATTTGCCGCAGTTTCCATGTGGAACCCGGGCAACAGCACCAGCACGTCGACATCGGAGTGCGGAAACAGTTCAGCGCGCCCGTAGCCCCCCACGGCCACCAGCGCGGCGCTGGCGGGCATGCCGGCTTCGTCCCAGAGCACGGCAAGGGTGGCGTCCACATGCCGCGCCAGGGCGCGTGTCAGGCGCGACACGGCCGTGGCCGTGGGGCGCGAATCGACGAAGTGCTGCAGCAACGCGGCCTTGCCGTCGCGGAACGTCGCGCGCAGGGCGGCCACGCTGCCTGGCACGGGCAAGGCAGCGCGCACGGGTGCGGGGCCGGCCACCGCGCCAACCTCAAGCTGTGCGGGCATCACACTTCAGTGGGTCTCGGCCACGCGCTGGCCGTAGCCGGCCGGCGCGAAGGCCGGCGCCGGCGGGCTGCCCGCGCTGACGGTCAACACTTCGTAGCCGGTTTCAGTGACCAGCACCGTGTGTTCCCACTGCGCCGACAGCGACCGGTCGCGTGTGACGATGGTCCAGCCGTCGTAGGGCCGGTTGCCCTTGCGGTCCTCCTTGATCTCGCGCTTGCCGGCGTTGATCATCGGTTCGACCGTGAAGATCATTCCTGGCGCGAGTTCTTCCAAGGTATTTGGCCGGCCGTAGTGCAGCACTTGCGGTTCTTCATGGAACCGCGCGCCCACACCGTGGCCGCAAAATTCGCGCACCACGGAAAAACCGGCGTTTTCGGAGAAGGTCTGGATGGCATGGCCAATGTCCCCCAGGCGAGCGCCGGGCTTGACCTTGACGATGCCCTTCCACATGGCGTCGAAAGTGATCTGGCACAGGCGCCGCGCCGCGATGCTGCCTTCGCCGACCACATACATGCGGCTGTTGTCGCCGTGCCAGCCGTTCTTGATGACGGTGACGTCGATGTTGACCACGTCCCCGTCCTTCAGCGGCCTGTTGTCGGGGATGCCGTGGCAGACCACGTCGTTCAGGCTGCTGCACAGCGAAGCCGGATAAGCCGGGTAGCCCGGCGGCTGGTAGCCCAGCGTGGCCGGGATGCCACCCTGCACATGCACCATGTGGTCGTGCGCCAGGCGGTCGAGTTCCAGCGTGGTGACGCCGGCGCGCACGTGCGGCGTCAGCATGTCCAGCACTTCACTGGCCAGGCGGCCTGCCAGGCGCATGCCGTCGATGTCCGCAGCGGTTTTGATCGTGATTGCCATCGGCCGATTATCCCACCGAGCCCTAAAATCCCGCCTTTCACCAACGCCCGGCCCGGGACAGCATGAGCGCCACGCCCCTCCACCTGTTGCACTTCGAGGGCGGCGACGCGCTCTCTCCCTTTCGCGCCCATGCGTTGCTGGCTCACTTGCAGACCGCCTGCCCGCGCATCACGGGCGTGGTGGCACGCCATCTGCACTGGGCCGCGTTTGATGCGCCGCCCGCGCCGGCCCTGCTGGACAAGCTTCAGGCCTTGTTGAGCTACGGCGACGCTTTTGACGGCCACGGCGCAGGCCAGCGCGTGGTGGTGATGCCCCGCCTGGGCACCGTGTCGCCATGGGCCAGCAAGGCCAGCGACATCGCGCGCAACTGCGGCCTGGTGTTGCACCGGCTGGAACGCGTCACCGAGTACACGCTGGCACTGAAGAGCGGCCTGCTCAACGCTGCCAGGCCACTGAACGCTGACGAGCGCCACGCCGTCGCCACGCTGCTGCACGACCGCATGACCGAAGACGTGGCCTTTGAGCGCGAAGCCGCCGCCCACCTCTTCGACGGCCGCGACGCCGAACCGCTGGCGCATGTCGATCTTCTTGGCCAGGGCAGGGCCGCGCTGGTGCAGGCCAATGGCGAATTCGGCCTGGCGATGTCGGCCGACGAGATCGACTACCTGGTGGACGCCTTCACGCAGTTGAAGCGCAACCCGAGCGACGTCGAGCTGATGATGTTTGCGCAGGCGAACAGCGAACACTGTCGCCACAAGATATTCAACGCGCGCTTCACCATCGACGGTGTGGACCAGCAGCAGACGCTCTTCGGCATGATCCGCCACACCGAGAAGACATCGCCGCAGCACACGGTGGTGGCCTACGACGACAACGCCGCCGTGATGGAAGGCCACACCGTGCAGCGCTGGCTGCCGCAGGGTTTCACCAACGCGCCGCTGTACGGCGCCCGCACGGACACCGCGCATGTGCTGATGAAGGTGGAGACGCACAACCATCCGACGGCAATCTCGCCCTTCCCGGGCGCGAGCACGGGCGCCGGTGGCGAGATTCGCGACGAAGGTGCCACCGGCCGCGGCGCGCGGCCCAAGGCGGGGTTGACGGGCTTCAGTGTCAGCAACTTGCACTTGCCTGGGACGGACGAACCGTGGGAACAGAAGCCCATCGGCAAGCCCGAGCACATTGCCAGCGCCTTGCAGATCATGACCGAGGGCCCGCTCGGCGGCGCCGCCTTCAACAACGAATTCGGCCGCCCCAACCTGGGTGGCTACTTCCGGGTTTTTGAACAGACGGTGGCCGGTGTGCGCCGCGGTTATCACAAGCCCATCATGATCGCCGGCGGGCTGGGCAGCATCAGCGCCGGCCAGGTGAAGAAGCTGCGCTTCGGCGCTGGCACCTTGCTCGTCCAGCTGGGCGGGCCGGGCATGCGCATCGGCATGGGCGGCAGTGCGGCCAGTTCCATGGCCGCCGGCAGCAACACCGCAGCGCTGGACTTCGACAGCGTGCAGCGCGGCAACCCCGAAATCCAGCGCCGCGCGCAAGAGGTCATCAACCACTGCTGGGCACTGGGTGACATGAGCCCCGTGCTGGCGATTCATGACGTCGGCGCCGGTGGCATCAGCAATGCGTTCCCGGAACTGGTGGATGGTGCAGGCAAGGGCGCCATTTTCGATCTGAGAAAAGTGCCGCTGGAAGAAAGTGGCCTGGCACCGAAGGAGATCTGGAGCAACGAGAGCCAGGAACGCTACGTGCTGGCGATCAACCCTGATTTGATGCCGCTCTTCGAGCAGATGTGCACGCGTGAACGCTGCCCCTTTGCCGTCGTCGGCGTGACCACGGACGAGCGTGAGCTGGTGCTGGAAGACGGCCCGAGCGCGGATGGAAAAAAGCAGCGCGTGGTCGACATGCCGATGGACGTGCTGCTGGGCAAGCCGCCCAAGACGCACCGCGACGTGCAGCGCGTGGTGCGCGTGGAAGCCGCGCTGAACCTCACCGGCGTGAAGCTGGAGCAGGTGGCGCTGGACGTGCTGCGCCACCCGACCGTGGCCAGCAAACGCTTTCTCGTCACCATCGGCGACCGCACGGTGGGCGGCCTGACCCACCGCGACCCGATGGTCGGCCCCTGGCAGGTGCCGGTGGCCGACTGCGCGGTCACGCTGGCCGACTACGCGGGCTTTGCCGGCGAAGCGATGGCGATTGGCGAGCGCACACCACTGGCCGCCATCAACGCCCCCGCCAGCGGCCGCATGGCCGTCGGCGAAGCCATCACCAACCTGCTGGCCGCGCCGATCGAACTGAGCCGTGTGAAGCTCAGTGCCAACTGGATGGCGGCCTGTGGCGAAGCGGGCGAAGACGCGGCGCTGTACGACACCGTGCAGGCGGTGGGGCTGGAACTGTGCCCGGCGCTGGGGATCGGCATTCCGGTGGGCAAGGATTCGTTGTCGATGCGCACCCGGTGGGTTGACGACAGCGGCAGCCAGCAGGTCACCGCGCCGGTCTCGCTGATCGTCACCGCCTTTGCCACGCTGGCCGATGTGCGTGGCACGCTAACGCCGCAATTGAGAACCATCGAAGCGACGCCTGGCGGCGCCGCGTGTGGCGACACCACGCTCGTGCTCATCGACCTGGGCCAGGGCAAGAAGCGCATGGCCGGCAGCATGCTGGCGCAGGTGCTGGGCCAGTTTGGTGACGAAACCCCCGACCTTGACGACGCCGCACAGCTCAAGGCGCTGGTGCAAGCCATCAACGCCCTGCGCGCACAGGGCCGCATCCTGGCCTACCACGACCGCAGCGACGGCGGCCTGTGGGCGGCGGTGTGCGAAATGGCTTTTGCCGGCAAGCTGGGTGTGAGCCTGAACGTCGACATCCTGGTGACTGAAAGCGACGGCATCAACGACAGCCGCGCGGAATACGGCGACGCCAAGAACTGGGCCGGGCAGGTCAGCGAACGCCGCAATGAACTGATGCTGCAGGCGCTGTTCAACGAAGAACTGGGTGTGGTGATCCAGGTGCCCACGGCAGTGCGCAACGAGGTGATGGCGCTGCTGCGCGAACATGGCCTGGCGCGCCACGCCCACTTCATCGGCAAGCCGAACGAGCGTGGTCTGGTGGAGGTGTGGCGCGACGCCAAGTGCCAATACAGCGTGCCACTGCAGACGCTGCACCAGCAGTGGGACGGGGTGAGCTGGCGCATCAGCCGCTTGCGCGACAACCCGGCCTGCGCCGACGCCGAACACGCGGCCGCAGGCGACCCTGCAGACCCAGGGCTGCACCTGCAGTTGAGCTTCGACGCCGCACAGGACGTGGCTGCGCCCTTCATCCACAGCAAGCGCCCGGCCATCGCCATCCTGCGCGAGCAAGGCGTGAATTCGCACGTCGAGATGAGCTACGCCATGGCGCAAGCCGGCTTCGACACCTTCGACGTGCACATGAGCGACCTGCAGCAGGGCCGCGCGCGGCTCAGCCAGTTCCAGGGCTTGGTGGCGTGCGGCGGTTTCAGCTACGGCGACACGCTGGGCGCGGGCGAAGGCTGGGCGCGCAGCATCCTCTTCAACCCGGCACTGGCCGAAGCCTTCGCGGCCTTCTTCAACCGCAAGGACACCTTCGCACTGGGTGTCTGCAACGGCTGCCAGATGTTCGCCGCGCTTGCCGCCCTGATCCCGGGCGCGCAGGCCTGGCCCAAGTTCACGCGCAACCAGAGCGAGCAGTTCGAAGCGCGCCTCTCGCTCGTCGAAGTGCTGGACAGCCCCAGCCTCTTCTTCAAGGGCATGGCGGGCAGCAGGCTGCCGATTGCAGTGGCGCACGGTGAAGGGTTTGCCGACTTCAGCCAGCGCGGCGACGCCAAGACCGTGCAGCGCGCGATGCGCTTCGTCGACCACCACGGCGCCGCGACCGAGGCCTACCCTTTCAACCCCAACGGCAGCCCCGACGGCCTGACCGCAGTGACCACCGCCGATGGCCGCTTCACCGCGTTGATGCCGCACCCCGAGCGTGTTTTCCGCAACGTGCAGATGAGCTGGACGACGGGCCCCGAGTCGGCCCGCAGCCCGTGGGCGCGCATGTTCGGCAATGCGCGTGTCTGGCTGGGTTGAGCCACTTGATCTTTGAGATTCGGCCGCTTGACCACCGCCAGGCGGCGGTGGCCGATCAGGTGCATGCGGTCATGCAACCGGCCTATGCGCAGGAAGCGGCGCTGCTGCAAATGCCCGACTTCCCGCCGCTGCAGACCACCGCGGCGGACCTGCAGCGCAGCATCGAATTTCACCTCGGCGCCTTTGCAGGCCCCACGTTGCTGGGCGTGGTGACCGTGGGCCCGGACGATGAGCCCGACCAGCTTTGCATCGGCATGCTCGTGGTGCACCCATCCGCGCAGCGCCGGGGCATTGCGCGGGCTCTGATGCAGGACGCACTGCAGCGCGGCCAGGGCATGGTCTTCACCGTGGCCACTGCGGAGGCCAACGCACCGGCTTTGGCGCTGTATCGCGAACTGGGCTTCGCCGCCTATCGCCACGGCAGCATGGGCGCCGAGCAGCTGGCGCTGGTCAAGCTGCGGCGGCCAGTGCCGGTGCCGGTGCCGGTGCCAGCGCCGAGGGCGAGCCCGGCCTGAATCAGGCGGTTTGCGCCAAGCCCGGGTTCTGTTGCAAGCCCTGCCGCAGTCCGGCCAGGATCTGATAACTGCGCAGCCTGGCGGCGTGTTCATGCAGTGCGCCGGCCACGATCAATTCGTTGGCATCCGTGGCGGCGATGATTTGCGACAACTGCCGCGTCACCGTCGCCGGCCCGCCGACGGCCGACGCCGCCAGCATCTGCTGCACGCCGGCTTTCTCAGTCGCACTCCACAGGCCGTCCATGCTCTGCACCGGCTTGGGCAGCGGCCCGCGTTGGCCGCGCCGCATGCCCAGAAAGCGCTGCTGGATGGACGTGAAGTGATAGGCCGCTTCTTCGTCGCTGTCGGCCGCTACCACCGTCACCGCCACCATGGCGTGCGGCCTGGGCCAGCGCGTGCTGGGCCTGTAGGTGGCGCGGTAGATCTCCAGCGCCTGCAGCAGCAGGTCGGGCGCGAAGTGCGAGGCAAAGGCGAAAGGCAGCCCCAGGTGCGCCGCCAGTTGCGCGCTGTACAGGCTGCTGCCCAGCAGCCAGATGGGCACCTCGGTGCCGGTGCCGGGAATGGCGCGCACCACTTGCCTGGGTTCTGCATGGCCCAGGTAGGCCTGAAGCTCCATCACGTCCTGCGGGAAGCGGTCTTCACCGGCGCCGGCCAAGGTGCGGCGCAACGCGCGCATGGTGGGCTGGTCTGTGCCCGGTGCGCGGCCCAGGCCCAGGTCGATGCGGCCCGGGTACAGCGTGGCCAGGGTGCCAAACTGTTCGGCCACGACGAGCGGTGCGTGGTTGGGCAGCATGACGCCGCCGCTGCCGACGCGGATCGTTTTTGTGCCACCCGCGATGTGGCCGATCAGCACGGCGGTGGCGCTGCATGCCAGGCCGTCCATGTTGTGGTGTTCGGCCAGCCAGAAGCGTTTGTAGCCCCAGCTTTCAGCGTGCTGCGCCAGGCTCAGCGAGTGGCGCAGCGCATCGGCGGCATCCCCGCCTTCGAGGATGGGCGCAAGGTCAAGCACAGACAGATCAATCATGCACAGATGGTGCATCAAACAGCGCGTCAAGGCCGGCGAGGCGATACTTTGCCTCCATGAACACGCCCAGCATCTCCTTGACGGTCCGCCGCCTGCTGGTGGATCTGGACACGCCACTGCCGCGCCACTGGTGCGGTGACGCCTTCCGCACGGCCTTCTTCAACGCGCTGTCGATGAGCTTTCCGGCCGGTGAACAACTCTTCATCGAGTCGATGCGCAAAGGCATGGCCGCGCTGCCCGCACCGCAGCGCGCCGCCTTCGACGCCGAGGTGCAAGGCTTCATCGGCCAAGAGGCCACGCACCGCCGCATCCACCAGCGTTTCAATGACCACCTGGTGCGCCAGGGCCTGGTCAACACTTGGGAAGAACGCATCCTGGCGCGGCGGCCGCTGCTGGAATCGCTGGACGTGCGCAACTGGTTGGCCGTGACTGCGGCGACCGAACACCTGACCGCCGTCTTCGCCGAATACCTGCTGGCCCACCCGCATGCGCTGCGGGGCGCCGAAGCCCGGCTGCGCGACATGTGGCTTTGGCACAGCAGCGAAGAAAGTGAACACCGCAGCACGGCTTTTGATCTGTACCGCGCACTGGGTGGTGACGACGCGCGATGCCACCACGTTTTCAAGCTAGGCCTGCGCGCCTTTGCCTTCGACCTCGTGCGCCAGCTGCTCTCCAACCTGTGGCACGACGGCAGCTGGTGGCGGCTGGGCACCTGGGTGCAGGGCGCGCGCTTTCTGTTCAGCCGCGACGGCTTCATCACCCGCAGCTGGCGGCCGTGGCAGCTGTACCTGGCGCCAGGTTTCCATCCTTCACAGGGGGATGGTGCGCCGGCTGAGCGTTGGCTGGCGGCGCACGCGGACCTGGCACCGCCGGTGCGCACTGGGGTCTAGATCGGCTCAGCTTCCGGCCAGCCGCACGAAGACGCGACCGCTTTCGATGCGCACCGCGTGAACCGCCAGGTCTTGCGTCAGCGGCGCACACAGTGCGCGGCCGCTCTTGACGTCGAAGCGGCCCTGGTGCAAGGGGCATTCGATGCTGCCGTCCTCTTCCACAAAGCCACCGCAGAGGTTGGCCTTGCCGTGGGTGCAGGTGGCGTCGATGGCGAAGACTTCTGCGCCCAGCCGCACGAGTGCAATCTCGCGGCCGGCGGTGTGGGCGGGTGCCACGTTGACAACGTCGCCGTCCGGCACCGCGTCGGCAGCGGCCACGTCGAGCCATTCAGCGTTGCTCATATCGGGTCAATGATGGAGTTGGGAATCAGGTCGTTGTCGAAGATCACCAGCCGCTCGGCAAAGCGCAGGCCTTCGGGCGTGGGCACCACGCGGTCCAGAGTGCGGCCCACGCTCAAGATTTCGGGCATGCCGCCCTGCGGCGTGCGAATCACCAGGTAGCTGGACTCGCAGCGCAGCACCTCGCCTTCGCGGGCCAACAGGCGCGGCAGGCCGACGATGTGGCGCTGCACATAGGGGTGGTGGAAGATGGTCTCGGCCGCGCCATAGACACGGTCTTGCAGCATGCCGCGGCTTTCAAAGGACAGCGTCGCCAACGGCAGGCCGCGGTCGAAGTTTTCGCGCGACTGCAGCTTGTAGATGCAGTCCTCGGTGAAGAAGCCGGGCCAGCGTTGCAGATCGCGCGCGTCGAGCGCGGCGGCGTAGTCGCTGTACAGACCGTGCAGCGCCAGCAGAGTGTCAACGTCCAACTTCAAAGTTCCTTCCTCACAGCCCCATCACCTCACGCCAATAGCGGTGCATGCCGCGGATCAGCGTCTCGGTCACCATGTGATCGGTGGCTTTCACCTCGCGGCCGTCCAGTTCGCTCAGCGTGCGCGCCTGGTCATTGGCGGCGAATGCCTGTTGCACGAATGCGATCACTTCGCCGTCGTCGGCCGACACAAAACCGGCGGGGCCGAAGAGGTTGGCCTGGCGCAGGCGGCGGCGCGTCATCGCTTCGTCGTCATCGGCAAAACCGAAGTGCGTCCAGACGAAGTCGAAGACCCCGGGCGCCACCGGCTGGATGTGACGGGTGGACAGTGAGTTGACCTGCTGCTGGACGATGAGGCTGGGGAACAGCGTCATCATCACCACGCTGGGGCCGCCCCACCAGGTTTCGGGCACCACGTCGAGCAGGCGGTCGTCATGCAGCTTCATGCCGGCCTTGAAGCTGGTCACGCCTTGCGTCACCGAACCCGCACCACCTTCATTGCGGCTGCTGACCATGCAGGCGTGGCGGTGCTTGGCGTCCATCACCATCCGGCTTTGCTGGTCGGCGTGCCAAAGCCCGAAAGTAACAAACCAGGTGTGCAGCAGGCCTGGGTGGTAGGGGTCCTTGATGTTCTCCTGCATCAGCTTCCAGTTGGCCGGGATGCGCTGGCGGTTGTAGCCCAGCAGCTTGAGCGGCCGCTCATGGGAGAAGACGCGGTCGTAGTAGTGCAGCACCTCGGGGCCGAGGAAGTCTTCAAAAGGCTCGACTTCAGGGTCGAAGCTGGCAAACACCGCGCCGCCACGGCGTGCCACCTTCAGCTGCGTCAAGCCGTGTTCGCTGAGCTTGAAGTCCGCCGGCATGCCGCCGTTGACGCGTCCGTCCTGCTTCACGCCCCGTCGAAAGGGCAGGCCGATGAGTTCGCCTTTCAGGTTGTAGTTCCACTGGTGGTACGGACACACGAACTCGGTCACGCGGCCGTGGCGTTCACGGCAGAAGGCCACGCCGCGGTGGGCGCAGCGGTTTTCAACGACGCGGATGTCTGCGCCGTCGCGCACCATGATCACGCTGCGTTCACCCACCACCGTGCGCTTGAAGTCGCCGGCTTCTGGCACTTCGCATTCCAGGCCGACATAGCACCAGTGGCCCCGGTAGAAAAAGCGGTCGAGCTCGCGGCGATAGAGGCCGTCGTCGGTGTAGATCCAGCCTGGGGCCTGGCTGGTGGGGGCTTCTCCCCAGGTGGGGGACACGGCGATGGGAATGACGGCGCTCATGGGCCTGCACTTTATGCCGGCGCCGGCCGCTTGAGTCACCGGGCTTGCACCATGAAAAAAGCCGCGCCTGTGGGCGCGGCTTGATGGACAGTGCAACCCGACCGGGCCTACTGCGCCTGCTCGATCCCGGCAATTGCCCAGGGCCGGCTGTCATCGTTCGGCTTGACCAGGTGCCAGACTTCGTTGAAGGCCGTCGGCGCGGCGCCTTTTTCTTCCACCACGTCGCCATGGAAGCGCACGCTGACGACTTGGCGGTCGGCCTCGTTGGCCACATCCAGCACCACGGCTTCGATCTTCACCACGTCAGTGACTTGCGGCGCCGGGCCGCGTTCCTGCAGGTCCAGGCGCAGCGAGGCAAAGAGTTCCGGCGTCGTGAAGCGGCGCAGGTCGTCGAGGTCGGCCGTGTCGTTGGCCGCCTGCATGCGGATGAAAATCAACTTGGCGGTGCGGGTGAAGCCTTCACTGTCGAAGGCTGCGGGCACGAAAGCGCGGCTGACGGCCGCAGAGCCTGCAGCAACCAGTGGCTCGGCGGCGAGGGTGCCCGAGGCTGTCGGCGCGTTGGATGCCTGGGGTGCCGGGGCCATGCCTGCGTCGAATGCAGTGCGCTCCGTGGTCGTGGCGGGCTGGGTGGCTTGAGGCCACGCCACTTGCGCGCCGCCCGATACCGACCCAGTCCCCGACCCAGCTTCCGACCCACCCGACCCTGCACCCGCCAGGGCAGGGGTGCGTGCCCCGGGCCCGAAGCGGCGCATCAGGAACATCACCAGCGCCACGGCAGCCACGCCCAAGAGCGCCATCATCAGGAAGTTGCCGAAAGCTTCACCCATGCCCAGATGGCTCATCAGTGCTGCGATGCCAAGGCCGGCAGCCAGGCCAGCCAACGGGCCCATCCACGACCGCTTGGGCGCTGCAGCAGGTGCGGCGCCAGCAGTGGCCGGCGCGGTGCTGGGTGCAGCCTGTTGCGCAGGTGCTGCCGGTTTGCCCGGCGCCGCATCGGGCGCGGTGCGCGCAGGCATGTCGCGCTGCATGCCGGTGGACTTGCCGCCGCCCAGCCGTTTGGCTTCGGAAACAGAAGGCACGGCCACGCTGACCAGTGCCACGACCAGGGTGCCGATGAGCCAGTTTTTCATCTTGTCTTGTCCTTAACGGTTTTCAAAATCCCGCGTCGATGTCGTTTCGCGCGCGACCCGGAGTGTGGGGCAAAGCCCGTTCAACACCAAGGTGTGCCGGAAGACCTTGGGCCGCGTGGGTTCAGCAATTTCTGCAGACCCTGCGGTTGACATTCACCATCCAACCCGCAAGTGCGGGCGTTGCGGCAAAGTGAAAGGGGTTGGCTCGCTCAGGCGCCAGCCAGGCGGCCGATCCATTCGTGCAGTGCCAGCCGGTTGGCCTCAAAGCCGTCACTGGTGGGCAGCCAGTCACCAACGCGCAGCGGCCCTCCGGCGGTCATGCCCAGCGGGGCCGGGACGATGCGCATCCTGGCGGTGGCGGCGCGCTCGAAGTTCAGCTTTGCGCGGGGCATGTGGTACGCATGCGTGACCAGCACGATCTGCTCAATGCCTTGCGCCTGCAACAGCGCCACCGTGCGCATGGCGTTTTCGCGCGTGTCGCGCGATTCGCTCTCGGTCCAGCGCAGCGGGCGGCCAAATTCGCGGTCAGCGATGCGCGCGGCGATCTCGGCTTCGCTCGGGCCCGGCAGCGCGCCATAGCCGACACCGCCGCTGAAGGCCACCGGCAGGCCGGTTTCGCGGCCCAGCCAGATGCCGTAGCGCAGGCGTTCCACAGAGCGTTCATGCAACGTCGAAACGCCGTACTCCGGGGCCAGCAGGCGGCGGCCACCACCCAGCACCACGATGGCAGTCTTGGGCGCGCGCTTGAGCTCGTTGATCTGGCTGTCCATCAGCGCCAGCGGCGGCCGCAACAGCCACTGTGTGATGCCGCGGCTGAGCACGGTGGTGCACATGAACCAAATCCCCACCACGCCTGTGAGGATCATCAGCCAGGCGAGCAGCCGGCGCTTGAACATCAACCGCGCACCGGCTACCACCAGCAGCAAGAGCGGCACCGGCGGCAGCATCAAGGCGCTGAGCAAGGGCTTCCAGCTTTCGATGCCCAAGGTGTAGAAAAGCTCGTTCATGGGGGCGGAGTGTCAGCCCCTTGGCGGGGCTGCCTGTGTGTCAAGTTCCTTCGGGCTGCAAGTGCAGCCGCGATCAGGGTGATGCAGCGTCGCCAGCAGGCAGCGGCCGGGCGCTTGGATAATCCCCCGGCAGTGTAAGGACTGCGTGCTGGCGCGCGACCCCCTGATTGAAAGGAACAACTCGATGAATGTGCAGACCATCACCCTGGGCGGCGGCTGTTTCTGGTGCGTGGAAGCCGTGTATGAGCTTGTGGACGGCGTCAGCGCGGTTGAAAGCGGCTATTGCAACGGCCAGGTCAAGAACCCGAGCTATGAACAGGTGTGCGGTGGTGACACCGGCCATGCCGAAGTGGTGCGCGTGAGCTTTGATGCAGACCGCATCAGCCTGCGCGAAGTGCTGGAGATCTTCTTCCACGTCCATGACGCCACCACACTCAACCGCCAGGGCAACGACGTGGGCACGCAGTACCGCAGCGGCGTCTACTTTGAAAGCCCGGCGCATGAAGCCGTGGCTCGCGCGGTGCTGACTGAAGCCAACGCGGCACAAGGCGGGCGCGTGGTGACGGAGTGTCTGCCGCTGGCCAACTACAGCCGTGCCGAGGCCTACCACCAGCACTACTTTGCCAATCACCCGGGTCAGGGCTATTGCGCCTTTGTGGTGGCGCCGAAGGTGGAGAAATTCAAGCGCACCTTCAAGGCGCGGGTCAAGACCTGAAGCAAAGGCCCGGTCATCGCGGCAATTGAAGCGGTGATCAAAGCGGTGATCAAAGCGGCATGAAGGCGCTGGGCGGCTCGAGGTCGGGAAACACCGAATCCAGGCCGCGGCGCAGTTGCTGACGGCGCTGGCGCTGTTCCAGCGTGCCACCGGCCAGCGCCGCAAACACCGGCGCGCGCAGCAGCCACAGGTCCACCGGTTCTTCGGCCGCGCGCACGAGGTTGCGAAGCCAGTCCACATCGGACGTGCCCTGCATGGCGTGCAGGTAGGTCTGCTTCAGCTCGACGAAAGCCTGACGTGCGGCCAGGTGTGCGCTGCGGTCGCCAGGCATGCCGGCTCCGGGCAAGCCTGCGCCGGGGCTGAAGTGTCGCGGGCTGACGTGTTGCATGGTGCTACAGGGTGGCGAACTGCGAACGCGGCGCCCGGGTGGGGAAGTGCCGGTTGAGCATCAACAGGCGCTGTTCAGCCTCGGACTGGCTGTGCGTCATCGACACCGCGTGGTAAAGCTCGGTGCGCACGTGCCACAACTCGCGCAGCGACCGCGCTTCGCGGATTCGCAAGCGGATGCGGTCGGCGTCTTCGGTGCCGATGTCGGCCAGCGAAGCCATGAAGTCGGTGCGCACGGCGGGCAGACGGTTCAGCGGTGGCGCTGCGTCTTGCGGGGCCGGCGCCAGCAGCCAGAACATCATGCGCTGCCACAAAGAGCCTGGCGCGTGTCGCAACGACGGGGGGCCGCAGTGGACGCGCAAGGCACTGGAATCCAGCAGCGTTGAGCGGCGACCCCAGCGGTGAATCATGGGCAGTGATCTGATCATGGTGGGGTTATCGGGTTGCGGGCTGACGAACTTGAACCCGATGGTCACGCCGCCGGGCCGGTGGCAAAGCGCGGAGAAGCGGGGCCTTGATGGGGCTGTTCGCGCCCATCCGCACACCCATCCGCGCGCCCAAGCGTGCACCCACCGCCATCCCACCCCACCCCCGCCCCACACGCAAGCCCGGATGGCAGCTGCGGCGTCTGGCGCTAGGCTGCCGCCCGGGAACACAGCAAGGTGGGACGGGATGAAATGGCTCAGGCGCGGGTTGATGGGAATGCTGCTGTTGGGCGCGATGCTGGCTGCGGCTCTGGCCCTGTATGGTTGGCAGACGCTGCCGCGCACGCAGGGCGACCTGGTGCTGGCCGGCGCGGCGGCAGACATCCGCATCGAACGCGATGTGCATGGCATCCCCACCATCGTGGCGGCCACGTCGCTGGACGCCTACTTCGGCCTTGGCGTGGTGCATGCCCAGGACCGGCTCTGGCAGATGGAAACGCACCGCCGCATCGGCGCCGGCCGCATGGCCGAAGTCTTTGGCGAACCGGCGCTGGAAGCCGACCGCTTCCTGCGCGCGCTGGGCGTGCGCCGCGCGGCGGCCGAGCAGTGGCGGCAGCTGCCGGCGGCGTCGCGCGCGGTGGTGCAGGCGTACACGAACGGCGTGAATGCGGTGATCGCGACAGCGCTGCGCGCCCGGCCACCGGAATTTGTCATCCTGGGTGTGCAGCCCGAACCGTGGGAGGCCGTGGATACGCTGGCCTGGGCCATCATGATGGCGTGGGACTTGGGCGGCAACTGGACGTCCGAGCTGCTGCGGCTGCGCCTGGCGCTGCAGATGCCGGTGGCGCGCATCAATGAACTGATACCGCCATCCCCAGGTTACCCGGGTGATGCGCCGCTGGCCACGGCCGACTACGCCGCACTCTTTCGCAGCCTGAAGCTGGACGCCGGCGACCGCGCGACCGCCTGGATGCAGCTGCCCGACATCGCGCCGCCGTCTGGCGTGGAAGGCGTGGGTTCCAACAACTGGGTGCTGGCCGGCGGCCGCACCACCGGCGGCAAACCGCTGCTGGCGAATGATCCGCACCTGAAGCTCAGCGCGCCGGCGCTGTGGTACTTCGCGCGGCTGCAGGCGCCGGGGCTGAAGGTGGCGGGCGCCACGCTGCCGGGCATGCCCGTCGTCGTGCTGGGGCAGAACGAACACATTGCCTGGGGCTTCACCAACACCGGGCCCGACGTGCAGGACCTGTACATCGAACAGCTCAAGCCCGGTGACCCCACGCAGTACCGCACGCCAGAAGGCTGGGCGCCATTCGAGGCCGTGGCCGAGACCATCAAAGTCAAGGGCAAGCCCGACGTGCACTTTGCCTGGCGCCGCACGCGCCACGGCCCGGTGATATCCGACGCCGGCACCGTGCCCGACCTGCTGGGCCCGCGCGACCGCCCCACGTACGCGCTGGCCATGCGCTGGACCGCGCTGGACGCCGACAGCGATGCCGTCGGCACCGCGCTGGCGATGCAGGCCGCCAGCAGCGTCGCCACGTTCATGCAAGCCACCCGCAGCCTGGTGGCGCCGATGCAGAACATGGTGGTGGCCGACGCTCTGGAGCCCAGAGGCCACATCGGCATGGTGTCGCCGGGCCGGGTGCCGCTGCGCAAGCCCGACAACGATCTGCAGGGCCAGGTGCCCGCGCCGGGCTGGGACGCACGCTACGACTGGGCGGGCTGGATCCCGGCCGATGAGACGCCGCGCCAGACCGACCCGCCCAGTGGCTTCATCGCCAGTGCCAACCAGCGCATCACTGCGCCCGGCTACCCGCACTACCTCACCAACGACTGGGCCTTGCCCTACCGCCAGCAGCGCATCGAACAAATGCTGCAGGCCAAGAACCAACACAGCATCGACGACCTGGCGGCAATGCACGCCGACGTGAAGTCATTGGCCGTGCCGGTGCTGTTGCCGTGGCTGCTGAAGGCGCAGTCTGCGCACCCGCTGGCCGGCGCCGCAAAGGCGCAGCTGCAGGGCTTTGACGGCACGATGGCAGCCGACCGCGCGGCGCCGCTGATCTACTGGGCCTGGCAGCGGCAGATGGCGCGTGCCGTCTTCATGGACGACACCGGCGCCGCGCTGTGGCAGCGCAGCCTGGCCACGCGCAGCTTCCAGGACGCGCTGGAAGGCGTGCTGGCGCGCAACGATGCCAGCTGGTGCGACGACCGCGGCACGCCCGCAGTCGTTGAAACATGCGCCCAGCAGAGTGACGCCGCTTTCACGGCTGCGCTGGATGATCTGCAGTCGCGTTACGGCGCCGACCCCGCGCGCTGGCTCTGGGGCGCGGCGCACCCGGCGCGGTCAGAGCACCGGCCCTTCAGCCGGGTGCCACTGCTTACGCGCTGGTTTGAGCTGCGCACGCCGGTGGGCGGCGACACGCACACCGTCAACGTGTCGCGCGTGGGCCTCAAGCCTGATGCGGCAACGGGTGAACTCTTCCTGAACGAACACGCCGCCAGCCTGCGCGCGCTGTATGACGTGGGCGACTTGAGCCAGTCGCGCGTGATGCACTCCAGCGGCCAGAGCGGCATCTTGTTCTCAACGCTATATCGCAGCTTCGTTGAACCCTGGCGCGCGGTGCAGTACGTGCCGCTGTGGCCGCAGGGTGCGCCGGCGCAGGTGTTGACCATCAAGCCCGGCAGCTGAAGTCCGACTGCACCGCTAGACCGAGCCGAATTGCGCCTTGCGCTGTGCGGTGTAGTTCCACCAGGGCTTGGCTGCAGCACCGCGCATGAAGTCGCAAGCGGCCATGAAGGTGTCCAGCACGCAAGGGTCGTGGCGCTTGCCGGTGACGCGGCACAGCGTCCGGTACAGCTGGAAGGCGTCTGCGGCGGCCAGCGCCTGCGGTTGCGTCACGCCAATGAGCCGCAAGTCACCGGCGATCGACGGCCCGATGTTGGGCAACTGCTCAAGCTGCAGGCACTCCGCCGCGTGGCTGGCTTTGCGCGGCGGCAGGGCCTTGGCAGGGCGCCGGGCGTCTGCATGGATTGCTGCCCGCACGGAGGCATCAGCGGCACGAAAAGGGGGCATGAGGGCAGCCATGGCTACATCAACATGGTGTTGCGGATGAGCCCCACCGCCACACCCTCAAGCTCAAAGTCCGGCGCGTCCAGCGGCACGAAGATAGTCTGGAAGTCGGGGTTCTCAGGGATCAACTCGATCGCCTTGGTGGTGCGGCGCAGTCTTTTGACCGTCACCTCGTCACCCAGCCGCGCCACCACGATCTGGCCGTTCTTGGCGTCCTTGGCCTTCTGCACCGCCAGCAGGTCGCCGTCCAGGATGCCAGCGTCGCGCATGCTCATGCCGCGCACCTTCAGCAGGTAGTCGGGCCGACGCGTCCACATCGACGCTTCCATCAGGTAACTCTGATCGACGTGTTCCACCGCCAGCATCGGGCTGCCGGCCGCCACGCGGCCCACCAGCGGCAGCGTCAGCTGCGCCAGGCTGGGCAGCGGCAGCATGTACTGCTTGCCGAAGGGTTCCAGCCTCGCCTGGGCCATGGCGCGCAATGTGTCAGACTTCAAACGGATGCCGCGCGAGGTGCCGCCGACGAGTTCGATCACCCCTTTTCGCGCCAAGGCCTGCAGGTGTTCTTCGGCGGCGTTGGCGGACTTGAAGCCCAGTTCTGCCGCGATCTCGGCCCGCGTAGGCGGGGCGCCGGTGCGTTCAATGGCGCTTTGCACCAATTCCAGAATCTGCTGCTGGCGCGGGGTGAGCTTGGGACTGTCAGTCATGCGTTCAGTCATGCGGTTAGTCGTCGAGTGGTTCATTGTTCAACCGCCTGTGGGTTTATCCAGGCCTGTATTTTCATCCAGAAAGTGCACGCATGCCAAGTCCTTCACCGACCGTGGTTGTCATCGGCACCGGCGGCACCATTGCAGGCACCGCAGCGCGGCCGCAGGACCACACCGGCTACACCGCCGGGGCGCTGACGGCGGAGGCGCTCATTGCCGCCGTGCCGGCGTTGGCCGGCCATTCGCTGGAAGCCGAATCGCTGTCGCAGCTGGACAGCTGCGACATGGATCACGCCACCTGGGTGCGCCTGGCCAGGTCGGTGCAGGGGCATCTTGCGCGCGTCGACGTGGCGGGTGTCGTCATCACCCACGGCACTGACACGCTGGAAGAGTCCGCGCTTTTTCTACAGCTCACGGTGCATGCCCACAAGCCTGTGGTGTTCACGGCCGCGATGCGCCCGGCCACGGCGCCGTCGCCAGACGGGCCGCAGAACCTGGTCGATGCGCTCACGGTGGTGCGGCATGCAGGCGCGCGCGGTGTGCTGGCGGTGATGGGTGGCGTGGTGCACGCCGCGGGCGAGGTGCGCAAGGTCCATGGCTACCGCCTGGATGCTTTCAGCAGTGGCGACGCGGGTCCGCTGGCGCTGCTGCAGGACGGGCAACTTCGCTTGTTGCGCGCTTGGCCGGGCATCGAGCCGGCCCATGCTGCCGCGCTGCGGGCGGACCCGGCGACCTGGCCGGTGGTGGACATCGTCACCAGCCATGCGGGTGCGCGTGCAGCCACCCTTGACGCCCTGGTGGCCGCCGGCGCGCGAGGCATCGTCATCGCAGGCACCGGCAACGGCAGCGTGCATGCGCAACTGCTGCAGGCCGCGCGGCGCGCGCAAGCGCAAGGTGTCCGCGTGCTGCGCGCGTCGCGCTGCATCTGCGGGGGCGTGGTGGGTGCGCCTGCCGATGCCTTGCCATCGGCGGGCGACCTCACGCCGGCACAGGCCCGCGTGCTGCTGCTGTTGGAACTGCTGGCTGGTTGATGCTGCAGCAGCTGAAGCTGCTCACCCGCCGCGGCGCTTGGCAGCCAGGCCCACCGCGAGCAAGCCGCTCAGCATCAGCAGCGTGGTGTGGGGTGCGGGCACTGGGGCAAATTGTTGCCCAGTGCTGCCAGCGTGTTGGCGCCTAGGTCGATGACCTTCGCGCCCTTGGCCTCGGCGCCAGAAATGGCGCCAGTGGCGGGCAGGTTCACGCCCGTCACGTCCAGCGCGCCCGCCAGGTCCATCATGAAGACGTTCTTGTCCGCGCCGGCCAGCGTGGCGCCGACACCGATGCCGCGGTTGTGGCGCACCAGAACCATGAACCTGTCGTTGCCCAGGGCCACCAGCGCCGAGCTGCCACGCCCCTGCGACGAGCCTTCCCGCTTGCAGGCGCGCTGGTCCACCGCCAGCCCAGTGGCGGTGTCGAATTTGACGATGCTCGAATACGCAGAGCGCTTGCGTGACAGCTGCGTGAAAGCAAAACGGCGCGCCACCCCGCAACCGGGGTGGCGCGCCGCCAGAGGCTGGCTTTGCGCGGATCAGACCACCGACAGCGCCACGTCGATGTTGCCGCGCGTGGCGTTGCTGTACGGGCAAACTTCGTGCGCCGTGGCGACCAGTTTCTCGGCTGCGGCCTTGTCCATGCCGGGCACGCTGATGGCCATCGTCACCGCGATGCCGAAGGCGCCCTCCTTGCCCGTCATTGGGCCGATGGAGACGTCGGACTTGATCGACACGTCGGCCGGCAGCACGATCTTCTCGCGTGCAGCGACAGCCTTCATCGCGCCGATGAAGCAGGCCGAGTAGCCGGCAGCGAACAACTGTTCGGGGTTGGTGCCGGCGCCGCCTGCACCGCCCAGTTCTTTGGGCGTGATGAGGGGCAACTTGAGCGCGCCGTCATTGGATTCGATGGTGCCGGTGCGGCCACCGGTGCTGGTGGCGTGGGCGGTGTAGAGGGCTTTGTCGATGGCCATGGTTTCTCCTGGGGGTGGGTGCGCGGCGTTCAGGCCGCGCGGGTTGCTGAATCAGTCAATTGCAGGCGC
The DNA here is from genome assembly GCA_031372005.1 of Rubrivivax sp. GTDB lineage: Bacteria > Pseudomonadota > Gammaproteobacteria > Burkholderiales > Burkholderiaceae_C > Rubrivivax. The sequence continues at coordinate 30,644 of JANMKK010000165.1, forward strand.
AGGGTCTGCAGACGCGATGTGAGCGAGGTGATCTCGGACAGTTCGCAGCCCGTGGCGAGCGCCACGGCTGCCGGTACGTTGCGGGCCCGTGTGCGCAGCGCACGCCCGGCTGCGGTGAGCTGCACCATCACGCGGCGTTCGTCGGCGGTGTCGCGCAGACGCTGCACCAGGCCTGCGGTTTCCAGGCGCTTGAGCAGCGGCGTCAGCGTGCCTGAGTCCAGCAGCAGGCGTTCACCCAGCTGGCTGACCATCAAGCCGTTGTCTTGCCACAGCACCAGCATGACGAGGTACTGCGGGTACGTCAGCCCCAGCGGGGCCAACAGCGGTTTGTAGAGCTTGGTCATGGCCAATGATGCAGAGTACAGCGCAAAGCAGAACTGCCGGTCCAGCGCCAGCCAGTTGGCGGCCGTGACGGGCTCTCCGTGCTGTTTCTCAGGAACTTGGCGGCGTACCATCCCGATAATATAGCTCACAATTAAATTGTGTGCAATTCATTGCATCTCAAAAGGAGCCATTCAGCCCCCCGCCTGCAAGACTTCGAGTTCTGATTGCAGCGCCAGCCAGCGTTCTTCCAGCGTGCCCACTTCCGCGCTGATGTGGGCCAGGCGCCGGCCCAGTTCACCGTAGCCGTCGGTGTTGGCTGCGGGTTTCGCGGGCTTTTCCATCAGCGCTTCGACTTCCAGCTTCTCGGCAGACAGTTTGGCCATGCGGTCGTCAATGCGCTGCAGCTCGACCCGCAACGGGCGGGTGGATTCCGACTGCTTAACCCGCGACAGTTTGGCGTTCTTGCGGTCTTCGGGCGTGGCGTTTGGCTTGGTGGCGGCCTTGAGCTGGGCTCTGGGTGGCGCGGGCGCCGGGCGCGGTGCATCGACCACGGGTGCCTTGGGCGGATCAGGCAAGGGCTGGCCCTTGGCCGCAGCGCGCGACACGTCCAGCAGCCACTTCTGGTAGTCGTCCAGATCGCCGTCGAATGGCTGCACCTGGCCGCGCGCCACCAGCCAGAACTCGTCGCAGACTTCGCGCAGCAGCGCGCGGTCGTGGCTGACCAGCATCACCGTGCCCTCGAATTCGTTGAGCGCAATCGACAGTGCTTCGCGCGTCGTCAAATCAAGGTGGTTGGTCGGCTCGTCCAGCAGCAGCAGGTTCGGCCGCTGCCACACCAGCATCGCCAGCACCAGGCGCGCCTTTTCGCCGCCGCTCAAGGAACCCACGGCCTGCTGCGCCATGGCGCCGGTGAAGCGGAAGCGGCCCAGGAAGTCGCGCAGTTCCTGTTCTCGCGCGGCGGGGCCGACGTCGCGCGCCAGCCGCACCATGTGCATCAGCGGGCCGTCGTCCAGGCTCAGCACGTCCAGTTCCTGCTGCGCAAAGTAGCCGATGACGAGGCCCTTGCCTTCGGTCATGGTGCCAGCCAGCGGCACCAGCGCCTTGGCGATCGTCTTCACCAGCGTGCTCTTGCCCTGGCCGTTGGCGCCCAGGATGCCGATGCGTTGGCCGGCCAGCACGCTGCGGTTGAAGTTCCTGACGATGGCCGTTGACCCATAGCCGCAATTCAAGCTGTCGAAGGACAACATCGGGTTTGGCAGGCTTTGCGGTTCGCGGAATTCGATCTCGAAGTCGCTTTCCATCAACACCGGCGCCAGCCTTTCCATGCGCGCCAATGCCTTCACCCGGCTCTGCGCCTGCTTGGCCTTGCTGGCCTTGGCCTTGAAGCGGTCGATGAACTTCTGCAGGTGCGCGATGCGGTCCTGCTGCTTGCCGAAGGCCGCCGCTGCCAGCGTCAGGCGCTCAGCGCGCATCTCTTCAAAAGCGCTGTAGTTGCCGCCGTAGCGCGTGAGGATGTTGTCGTCCAGGTGCACGGTGACGCGGGTGATGGCGTCGAGAAATTCGCGGTCGTGGCTGATGACCAGCAGAAGTCCATCGAATCGTTTGAGCCACGCTTCCAGCCACACCAGCGCGTCCAGGTCCAGGTGGTTGGTGGGCTCGTCCAGCAGCAGCAGCTCAGCCGGGCACATCAGCGCGCGTGCCAGCTGCAAGCGCATGCGCCAGCCGCCGCTGAAGCTGTTGACCGGCGCGTCGAGCTCTTCGCTCTTGAAGCCCAGGCCCAGCAGCAAGGCCTGCGCGCGCGCTGGCGCGTCGAAGGCGCCGGCTTCGTCCAGCGCCAGGTGCGCGTGCGCCATGGCGTTGCCGTCGTTGCTGGCTTCGGCAGCGGTGAGCTCGTCCTGCGCGGCCTGCAGCGCCTTGTCGCCCTGCAGGACGAAATCAGTGGCGCCGTCGTCGGTCTCGGGCATCTCCTGCGCCACTTCACCCACACGCCAGCGTGGCGGGATTTCGACATCGCCGGTGTCGGCGTGCAGGCGATCGGTCAACAGCGCAAAGAGACTGGATTTGCCGGCGCCGTTGCGGCCGATGAGGCCGACTTTTTCACCGGTCTGCAAGGTGACGTTGGCGCCTTGCAGCACGACTTTGGTGCCGCGGCGAAGGGTGATGTTTTTCAGAGAGATCATGAGAGAGAAATCAAGAAAGAGACCTGGCTTCAATGAGAAGCACCTGGTCGTCGCCGGCACTGGTGGGAAGGCCCACCACCGGCAAGCGTGGAAAGGCGGCGTCGAAGTGCGCACGTTCGTGGCCGATTTCCAGCACCAGAACGCCATGGTCGGACAGGTAGGCGCGCACGTCCTTCATCAAGCGGCGGATGAAGTCCATGCCGTCGGTGCCACCATGGGCATTGCCGTCCAGCGCCAGCGCAGGCTCCGCGCGGAATTCGGCAGGCAGTTGCGCCATCGACCGGCGGTTGACGTAGGGTGGGTTGCACAAAATCAAGTCATAGCGGCCGGGTGCTGCCGCCAGGCCATCGCCCTGGACCAGGTTGACGCGGCCTTCCAGACCGTGCCGGTGCACATTGCGCGCGGCCACGGCCAGTGCGCCAGAGGAGATATCGGTGGCTTGCACATTGACATCGGGCCAGGCCATGGCGGCCAGGACCGCCAGACTGCCGTTGCCGGTGCACAGGTCGAGCACGCGGTGCGTGCGTTCGGACAGCCAGCTGTCCAGCGTGCCATCGGCCAGCGGTTCGGCAATCAGCGAGCGCGGCACGATGACGCGTTCATCGACGTAGAACGGCACCCCTTGCAGCCACGCTTCGCCGGTCAGGTAGGCGGCAGGGCGGCGGCTGCGGATGCGTTCATCCACCAACGCTTCGGCGCGCGCGGCGTCGGCACCGGCTATCGCTTCACTGGCATGTTCGTCCAGCTCGTCCAAGGGCAGACCCAGACGCCACAGCACCAGCCAACTGGCTTCGTCAAAGGCATTCGTGGTGCCGTGGCCAAAGGCCACGCCCGCAGCTTGCAGGCGATCGGCAGAGCGCTCCACCAGTTCGATCAGCGTCATGGCAGCAGGCTCATTGCAGAGAACTCATTTCAGAAAGGCTTCCAGCGTGCGCCGGTACGTATTCTTCAGTGGCTCAATGGCAGCCACTTCCACCCATTCGTCGATCTTGTGCGCGCTCTCGTTGCTGAAACCGAATTCCATCACCTGCGGGCAGATGCGCGCGATGAAGCGACCGTCGGATGTGCCGCCGGTGGTGCTGAGTTCTGGCGTGATGCCGAATTCCGCTTCGATGGCGCCGGCCAGCGCGGCATGCAGTGTGCCGGGCGGCGTGAGAAAGGGTTCGCCGCCCAGTGTCCACGCGACGTCGTGTTGCACGCCATGGCGCTGCAGCAAGGCCACAAAACGCGCTTGCAGCGACGCGGCCGTGCTTTCGGTGCTGAAGCGAAAGTTGCAATCCACCACCAGCTCGCCCGGGATGACGTTGCCCACACCGGTGCCGGCGTGCATGTTGCTAACCTGCCAACTGGTGGGCAGGAAGAAGTCATTGCCTTCGTCCCAGCGCGTGGTGGTCAATTCAGCCAGGGCGGGCGCAAAGTCATGGATCGGGTTGCGCGCCAGTTGCGGGTAGGCGACGTGGCCCTGGATGCCCTTCACCACCAGCCGCGCCGACAGCGTGCCACGGCGGCCGTTCTTGACCATGTCGCCGACGCGGTCCACGGAAGTCGGCTCGCCGATGATGCAGCCGTCGATCACCACACCGCGCTCTTGCAACACCCGCACCGCGTGCAGCGTGCCGTGCAGCGAAGGGCCTTCTTCGTCACTCGTGATCAGCAGCGCCACGGTGCCGGCATGCAACGGTTGTGCGCGCACGAATTCTTCGGCAGCGATGGTCATGGCGGCGACGGCGGTCTTCATGTCGGCGGCACCCCGGCCGTGCAGCCGACCCGCGCGGTGCGTGGGCACGAAGGGGTCGCTGGCCCAGCGTTCGACCGGCCCGGTCGGCACGACATCGGTGTGCCCGGCCAGCACCAGCGTCGGGCCGGTTCGCGCGTCAGCAGACTGCGCGCGGTGCACCGCCCACAGGTTGCTGACGCGCGCGGCGGCAGGGCCGGCGTCCAGCGCTTCGCAGACGAAACCCACGGCTGTCAGACGTTGCGCGAGCAAGGCCTGGCAGCCGTCGTCAGCGGGGGTGAGTGAGCGGCACTTGATGAGCTGTTCGGCCAACCGGAGCGCTGCGTTCGGTTCAGCCGCTGAAACAGCCGTCACTTCAACTTCGCCCAAGGCGGCGCAGCGCCCAAGCCCTTGTCTTCAGGCCGCACGTCGATGGACACTTCGGTGAAGATTGCGTTGTCGGGCTCGTCCTTCTTCGCGGCCACGCGCGACAGCGGGGCCTGTTCGTTCTGCAGGCGCCACAAGAGGTTGGTGGGCGAATCGGCATACGACAGGCCTTCGTCGCGCGAGACGATGCCTTCGTTGATGAGGCGTGCAATGTCCTGCTCAAAGGTCTGCGATCCTTCTGCCAGCGACTTTTCCATCGCCTCTTTCACGGTCGACAAGTCGCCCTTCTCGATGAGTTCTGAGATGAGCTTGGTGTTGAGCAGCACCTCGACCGCCGGCACCCGGCCACCGGCGTTGGACCGCAGCAGCCGCTGCGAGACGACGGCGCGCAAACCCGCCGCCAAGTCGGACAGCAACGTGGGTCGCGCTTCGGGCGCATAAAAGGACAGGATCCGCCCCATGGCGTGGTAGCTGTTGTTGGCGTGCAGCGTGCTGAGCACGAGGTGGCCCGACAGTGCGTATGACAGCGCTGCACTCATCGTTTCACGGTCGCGGATTTCACCGATCAAGATGCAGTCGGGCGCCTGGCGCAGCGCGTTCTTCAGCGCGATCTGCAGGCTCTGCGTGTCGCGGCCCACTTCGCGCTGGTTGACGATGCTCTTCTTGTTGGAGAACAGGAATTCGATCGGGTCTTCGATGGTCAGGATGTGCCCGCTCATCTGCTGGTTGCGCCATTCGATCATCGACGCCAGCGTCGTGCTCTTGCCCGTGCCGGTGGCGCCCACCATCAGGATCAGGCCGCGCTTGTCGGTGATGATCTGGCTCATCAGCGGCGGCACACCCAGCGAATCCAGCGACGGGATCAGGAAGGGGATGCAGCGGAACACGGCCGCAATCGAGCCGCGCTGCTTGAAGGCTGACAAGCGAAAGCTGCCCACGCGCGGAATGCTGATGCCCACGTTCAGCTCGCCAGTCTCTTCCAGTTCTTCCATCTGCTGCGGCGCCAGCAGTTCGGCCAATAGCTGCCGCGTTTGGTTGGTGGTGAGCAACTGGTCCGACAGTTGCAGGATCTGGCCGTGGATCTTGATCAGGATCGGCGTGTTGGCCGACATGTAGACGTCGGAGGCGCTCTTCTCCGCCATCAGGCGCAGCACGCGCTCAAGGTTGTTGGCCATCTGGGTTGCTCCCGTGCTGCGCGGCCGGCTCAGGCGCGCAGGAGTTCGTTGATGCTGGTCTTGGCGCGGGTCTGCGCATCCACCTTCTTGACGATCACCGCGCAGTACAGGCTGTGCGTGCCGTCGGCCGACGGCAGGTTGCCCGACACCACCACGCTGCCTGCGGGGATGCGGCCATAGCTCACCGTGCCGGTGGCGCGGTCGTAGATCTTGGTGCTTTGGCCGATGTAGACACCCATGCTGATGACGGAGTTCTCTTCGACGATCACACCTTCCACCACCTCACTGCGCGCGCCGACGAAGCAGTTGTCCTCGATGATTGTCGGGTTGGCCTGCAGCGGTTCCAGCACGCCACCGATGCCGACACCGCCACTCAAGTGCACGTTCTTGCCAATCTGCGCGCATGAACCCACCGTGGCCCAGGTGTCGACCATCGTGCCTTCGTCGACATAGGCGCCGATGTTGACGTAGCTGGGCATCAACACCACGTTCTTGGCAATGTAGCTGCCGCGCCGCGCGACCGCAGGCGGCACCACGCGCACGCCGGTGGCCCGCATCTGCGCTTCGTTCAGGTGCGCGAACTTCGTCTTCACCTTGTCGAAGAAGCCCAGGTCGCCGGCCCGCATGATCTGGTTGTCGTTCAGGCGGAAGCTCAGCAGCACGGCCTTCTTGACCCACTGGTTGACGTGCCAGTCGCCGACGCCCCTGCGCTCGGCCACACGCAGGCGGCCGGCGTTGAGGTCCGCGATGACGCGTTCAACGGCATCGCGCACTTCGGGTGCGTTGATGGCCGAAATCTCGGCCCGGCTTTCCCAGGCCATGTCGATCAGGTGCTGCAGTTTGTCGGCGCTCATGAAAGGCTTTCTGTGTAGGAGACGATGCGGTGTGCGGCTTCCAGGCATTCAGCCACCGGTGCCACCAGGGCCATGCGGATGCGCCCGGCACCTGGGTTCAACCCTGGCTTCAGACCTGGGTTCAGACGCGAGTTGGGCCCAGGCACTTCGCGGGCCAGCAGGCGGCCCGGCAGCACATTGACATTGTATTGAGCGAGCAGGCCGCGGGCGTATTTCACTTCGTCAGTCTGGCCCGGCACGGCAGCCCAGAGGTAGAACGCGGCGTCGGGCAGCGACACGTCCAGCACCTTCGACAGCACCGGCATCACCTGAGCAAACTTGGCGCGGTAGAGATCGCGGTTGGCCACCACGTGCGCCTCATCCGCCCAGGCTGCGGCGCTGGCCCGCTGCACCATCGGGCTCATCGCGCTGCCGTGATAGGTGCGGTACAGCAGGAAGGCCTTCAGCAGCGCGCGGTCACCCGCCACGAAGCCCGACCGCAGCCCCGGCACGTTGCTGCGCTTGGACAGGCTCGTGAAGGCCACCAGATTCTTGAAGTCGTGGCGGCCAAGCTTGCGGGCCGCTTGCAGCGAACCGAGCGGCGGCTCGTCGCGGAAGTAGATCTCGGAGTAACACTCGTCGCTGGCAATGACAAAGCCGTGGCGGTCACTCAGCTCAAAGAGCTGCTGCCATTCCGACAAGGGCATCACCGCCCCCGTCGGGTTTCCGGGCGAGCAGACGTAAATCAGCTGCGTTCGCGCCCAGGTGGCTTCATCCACCGCTGCCCAGTCAGCTGCAAACTGACGGGCCGGCACGCTTTGCACAAAGGCGGTCTGTGCACCGGCCAGGATCGCGGCACCCTCGTAAATCTGGTACATCGGGTTCGGGCACACCACCGTGGCGCCGGCGCGCGTGGGGTCGATGACGGTCTGCGCAAAGGCAAACAGCGCCTCGCGCGAGCCCGTCACCGGCAGCACCTGCGTGGCCGCGTCCAGCGCCACGCCGTAGCGCCGCTGCACCCAGCCGCAGATGGCGTCGCGCAGACCCGCTTCACCCAGCGTCGCGGGGTAGGACGACAGGCCGGGAAAGGCCTTGACCAACGCGGCCTCGATGAACGGCGGCGTGGCATGTTTGGGCTCGCCGATGCCCAGACTGATGGGCGCCAGATGCGCAGGCGGCACGATGTCCTGGGTAAGCTCGCGCCAGCGTTCAAAAGGGTAGGGCTGCAGGCGCGCCAACAATGGGTTCATGCTTGGGATTATCCCGGAGGGGCGCCGCTTCGCCGGGCGGCATCATCTGGCCATGAATGATTGGTTTAAATACCGTTTTGCCCTGGCTTGGTGCATGCCGCTTTGGGTGGCCGCCGCGGCTTGGCTGTCGCCCTGGGCCGCCCTGGCTGCGATGTTGGGCTATCAGGTGGGAATGGCACTGCTTGAACGCGTGCCGGCGCTGCGCCATTCACCGCCCGCCACGGCAGCGACCGCCTGGCACCGCGCCTGCATCCGCGTGCATGTGCCGCTGCAGGCGGGGCTGATCGGCTGGGGACTTTGGCTGGCCAGCACGCAGGGCTACGGCGTGGCCGCGGTTGTTGCGCTGGGCGTGGGTGTGGGCGGCGTCAGTGGCAGCCAGGGCATCACCTTTGCGCACGAGCTGGGTCATTCGCGGTCGCGGCTTGACCGCGTGCTGGGCTGGCTGCTGATGGGCAGCGTCGGCTACGCGCATTTCATGGTTGAACATTACCGCGGCCACCACCCGCGTGCTGCTACGTTTGAAGACCCGGCTTCAGCCCGCCGCGGTGAAAGTTTGTGGCGCTTTCTGCCGCGCACTCTGGGCGGTAGCTTCTTGAGCGCCTGGCGGCTTGAGGCGGCGCAGTTGACGCTGTTGCGTCGCGGTTGGCCGCGCAGCGTGCTGCTGTGGGCGACGCTGACGCAGCTTGCGGCTGCAGGTGCGATCGGCCTGTGGCTCGGGCCGCTGGCGCTGCTGTTCTGGTTGGTGCAGTCCGCTTACGCGGTGTTCTTGCTCGAGGCCATCAACTACATCGAACACTACGGGTTGCAGCGTTCTCTGCAAGGCTCGCGGCCAGAACCCTTTGGCGTCATGCACGCGTGGAACGCGGACCACCTGCTCACCAACTGCACGGTGGCCAATCTGCAGCGCCATTCAGACCACCACATGCACGCGTGGAAGCCGTACCCGGAACTCGAAGCGTTGCCAGGCCCGCAGTTGCCCAGTGGCTATGCGGGATGCCTCTTTCTTGCAAGCGTGCCGCCGCTTTGGTTTGCGCTGATGCACCGGCGGCTGGATGCGCTGGCGGGTTGATCCAGAAGCCCTCAAGCCTGTCACCCTTGCTCCTCAACCCTCCGTCAACCGCCCCGCCTCCATCCGCAACTGCCGTTGGCAGCGCGCCGCAATCTCGCGGTCGTGGGTGACCAGCACCAGCGTCGTGCCGGCTTCCCGGTTCATGTCGAACATCAGATCCATCACCGTCGCACCCGTTGCGAAGTCCAGGCTGCCGGTAGGCTCGTCGGCCAGCAACAGGGCAGGCTGCATGACGAAGGCGCGCGCCAGCGCTACGCGCTGTTGTTCACCCCCCGACAGCACCTTCGGGTAGTGCGACAGACGTTCGGCCAGACCGACGCGGCGCAGCATGTCGGTGGCCGCCGCGCGGGCGTCGTTGCGGCCTTTGAGTTCCAGCGGCAGCATGACGTTTTCAAGCGCCGTGAGGTTGCCCAGCAGCTGAAAACTCTGGAACACGAAGCCGACCTGGCGCGACCGCAGATCCGCGCGAGCATCTTCATCAAGCGTGAAGATGTCGGTGCCGGCCAAGACCACGGTGCCGGCGGTGGGCGTATCGAGCCCCGCCAAGATCGACAGCAGCGTGCTCTTGCCAGAGCCCGATGCACCGACGATGGCCACCGATTCCCGGGCATCAAGCTCGAAGTTGATCTCGTGGAGAATGGTCAGAGACCCGGTGGAATCGGTCACCTGTTTGGTGACCTTGCGGACGGCAATGAGAGGTTCTGACATCAAGCTTTTTTCTGTGTCGCGGCGCGTGTGGCTGGCGCACTGTAGCGTGCTCTGTTCGGGCGCCGCAGCCGCCGCCGCCGCGCCCGCACGGGCCCAGGGCGCAAAGGCCAAGCTGCTGGTGGTGGGCGACAGCCTGTCGGCTGAATATGGCCTGGTGCGCGGCCAGGGCTGGGTGGCGCTGCTGGACAAGAAGCTGGCGACGGAGAAGTTGCCCTGGCAGGTGGTCAACGCCAGCATCAGCGGTGACACCACGTCGGGTGGGCGGTCACGCCTGCCGGCGCTCTTGAAAGAACACAAGCCGGGCGTGGTGATTCTTGAACTGGGTGGCAACGACGCGCTGCGCGGGCTGCCGCTGGCAATGACGCAGGCCAACCTGAGCGAGATGACCCTTGCCGCCAAGGCCGCTGGCGCGCAGGTGCTGGTGGTGGGCATGGCGGTGCCGCCCAACTACGGGCGCGCTTACGGCGAAAGCTTCACGGCGCTGTTCGGCACGGTGGCGCGCGCGCAGGGCGCGGCTCTGGTGCCATTTCTGCTGGCCGGCGTGGCCGATGCGCCCCATGCGGATGAATTGTTCCAGGCCGACCGCATCCACCCGAAAGCTGCTGCACACCCGACGATGCTGGCCAATGTGTGGCCGGTGCTGCGGCCACTGCTGCGGCCGCAGCTGAAATGACAGCGGCGTAAACGAGCGTCAGCAAGCGTCAGCAAGCCTCACGAAGCCAAGACTTCAGCGCTGGTTTTCGCGCTCGCGCTGCAGGCCGCGGGTTTCGGGGCCGCGCTTGCGGTCTTCTTCCTTGGCCTGTTCGCGGGCACGTTCTCGCTCACTCTGGGCTTCGCGCTCACGGGCCCGGTCTGGCGCCGACATGGGCGCCTGGCGCGGCTGCGCGGGCGCGGCAGCGGGCGGCGGCGCAGCGGGTGCGACTTGCGGCGTCGGACCGGGTGCGGGCCGCGCGGGCGCGGCAGCCAGCGGTGGTGCAGCCGGCGCAGCCGGCGCAGCCGCTGCAGCTGGCGACGGCTGTGCCGCCGGGCTGGTCATGGGACGGGCAGGGATTACCGCTTCGCGGTCACCCCGGTCGTTGCGGCCTCCGCGCTCGCGGTCGCGGTCGCGCCCTCGGTCGCGATCCCTTTCCCGGTCAGGGCCTCGTGGGCCTTGCTGCACGGGCTGGCTTGGCGGGGCGGGTTGCACGACCGGCGCCGCCACTGGCGCTGCGGCTGGGGGCTGCGGCCTTTCACGGCGCAAGTCGATCACGGGGCCTTGTCCGGGTTGGGCACCGCCGGGCACCGGGACGACACGCGGGCCGCGGCCTTCGCGTTCGGGTGGCGGCATTTGCAGCAGCGGCAACGACGGGCCGCGCTGGCCGTCTCGCTGACTGTCGCGCTGGCCGTCGCGCTGCCTGTCGCGCTGACTGTCGCGTTGCCCGTCGCGCTGACCTTCGCGCGACCCACCGCCACCGCCGACGTTGATCTCCACCACCGCGCGGCTCACCGGTTGGCGCCGCAGCAGCACGTCACGCGGCACCACCGTCACCGCGCCCGGGACGCCCTGGTTCGTGTACATCACCGGGCCCGTGGGCACCTGCGGTGGGCGCTGCCACTGCGGGCCGCGGCCACCGGGCGGGTGCGGGTTCACACGTTCGACGTACACCGGCGTGTGCCTGTAGTAAGGCGTGTACCACTCGCGCGGCGCCAAGGGCACCCAGCCGACGTTGGGGCCGCCGATGCTGACGGACACGCCCACGTGCGCGCCGCCCACCCAGGCCACCAGTGCCGGTGCATAGACGGGCCGCGCCACGTAGTCGCCCGGGCACCAGCCCCAGCGCCCGCTGACGCTGACCCAGCGGCCGTAGTGGAAGGGCGCAAAGCCCCATGGGGCTTCATCGACCCAGGTCCAGCCCCAGGGTTGCACCCAAGCCCAGCGGCCATTGCGGTAAGGCGCCCAATCGGCGCGCACTTCCACGGGGTACCAGATGGCGCCGTATTCGGTGTGGCGTTCCCAGCGGCCGTTGCGGTCCAGGTCCTCGGCACCGGTCATCTCCGGTGAAACATAGCGTGACGAGGCGCTGCGTTCGTCACGGTTGTCTTCCCGCGCCACCCACTCTGCCAAGGCGTCGTTCGGCAGGCTGGTCCAGGCGAAACGCAGGTTGCGCTGTGAGCGGCTGTCACGGCCATCGCGGCCTTCACGCCACAGTTCAGCGCGCTGGCCGGTTTCGAGGATGAAGCCTGCGGCGTCGTCGATGCGCAGCGTGCCCCGCAGCACGCCGGCCTGCGTGCTGTCGTCCACGCGGTCGATGCGGTAGTGGCCGGCGCGTTCGGGGCGCAGGCGCACTTCCGGCGTGACGAGGTCTATGTCGGCGGCGGCTTCGCCTGTGCGCACCCGCACGGCCAAGCTGCCGGTGTGCAGCTGGAAGCTCATGCGTTCATCGTCCAGGCGCAGCACTTCCAGTTCCGAAGCGCCTGCCAGGCGCAGAACGGTGGAGCCGATGCGGACCTCGGCGCGGCCTTGCGGACCGGTGGACAGGCGGTCGCCGCTGGTCAGCGGGCGGTTGCGTTCGGCCTCGCCCCAGGTGCCTTGTTCGTTGTCGAAAGTCGACACACTGCCCTGCAGGTTGGCCAGGCGGCCGACCCGCCCCGGGGGGTCTTGCTGCGCCCAGGCGCTGGACGCGCCAAGGGCCACAAGGATCAAGAGGGTGTGCGCGAGCCAGGCTCGGGCACGCGGCAGGAGTTGGGGGCTGCTCATGTCTGCTGAACGCGCTCGACGCTTGCCGGGCTGACCAGCGCCCGTGTAAAGGACCGTGTCTGTGGACTTGAAACCGGTGCGGCGTCAGTCGTCAGCCATTCAGCGTCAGGCCTCAGTCGTCATCCGTGTCCACCAGCTCCGGAAACAGCACGCTGGTGTAGCCCAGCTGCGTCAGGTCGGTCATGCGGGTGGGGTACAGGCGGCCGATGAGGTGGTCGCATTCGTGCTGCACCACCACGGCGTGGAAGCCGTCGACTTCGCGTTCGATCGTCTGGCCTTGCGGGTCCTGGCCAGAGTAGCGGATGCGCGCGTGGCGCGGCACCTTGCCGCGCAGCCCCGGCACCGACAGGCAACCTTCCCAGCCTTCCACCATCTCGTCCGACAGCGGCGTGATCACGGGGTTCAGCAGCACGGTGCTGGGCACGGCAGGGCGGTCGGGGTAGCGCTGGTTGCGCGTGAAGCCGAAGATCACCAGCTGCAGGTCGATGCCGATCTGCGGCGCCGCCAGGCCGGCGCCGCGTGCGGCTTCCATGGTGTCGAACATGTCGGCGATCAGCGCGTGCAGCTCGGGTGTGTCGAATTCGCGCACCGGTTGCGCGACGCGCAGGAGGCGGGGGTCGCCCATCTTCAGGATTTCGTGCACGGTCATGGCGGGCTCATGTTGTTGACAGGAAGGGGTGGGCCGTCGATGCGCGCCAGCACCTGCGCCAGCCGCGCGGGTGCCGGGCCGCTGGCCAGCAATGGAATTACGCCCAGGGCTGCCAGTTGCGACAGGGTCCAGGCGTGCTGTTGGGCGCGAAAGTGGTCGTCACGGCGGCAGCCGTCCTGCACGAAGTCAAAGTCGGGCAGGCAGACGACGCTGATGTCGTAGGGGCGCCGCGCCAGCGCATGCAGTTCGGCTGGCGCCAGGCCGTGGTCGAACAGGCAGTACTGCAGCGTCGTCAGCGGCGTGGTGTCGCAGACCAGCCAGCCGTGGGCCTGCAGTGCCTGCTCGCCTTCCCATTCGACTTGCCGGCGGGCCACGCGCACCAGTTCATCCACCGACAACGTTTCGCGCAGCTCTTCCCAGCGTTGGCGGCCGTATTCGGGCACCCATGCCGTGCACAGATGCGCTGCCAGCGCGCGCGCCAGCGTGGTCTTGCCGCTGGACTCGCCGCCCAGCACGGCGATGCGGCGCACGGCTTCAGGCTGCATGCGTGGCCAGCAGCGCACGCAGGCCTGCTTCATCCAGCACGGTGACGCCCAGTTCACGCGCCTTGTCGAGCTTGCTGCCCGCTTCTTCACCGGCCACCACGAAGTGCGTCTTCTTGCTGACCGAGCCCGCCACCTTGCCGCCCGCCGCTTCGATCAGCGCCTTGGCCTCGTCGCGCGTCAGCACCGGCAGCGTGCCGGTGAGCACGAAGGTCTGGCCGGCCAGCGGCAAGGGCTCGGCGCTGGCGGTGCCGTCGTGTTCAGGCCAGGTGATGCCCGCTGCGCGCAGTTGCTCCACCACGTCAAGGTTATGCGCCTGGTCGAAGAAGGTGCGCAGGCTCTGCGCCACCACGGGGCCAACGTCATTGACTTCCAGCAATTGGTCCAGCGTGGCGTTCATCAGCCGGTTGATGCCACCAAAGTGGCGTGCCAGGTCTTTGGCGGTCGTTTCACCGACATGGCGAACGCCCAGCGCGTACAAGAAACGCGCCAGCGTCGTCGTCTTGCTCCTGGCCAACCCGGCCAGCAGGTTGGCCGCGCTCTTGTCGGCCATGCGGTCGAGGGCTGACAGTTTGGCAAGGCTCAGCGTGTACAGCTCGGGCAGCGTGCGGATCAGGCCGCTGTCCACCAGCTGATCGACCAGCTTGTCGCCCAGGCCTTCGATGTCCATCGCGCGCCGCCCTGCAAAGTGCAGCAACGCCTGCTTGCGCTGCGCGGCGCAGAAGAGGCCGCCGCTGCAACGGTGGTCGATGCCCCCCACTTCGCGGCTGACGCTGCTGCCGCAAACGGGGCATGCGCGCGGCATGTGGAAATTGGGCACATAACCGGTGCGCACGCCAGGCACGCGGCCCACCACTTCAGGGATCACGTCGCCGGCGCGGCGCACGATGACGCTGTCACCCACGCGCACGCGCTTGCGGCGCAGCTCAAACACGTTGTGCAGGGTCGCGTTGCTGACCGTGGTGCCGCCGACGAACACCGGCTCCAGCTTGGCCACCGGCGTGAGCTTGCCGGTGCGGCCGACCTGGATGTCGATGCCGTTCAGCCGCGTCACTTGCTCTTGCGCTGCGTACTTGTGCGCCACCGCCCAGCGGGGCTCGCGGGTGACAAAGCCCAGGCGCTTCTGC
>JANMKK010000180.1:0-5112 GCA_031372005.1 Rubrivivax sp.
CACTAGAATGCAGGGCTTCGCTCACGCGAGACCACACGCAGCAGTACCCCGGAAAGGTGGCAGAGTGGTCGAATGCGCCGGACTCGAAATCCGGTGTACTGGTCTCCAGTACCGAGGGTTCGAATCCCTCCCTTTCCGCCACGTTTACAACTGAAAACGTGGACTCTTCCGGGCCCTGCTCATCACCTGACCCGTTGAACCGCAGCCCCTTGCGCTCAAGCCCGTCGCCCTGCAGCTAACTGGCTGCCAAGTGGTAGTCGGTGACGCGCTGCACTTCGTTCTTCGAGCCCAGCACCACGCTCACGCGTTCGTGCAGCTTGGTGGGCACGATGTCCATGATGCGTTCGCGCCCGTTGGTGGCGGTGCCACCGGCTTGTTCAACGATGAAGGCCATCGGATTCGCCTCGTACATCAGGCGCAGCTTGCCGGGCTTGTCGGGCTCGCGCTGGTCCCAGGGGTAGAGAAAGACACCGCCGCGTGACAGGATTCGGTGCACGTCGGCCACCATGCTGGCGACCCAGCGCATGTTGAAGTCCTTGCCACGCGGGCCTTCCTTGCCGGCCAGGCATTCGTCGATGTACTGTCGCACCGGTGCCGCCCAGTGGCGCTGGTTGGACATGTTGATGGCGAACTCTTTGGTGTCTTCCGGAATGTGCACGCCTGCCTGCGTCAGCACCCAGGAACCCGTCTCGCGGTCCAGCGTGAAAAGCGCCACGCCGTCGCCCAGCGTCAGCACGAGTGTGCTCTGCGGGCCATAGACGCAGTAGCCGGCAGCCGCCTGGTGCTTGCCGGGTTGCAGAAAGTCATCTTCACTCACCCCGCGGGCATGGCCGACCTTGCGCAGCACGCTGAAGATGGTGCCGATGCTGACGTTGACGTCGATGTTGCTGCTGCCGTCCAGCGGGTCAAACAGCAGCAGGTATTCGCCTTGCGGGTAGCGGTTGGGCACGACGTGGATCGAGTCCATCTCTTCGCTGGCCATGGCCGCCAGGTGGCCGCCCCATTCGTTGGCTTCGATCAGCACTTCATTGCTGATGACGTCGAGCTTCTTCTGGATTTCGCCCTGCACGTTTTCGCTGTGGGCACTGCCCAGCACGTCACCGAGCGCGCCCTTGTTGACGGCGATGGCGATGTGTTTGCAGGCCCGCGCCACCACTTCGATCAGCAGGCGCAACTGGGCGGGGATGCGCCCGTGTTCGCGCTGCTGCTCGACGAGGTACTGCGTCAGGCTGATGCGTTTCGTTCCTGGGTTCATGCTTGCTCCAGCGCGCGCGTGACGACCTCGCGCACATCGCTGCTGAGGTCAGTCTTGGCGGCCACGCGCTGGATGGCTTCGCGCGCCGTGCTGCGATAGGGTTCGGCCAGTGAGGCCCAGCGGTCCATCGCACGCGCCATGCGCCCGGCGACGTGGCCGTTGATGGCGTCAATCTCCAGCACCTTGTCGGCCCACAGCGCATAGCCTGCGGCATCGGCGCGGTGGAAGGCGGCGGGGTTGGCGGTGAACAGCTGGTTCAGCAGGCTGCGCGCGCGGTTCGGGTTCCGAACAGAAAAGTCCGGGTGGTTCAGCAGCGCCTTGGCGCGGGCAAACGCAGAGCCCGGCTGCCCTTGACTGACGCCAGGCACCGGCTCGGGAGCAGTCGCCTGCAGCGCAAACCACTTGTCCAGCACGAGTGCGTTGCCCTGCGCCAGCGCATGGAAGCGGGTGATGGCCGCATCGGCCAGCAGCGAATGCGATTCCACCAGGGCCTGCAGCGCACCCAGGCGGTCCGACATGTGGGTGGCGTCCTTGAAGCGCTGGTAGGCGCGGCCTTGCCATACCGCGTCGCCCGTGCGCACGGCGTGCAGGCAAAGCATGCGCAGCGCCAGATTGGACATTGCACGTGGGCCCGCCTGTGCGGGCTGCGGGCTGTAGGCCTGCGTGACCGTGTGGGCGTCAAAGGCCGCGGCCCAGTCGGCGTGCAAACGCTCGGCCATCAACGCACGCCACTGTTCGCGCACGGCGTGGATGCGCTGCGGGTCTGCGGCCTGCAGGCGTTCTGCGATGCAGGGCTCGCTGGGCGGCGTCAGCGCCAGGGTCTTGAAGGCGGGGTCCAGCGTGCTGTCGTTCAAGGTCTGGCGCAGCGCAGCCAGCAGTGCATCGTCCAGCACCGGGGCCTGGCCAGAGGCCACAGCCGCCAGCAGCCGGCTGAGCATCAGGCTCTGGCCGGCTTCCCAGCGGTTGAAGGCGTCGGTGTCGTGGGCCAGCAGCACCAGATGGTCCGCATCGCTCAAACCTTCGGCCGTCTGCACCAGTTGAACCGGCGCCGAGAAGCCGCGCAGCAGCGAAGGCACGGGCGTTGCGTTGATGCCGTCGAAGTGCCAGCTTTGCTCGGTGCTGTCCAGCACCAGCAGGCGCTCGGCCGCAGCCTCGCGTCCATCCTTGTGCAGCAAGCCTACCGAAACGGGGATGAGGTAGGGCAGCTTCGTGGCTTGGCCTGGCGAAGGCTCGCTGTGCTGGCGCAAGGTCAGCGTGTAGCGGCGCGCGGCTTCGTCGTAGTGCCCGCTGGCCGTGACGCGCGGCGTGCCGGCCTGCGCGTACCAGCGTTTGAATGTCTCCAACTTTTCAGCCAGCGCGCTGGCCGGGTTGGCGTCGGCAATGGCCTGCGCAAAGTCGTCGCAGGTGACGGCTTGGCCGTCATGGCGCTGAAAGTACAGCGCCATGCCTTTGGCGAAGCCTTCGCGGCCCACCAGCGTGTGCATCATGCGCACGACCTCGGCACCTTTTTCGTACACCGTGGCGGTGTAGAAATTGTTGATCTCCACGTAGCTGTCGGGCCGCACCGGGTGCGCCATGGGGCCGGCGTCTTCGGGGAACTGCATCGCGCGCAGGCGCTTCACGTCTTCAATGCGCTTGACGGCACGGGCCGACGGTGAACCCGCCATGTCCATGCTGAATTCCTGGTCGCGAAAGACCGTGAGACCTTCTTTCAGCGACAGCTGAAACCAGTCGCGGCAGGTAATGCGGTTGCCCGTCCAGTTGTGGAAGTACTCGTGCGCAATGACGCTTTCAATGGCCGCAAAGTCTTCATCGGTGGCCGTTGCCGGGCTGGCCAGCACATATTTCGTGTTGAAGATATTCAGGCCCTTGTTCTCCATCGCGCCGCCGTTGTAGTCCTCCACCGCCACCACCATGAAACGGTCGAGGTCCAGCGCCAGGCCGAAGCGCGCTTCGTCCCAGATGACGCTGGCCACCAGCGAATTCATCGCGTGCTCGGTCTTTTCCAGGTCGCCCGGGCGGACGTAAATTTGCAGCAGATGGTCGCGCCCGGCGCGAGTGCGGATGCGCTGCTCACGCGCCACCAGCTGGCCTGCCACCAAGGCGAAGAGGTAGCTCGGCTTCGGGAAAGGGTCATGCCACTTGGCAAAGTGGCGGCCGTTGTCCAGCAGGCCCTGCTCCAGCAGGTTGCCGTTGCTCAGCAGCACGGGGTATTTCGCCTTGTCGGCGCGGATCAGCACGGTATAGACCGCCATCACATCAGGCCGGTCCAGAAAGTAGGTGATGCGGCGGAAGCCTTCGGCTTCGCATTGCGTGCACATCATCGGACGGTCGCCACCACCGCTGGTGTAAAGGCCCGACAGTTCGGTGTTCTTCTCGGGTGCGCAGGTGTTGCGGATGTCCAGCGTGAAGCTGTCGCCCTCCGGCGGGTTGTCGATGACGAGGTCACCCGCCTCGTGGCGGAAGGACACGCTGACGCCGTCGGCCTGCACCCGCAGCAGCGTCAGGCCTTCGCCGTGCAGGCGCAGCGGCTGGCCAATCTGTTGCGGGTTGCGTTCGACCCGCAGTTTGCTGGCGACGATGGTCTTCGCCGGGTCCAGGTCAAATGTCAGTTCAACGCTGCGGATGAAAAACGCCGGGGCCGCATAGGCCTCGCGGCGCACGGGGGTCGTGCTGGCTTCACGCATGGCGTGTTGTCTCCGGTTGTGCTGTCGCAGCGCGCGCCGCGGTAGGTGTTGGACAGCCCAGGCCTACAGCCCTTGTTTTAGGCTGGCGGTGATGAAGACGTCGAGGTCGCCGTCCAGCACCTTCTGCGTGTTGCTGATTTCCACGTTGGTGCGCAGGTCCTTGATGCGGCTGTTATCCAGCACATAACTGCGAATCTGGTGGCCCCAGCCGACGTCGGTCTTGGTGTCTTCCAGCTTCTGCTGCTCTTCCTGGCGCTTGCGCAGTTCATGGTCGTACAGGCGCGAACGCAACCGCTTCCAGGCCACGTCGCGGTTGCTGTGCTGGCTGCGGCCGTCCTGGCACTGCACCACGATGCCGGTGGGGATGTGCGTCAGCCGCACCGCCGAATCGGTCTTGTTGATGTGCTGGCCGCCCGCGCCCGACGCGCGGAAGGTGTCGGTGCGCACGTCCGAGGGGTTGATGTCGATCTCGATCGAGTCGTCGATCTCGGGGTAGACGAACAGCGACGCAAAACTCGTATGGCGCCCGCCCGCGCTGTCGAAAGGGCTCTTGCGCACCAGCCGGTGAACACCCGTTTCCGTGCGCAGGTGGCCAAAGGCGTAGTCGCCTTCGATCTTGATGGTGGCGCTCTTGATGCCCGCCACCTCCCCCGGCGTTTCGTCTTCCAGCGTGGCCGTGAAGCCTTTGCGTTCTGCGTACTTCAGGTACTGTCGCAGCAGCATGCCGGCCCAGTCGCAGGCCTCGGTGCCACCGGCGCCGGCCTGGATGTCGACAAAGCAGTTCAGCGGGTCGGCGCTGTTGCTGAACATGCGGCGGAACTCGAGCTGTTCCACGGTCAGGCGCAGCGCCTGCGCTTCGGCGTCAATCGTGCGCACTGCGGCTTCGTCGCCGTCGGCCTTGCTCATCTCGAAGAGTTCGCCGTTGTCGGACAAGTTGCTGGCCAGATGGTCGATGGTGCCGACCACGGTTTCCAGCAACTTCTTTTCGCGCCCCAGTTCTTGCGCGCGCTTGGGGTCGTTCCAGACTGCGGGGTTTTCCAGCGCGGCGTTGACTTCGTTCAGTCGCAGGGATTTGCGGTCGTAGTCAAAGATACCCCCGGAGCTGCTCGGTGCGTTCGCTCAGGTCGGCGAGCAGCGTGCCAACAGCGTTGATTTGTTCGGTGTCCATGC
>JANMKK010000221.1:0-6223 GCA_031372005.1 Rubrivivax sp.
TACGAATACGGCTCGCGCGCCGGCGTCTGGCGCATCCTGCGCGAATTCGACCAACGTCAACTGCCACTGACCGTGTTTGCCGTGGTGACAGCGCTGCAACGCTACCCCGAACTGCTGGCCACCTTCGCGGCGCGCGGCGACGAAATCGCCAACCACGGCCTGCGCTGGACGCATCACCAGCACATGCCCGAAGCCACCGAACGCGAGCACATCGGCGTCGCCACCCACCTGCTGCATGAACTGACGGGCGGCGCTGCCGCCACCGGCTGGTACACCGGCCGCGACAGCCCCAACACCCGCCGCCTGGTGGTCGATCAGGGCGGCTACGACTACGACAGCGACTACTACGGCGACGACCTGCCCTTCTGGCTGCAGGTGCAAAAGACCGACGGCACGCTGGCACCGCACCTGGTGCTGCCGTATTCGCTGGACACCAACGACATGCGCTTCGTGCAGGCGCAGGGTTTCAACACCGGCGACCACTTCTTCACCTACCTGCGCGACAGCTTTGATGCGCTGTATGCAGAAGGCGACCCGGACGGCTTGAACGCGCCCAAGATGATGAGCATCGGCATGCACTGCAGGCTGCTGGGCAAGCCGGGGCGCATCGGATCGTTGCAGCGTTTTCTGGACCATGTCGCCCGGCACGACAAGGTATGGGTCTGCAGGCGCATCGACATCGCGCGGCACTGGAAAGCGGTGCATCCTTTTGATCCGGCCACGGCTTTCATCTGGCGTTGAAGGAGCACAGCCATGGTCACGCTTGAACAACTCAATGCCGCCAGCGCCAAGGAATTCGTGGCGCTGCTGGACGGCACGTACGAACATTCGCCATGGGTCGCGGAAGGCGCCGTTCAGCAGCGCCCCTTCACGAGCCTGGCGGCGCTGAAAGCGGCGCTGGTGGCCAGCGTGCGCGTCATCGGGCATGAACAGCAACTCAAGCTGATCCGCGCCCACCCCGAACTGGCCGGCAAGGCGATGGTCAGCCAGAGCCTCACTGCGGAAAGCACGAATGAACAAGGCAAGGCGGGTCTGACCGACTGCACGCCGGCAGAGTTTGCCCACATCCAGAAGCTCAACGCCGACTACAACGCCAAGTTCGGCTGGCCCTTCATCCTGGCCGTGCGCGGGCCGCGCGGCTTGGGGCTGACGCGCGCGGAAATCATCGCCACTTTCGAGCGCCGCCTGGCCGGCCACGCCGACTTTGAATTTGCCGAGAGCCTGCGCAACATCCACCGCATCGCAGAGATTCGGCTCAACGACAAATTCTGCGCCACGCCCACCCAAGGCCAGCGCGTGTGGGACTGGGCCGAGCTGCTTGCGGTGCACAGCGACGCTGGCTTCAAGGAAATTGGCCAGCTGACGGTGACTTACCTGACCGACGCGCACCAGGCTGTGGCGAAACAGCTGCGCACGTGGATGCAGGATGTGGGTTTTGACGAGGTGCGCCTTGACGCTGTCGGCAATGTCGTCGGCGTCTTTCATGGCATCCGTCACGGCGCTGATCAAACCGCCAAACGCCTGCTCACCGGCAGCCACTACGACACCGTCCGCAACGGCGGCAAGTACGACGGCCGCCTGGGCATCCTGGTGCCGATGGCGGTGGTGGCCGAGTTGTCCCGCCAGGGCCGGCGCCTGCCTTTCGGCATCGAGGTGGTGGCCTTCGCCGAAGAAGAAGGGCAGCGCTACAAGGCCACCTTTCTGGGCTCAGGCGCATTGACGGGCGACTTCAACCCGGCCTGGCTGGACCAGCAGGACGTGGACGGCATCCGCATGCAGGACGCCATGCGCGCCGCTTCTCTGCCGGGCACGCTTGAGCGAATAGCCACCGAGAAGCGTGACCCGTCGCAGTACCTCGGTTTTGTCGAAGTCCACATCGAACAAGGCCCGGTGCTGAATGAACGGGACCTGCCGCTGGGCGTGGTCACCTCCATCAACGGCAGCCTGCGCTACGTCGGTGAAGTGCAGGGCGTGTCCTGCCACGCAGGCACCACGCCAATGGACCGCCGCCGCGACGCGGCGTGTGCTGTGGCCGAGCTGGCGCTGTATGTTGAAAAGCGCGCTGCTGCCGTGCCCGACGTGGTGGGCACGGTGGGCATGCTGCAGGTGCCGGCCGGGTCCATCAATGTCGTGCCCGGCCGCTGCCAGTTCAGTCTGGACCTGCGCGCCACCACCAATGTTGCGCGCGACGCATTGGGCACCGATGTGCGCGCTGAGCTGCAGCGCATCGCCGATGAACGCGGCGTCAGCTTCACGCTGGAGCAGACCCTGGCCGCCAGCGCTGCGCCCAGTGCGCCGGCCTGGCAGCGGCGCTGGGAACATGCCGTAAAAGCACTGGGCGTGCCGGTGTTCTGCATGCCCAGCGGCGCCGGCCACGACGCGATGAAGCTGCACGAGGTGATGCCGCAGGCGATGCTTTTCCTGCGCGGCGGCAATTCGGGCATCAGCCACAACCCGCTCGAGACCATCACGGCTGACGACACCGAACTGTGTGTCGCGGCGTTCGCGAATCTGCTGGAAGGCCTGGCGCTGGAATGAGTTACCCATGAACGACTACGAACAGCTCGACGCCTGGATCGACCAGCACTTCGACGAAGAAGTGCGCTTCCTGCAGGCGCTGGTGCAGATACCCACCGACACCCCACCCGGCAACAACGCGCCGCATGCCGACAGCACCGCCGAGCTGCTGGCGCTGATGGGCTTGCAGGCTGAAAAACACCCGGTGCCGGCCTGGGCGCTGCAGGAATACGGGCTGCAGTCCATCACCAACCTGATCGTGCGCAAGCGCTTTGGCAAGGTTGGCGAGACAGGCGGCAAGACCATTGCGCTCAATGCCCACGGCGATGTGGTGCCGCCCGGCGAGGGTTGGTTTCACGGGCCCTACTCGGGCGAGGTGGTGGACGGCAAGCTCTACGGCCGCGCCTCGGCGGTCAGCAAGAGCGACTTCGCCACCTACACCTTTGCGCTGCGCGCGGTTGAAGCGCTGGGTGTGCCGCTGCAAGGTGCGGTGGAATTGCACTTCACCTACGACGAAGAATTCGGCGGCGAACTCGGCCCCGGCTGGCTGCTGAACAACAAGCTGACGCACCCAGACCTGCTGATTGCAGCCGGCTTCAGCTACCAGGTGGTGACGGCGCACAACGGCTGCCTGCAGATGGAAGTCACGCTGCACGGCCTGGCGTCGCACGCGGCCTATCCGCACACCGGCATCGACGCGTTGCAGGCCGCCAACCAGCTGCTGACGGCGCTGTACGCCTACAACGGCGTGCTGCGAAAGCGCACATCCAAAGTGAGTGGCATCACGCACCCTTACCTGAACGTCGGCCGCATCGAAGGCGGCAGCAACACGAATGTGGTGCCGGGCAAGGTGGTGCTCAAGATCGACCGCCGTTTTATCCCCGAAGAAGACGGCGCCGAAGTCGAAGCCGAAGTGCGCAAGCTCATCGACAGCACGGTGGCACAGTGCCACGGGGTGCGGGTCGAGATCAAGCGCCTCTTGATGGCTGGGCCGCTCAAGCCGCTAGCCGGCAACGCGCCGCTGGTGGCCGCCATCCAGAAGCACGGGGCAGCGGTGTTTGGCGAAGCCATCCCCACGTCGGGCACACCGCTGTACACCGACGTTCGGCTGTACGCCGCCCACGGCGTGCCGGCGGTCATCTATGGCGCCGGGCCGCGCACCGTGCTGGAAAGCAACGCCAAACGGGCTGATGAGCACCTGCTGCTCACCGACCTGCGCGGCGCCACCAAAGTCATCGCGCGCACCCTGTTTGATTTGCTTCAACGTTGACGCCCCGCGCTGAGGCGTGGTGCTGCGCGTTGGTGCAAGCACCGAGCAGGACCCGAGCACGGAACTTGCAAAATTTGTCGCACACCGCCTGACCCCACCCGACCCACCCTGGAGCCTTTGATGACCACGCTGTTCCACACCTTCAAGCGCCGCACCTTGCTGGCCGCCGCCGGCTTTATGGCACTGTCGGCACTGTCGGCCCTACCAGCGCTGGCACAGGCCCCCACACCCATCAAGTTCCAGCTCGACTGGCGCTTTGAAGGCCCGGCCGCATTGTTCCTGGCATCCACCGCCAAGGGCTACTACAAGGCGGCCGGCCTGGACGTGACCATCGACGCCGGCAACGGCAGTGGCGGCACCGTGACGCGGGTGGCCAGCGGCAGCTACGACATGGGCTTTGCAGACCTGGCCGCGCTGATGGAATTCCACGCCAACAACCCAGATGCGCCCAACAAACCTGTTGCGGTGATGATGGTCTACAACAACACGCCCGCCGCCGTGCTGGCGCTCAAGAAGAGCGGCATCACGAAGCCGTCGGACCTGAACGGCAGGAAGATCGGCGCCCCCGGCTTTGACGCCGGCCGCAAGGCCTTCCCGATATTCGCCAAGGCCAACAACCTGAGCGGCTACAGCTGGACCAGCATGGACCCGCCGCTGCGGGAAACGATGCTGGTGCGCGGCGACATCGACGCCATCACGGGCTTCAGCTTCACGTCGCTCTTGAACCTGGAAGCCCGTGGCGTGAAGGCCGAAGACGTCGTCGTGCTGCCGTTTCCTGCCTATGGCGTCAAGCTCTACGGCAACGTCATCATCGCCACGCCCAAGATGCTGAAAGAGAACCCGGCTGCGGTGAAGGCATTCCTCAGCGCCTTCCTCAAGGGTGCCAAGGACGTGATGGCCAACCCCGACCCGGCCATCGACTATGTCAAGGCGCGTGACGGCATCATCAACGTCGACCTGGAAAAGCGCCGTTTGCGGATGGCGATTGATGCTGTCGTCGCCAGTCCTGACGCGCGCGCCGAAGGCTTCGGTGTCGTGGTGCCAGGGCGCCTGGCGCTGATGGCGTCGCAGGTGTCGGACGCCTTCGCCACCAAGACGCGTGTCGATCCGAATGCGGTGTGGACTGACGCGATGCTGCCGGCCAAGGCCGAACTGAACATCCTGCCGCCGCTGAAGAAGTAGGCCGCCGAGATTGCTTGTTTGCGCGTGCCCTGCAGCCTATCGGAAGTCGTGCGACAGCTGCAGCATCAGCGCTGCGTCACCCAGCATGTGCAGGGTGACGGCCGACTGCTTGTTGAACTGCCAGCCCAGTCCGACCAGTGCGCCGGGCGCAAAGCCGTTGACGTTGAGCGCCACCTTGCTCTTGAACTTGCCGCGGTAGCCGTACAGCACGCCAGCCGACCACTGAAAGTACAGCGGCTCGATGCCGAAGAGTTCGGTGCTGCGGTGGCCGATGTAGGCGTAGGCGCTGGGCTGGCCGAAGGAATTGCGGAAGTACGAAAAGCCGGCCAGCCAGTTGTCGGGACGTTGGCGTTCGATGCCCAGGGCCCAGACGTAGCGGTGTTCGTCGCTGTAGCGGAAATGGTGGGCATAAGGCGCCAGTGCAACGCGCCAGTGGCCGTCGCCTTGCCAGGCATCGGCATCGGTCACACTCGCCCACGACCGGGCGATGAGACCGGGTCCCGCGGGGCTGGCGCTGATGGGTTCTGCTGCAGAGGTCAGGCTGCAGCAGGCAGACAAAAAAAGGGCCCCGGCGGGGCTGGTGAAAGGGCGCTTCATGGTGGCGATTGTCGCAGCAGCGGATGCGGGTTCTGCGTGGGCACGCTGCGCGGCCGCCGTGCGCACGGGCCGCAGCGTGCTGTTGTTCGCGCTGTGCCTGTCCCTGGGCCCCCTGCTGAGCGGCTGCGCCTGGCTCAGCGCCAAGCAGAGCCAGCTTGCGCTGCGCCCCACACCCGGCCGGCCTGCGGGGCTGACTGACGACAGCGTGCTGTTCCGGCCTGGCGATGTGCGCTGGCTCGTTGCGATGCCATCCGCGCAATCGGCGCCCGCTGCCAACCCGACGCGGCCGGCCCAGCCCGATCAACTTGCGCTGTGGTGGTTGCCGCATGCCAACCCCAATGCCCCCACCCTGCTGTACCTGCACGGCACCTTCCGCAATCTGTACCTGAACCTGTCGAAGATCGACGCGCTGCGCGAAGCGGGCTACTCGGTCGTTGCCGTGGACTACCGCGGTTGGGGCGACAGCACGGTGGTGGTGCCCAACGAAGAAACCATCACCGCCGATGCGCGCGTGGCCTGGGCTGAAATGCAGCGCCTGCAGCCCGACCCGGCGCGGCGCGTCATCTTTGGCCATTCGCTCGGCGGTGCCGTCGCGGTGCGGCTGGCCAGCACCTTGCACGCCGTGCATGCCGTGCAAGTCGTGCAAGCCGGCGGCAC